>NZ_CP049869.1:2177500-2477500 GCF_011300455.1 Sphingomonas piscis
CGCGTCGTCATTCTCCAGGAAAGGAATGAGGGAGGCGGCAACCGACACCAGCTGCTTGGGGCTGACGTCCATCAGCGTGATCTGCTCGCGCGGCGCGATCAGGAAGTCGCCGGCGCGGCGGGCCGAGACCAGATCTTCCGAGAAGGTGCGGTCGTCGTTCAGCTCAGCGTTCGCCTGCGCGATCGTGTGCTTGGCCTCCTCCATCGCGGACAGATAGACGACCTCGTCGGTGACCTTGTTGTCGACCACGCGGCGGTAGGGCGTCTCGATGAAGCCATACTTGTTGACCCGGCTGAAGCTGGCGAGCGAGTTGATGAGGCCGATGTTCGGGCCTTCCGGAGTCTCGATCGGGCAGATGCGGCCATAGTGGGTCGGGTGAACGTCGCGAACCTCAAAGCCCGCGCGCTCACGGGTCAAACCACCCGGCCCGAGCGCCGAGACGCGGCGCTTGTGGGTGACTTCGGACAGCGGGTTGGTCTGGTCCATGAACTGCGACAGCTGCGACGAGCCGAAGAATTCGCGCACCGCGGCCACCGCCGGCTTGGCGTTGATGAGGTCGTTCGGCATGACCGTCGACACGTCGACGCTGCTCATCCGCTCCTTGACCGCACGCTCCATGCGCAGGAGGCCGACGCGATACTGGTTCTCAAGCAATTCGCCGACCGAGCGGACACGGCGGTTCGCAAGGTTGTCGATGTCGTCGATGTCGCCCTTGCCGTCCTTGAGGTTCACCAGTTCCTGGACAACCGCGATGATGTCCTCGCGGCGCAGGGTGGTGACCGTGTCCTCGGCGTCGAGGCCAAGGCGCATGTTGAGCTTCACGCGGCCGACGGCTGACAGGTCGTAGCGTTCCGGATCGAAGAACAGGCCGTAGAACAATGCGTCCGCGGTCTCGCGCGTCGGCGGCTCGCCGGGGCGCATGACGCGGTAAATGTCGGCCAGCGCCTGGTCGCCGTCCTCGGCCTTGTCGGCCTTCAGCGTGTTGCGGATCCAGGGACCAGTGTTGACGAAGTCGATGTCCAGCAGCTCGAGCGTGCCGACGCCGGCCTTGTCCAGCTTCTCTAGATTCTCGGCGGTGACCTCGTCACCCGCCTCGATGTAAATCTCACCCGTGCTCTCGTTGATGAGGTCGTAAGCCGAATAGCGGCCGAAGATTTCCTCGGTCGGGATGATGAGATTGGCGAGACCGTCCTTGCCGGCCTGATTGGCACGACGCGGGGTGATCTTCTCGCCCGACTTGAACACCACCTCGCCGGTATCGGCATTGGCGACGTCGTACATCGGCTTTTGACCGCGCCATTGCTCGGCGACATAGGGGATCTGCCAGCCGTTGGCACCGCGCACATAGGTCACGCGGCCGTAGAACTGGTTCAGGATTTCCTCGCTGGTGAGGCCCAGCGCATGGAGGAGGGCGGTGACCGGCAGCTTGCGCTTGCGGTCGATGCGGACGTTGACGATGTCCTTGGCGTCGAACTCGAAGTCGAGCCACGAACCGCGATACGGGATCACGCGGGCGGCGAAGAGATACTTGCCCGACGCATGGGTCTTGCCGCGGTCATGGTCGAACAGAACGCCCGGCGAGCGGTGCATCTGGCTGACGATCACGCGCTCGGTGCCGTTGACGATGAAGGTGCCGTTCTGCGTCATGAGCGGCATGTCGCCCATGTAGACGTCCTGCTCCTTGATATCGATGACCGAGCGGGCTTCCGTCTCGGGGTCAATCTCGAAGCTGGTGAGGCGCAGCGTGACGCGCATCGGCGCGGCATAGGTCAGCCCGCGCTGACGGCACTCGTCCGTGTCGAACTTGGGATCTTCCAGCTCATAGCGGTCGAAGTCGAGGTGCGCGGTGCCGGCGAAATCCTGGATCGGGAACACCGAGCGAAGCGTCTTCTCGAGACCGGAGACATAGCCGGTCGAGGGATCGGAACGCAGGAACTGCTCGTAGCTTTCGCGCTGAACCTCGATGAGGTTCGGCATCTCGCTGATCTCGTGGATGTTACCGAAGATCTTGCGGATGCGCCGCGAGGTCTTGGAACGGCCGAGTGTCGTGGCCGGTGCGTCGATCGCTTTGGTCGCCATGATATTCCCTGCGCTGCTGACCGCCGGACAGGTCCGGCGTCAGGTGAGTCCCGGCGGTACCGGGAATGATGTGGGGCGCTTGGTCCCGTTCCTCCTTCCCAATGCGTGGAGCCCGTGCGCTGGTTCGGGCCCTGTCCCGGGAAGGACGGGAAAAGCCCCGGGCGCACCAATGGGTGCGGCGGAGCCGTTTATGTGTGGATGGGTCCCATATAGCGAAATCGTGACGGATGAAAAGGGGTGGGGCGCATTCTTGCGGCAACAAATGCCGCCCGCGCCGGTTGATGACCCTCCAGCGCTTCAGGAGGACCAATGACCCGCGCTTTCCCTATCGCAGCCCTGCTCCTGCTCGCCGCCTGCGGCAAGTCCAACGAAGATCAACTAAAGGAAGCAGCCAACCAGTCCGATCCCGCGGCCGCCGCCGTCCTTGAAAATTCGGCGGAGAACGGCGCCGACCCGCAGCAGGCGCTCGAACAGGCGGGCAATGCTCAGCTTGCAGGCAACGATGTTGCGGTGGACTCAACCGTCCAGGCGCGCCCCAACCTTCCCGGCAGCCCCAACCGCAAGGACGGCACGCAGCCGCCCGACAAGGTGAATGTAAACGGTCAATAAGTGAAAGAGGGGCTGCGGGCGCGCCGCAGCCCCTCCAGTGCTTAGTAGGTAGTGGCAGTTTCGCGCGTGCGGCTCGAGCTGTGACCACCGGCGCGATAGATAATGTCCCGCGCCGTCTCGGCACCAACGCCGGCGCGGTCCGTATCAACGGACACGAAGATGCCGCCGCGGTTGATATGCTCTTCGTAATAGCTCGCGTCCTCGTCGCTGACTCCGTGATCCGTCAGCAAACTGCCGACGCCGCCGGCAGCCGCACCAATCGCGGTTCCGGTCAGCGCTGCACCCGGGATTGCGGATGAGGCAATGGCGCCTGCCGCGGCCAGCGGCCCAACGCCGGGAATTGCGAGCGCTGCAACGCCGAGCAATGCGCCGACGCCCGCGCCGGCTGCCGTCTTGCTGATGAAGCTTCCAGTCTTTTCGCCGGCGCTATCATCCTCACCGTCACCGACATGCTCGGACGATTCCTCGCCCTGCTGTCCAACCACGGAAATGGCGCTCTCGTCGACGCCGGCGGAGCGAAGTTCCTCAATGGCGCGCTGCGCTTCGTCGCGGCTGTCGAACACGGCGGATGCGATACGGTCGCTCATGCAATTACTCCTGTATGATGAGGGAAGTGGTCCCGCATGCTCAACAGGGGGGAAGGTCCGCTGTTCCTCGCTTCGCCGTTTCGACCAACCGTTGATCGATTGCTCAGTTGCCGCCGAACAGGCGCTGCCGCTCCCGCTCCGCCTCGAGCCCGGTGACCGTCGTGGCGCGAGGCTGACTGACGATGGCGCCGGCAGGCACATCGTCGAGTACCCAGGAGTTGCCACCGATGATCGCCCGAGCGCCAATGGTCACCCGCCCGAGGATGGTGGCGCCGGCGTAGATCACCACATCGTCCTCCACCACCGGGTGGCGAGCATAATGGGTGAGCGGGCGGCGGGCGGAGAGTCCATGCGGCGCCCGAGCGCCCAGCGTAACCTGCTGGTAAAGCCGCACTCGCGCGCCGATCACGCAGGTTTCGCCAATCACGACTCCGGTGCCGTGATCGATGAAGAAGCTCGGCCCGACAGTGGCGCCAGGGTGGATGTCGACTCCGGTCCGGGCATGGGCATCTTCGGAGATCATTCGGGCGACGATCGGTGCGCCGAGCTTGTGCAGCTCGTGCGCCAGCCGGTGGTAGAGGATGGCGTGGGCGCCCGGATAGCTGACGAGGATTTCCTCGATGGTGCGCACCGACGGATCGCCGAGGAAGGCGGCGTCAATGTCGCTGTCGACCAGCTCCCGCACCCGCGGCAGCGTCTCGCAGAAGAATCGGGCAAGTTCCTCGGCCCTGCCAGGCTCGAACGATGCGGTCGCCTGCGCCTCCCAATAACGGGTCTCCGACGCAATCTCTCCGGTCAGGAAGGACAGACCGGCTTCAAGTTCCCGAAACACGAAAGCGTCTTCATCGGCGATGCTGTCGTGAAGCCCGCCGAGCCGACGCGGGAACAGCGCACGGACCACATGTTCGATCGCAATCCGGACATTGTCGCGCCGGGGAAAGGCGACCCGCGATTCCGGGCGCACGGCCCGGCGATTCGCATCGCGCAGGGAGCGGAGCGCCTCGGCGGTGCCATAGATGCTGTTCTCCAGCGCGCGTGCACCAGACGAGGCGTTACCGTACTCGTCGAACTCGCCAATGTCGATCTGCGTAGCCATGCACCGGCGATACGCTGGACAAGCTACAATGTCTAGTCCGTAACTAGGGTACTATTCCTGGCATGCGTCCATAAGGGACAATGCATCGCCGGTTGCCGCTGAAGAGGCGGTATTGTCGAAAATACACCAGGCCTCCGGCGCTTCTTCGGCCCTGATCGAGCGGGCGATATCACCGAGCCGATCAGCATAGCTCGACCGGTAGATGACCGGCGAGCCGTGAAGCCGCCAGTACGCCAGTTCGCGCCATCCGCCCGGCCGGGACGCGGTTTCGCAAATCGCCGGATCGGCGGCCACTCGGGCGACGCGCTCCTCGGCCAATAGTGCCTCCGCATCGGCTTCGAACCAGCTCGGGTGCCGCGGCTCGCAGACCAGGGCCGCGGCGGTGCGGCTCCGCAGCAGCTTGAAGAATGGTGCTGCGATCGCCGCATCGAACGCCAGCTTGGGTGGTAGTTGCACCAGGAGTACCGCGAGTTTCGACCCAAGCGCCTCGGCCTGCGGCAGGAAGTCGGTAAGCAGGTCGGCGCAGTTTACCAGTTTTGCCTGATGGGTGATCGTCTTCGGGATCTTCACGGAAAACCGGAAGTCATCGGGAACGCTGTCCCGCCATCGCTCCCATGTCGACAGCCGATGGGGCCGGTGAAAGCTGCTGTTGATCTCGGTGACCGGGAAGCGGGCCGCATATCGCTCAAGGGCGGTGCCTTCGCTTGCGAAATGCTCCGCGCTTACGGCTGGAATGCTCCAACCCGCTGTGCCGATGTTGACCTTCACGAAGCGTGAAACGCCGTTGCTTCCCGACAGTGCCCACGCGCAAAACCTGTCTGCGGAGCCAGTTGATGAATCGGCAGTTCGTCCCGTTCTGGGGAACGATGCCTCACAACAAGAGTTCGCCGGTATAACAAAAGTGACAACTGCCGACTGGGATCATGGACGCCGCAAATATCCTGATTGTTGAAGACGAAATGCTCGTCGCGATGGAGCTGGAAGCCATATTGGAGGGGCTCGGCTACCGTCCCGTCGGCATTGCGCCCGACCTTCAGTCCGCGGTTGAACTGGCCGAAGAGCCGCTCGACCTTGCCCTTGTCGACCTCAACTTGCGCGATGGCCTGACGGGGCCGGAAATCGGCAAGTCGCTGTGCGCAAAAGGGGTGAGCGTGTTGTTCATAACCGCCAATCCGCGAATCCTGGGCGACGGTATTGCCGGGGCGGTGGGCGTGCTGACCAAGCCGACGGACGAAGCCACGGTGCGCAGTGCCGTCGATTATGCGCTGCGCGTCCGCGCCGGCGATCGTGCCGTGACGCCGCCGCCCTCGCTTCGGTTGTTCGCTTAACCCTGTCTCACTCTAGCGGTGGAGATGTTCGGGCTTCACCGTCAGTACGGCATCGAGGCCCTGCGCATTCCACTCACGGTCCAGGCGCCCGCCCATTTGGTGGACGCTGAGGTCAACCAGCCGCGATCCGAACCCGTGACGCTGCGGCGGACCCGAAATCGGCGGGCCACCGCGCTCGGCCCAGCGGATCACCAGCTCGCCGTCAGCCAGGGCGATCGCCACCCGGACCCGGCCGTTGTCGGTGGATAGCGCGCCATATTTCGCGGAGTTGGTTGCAAGCTCGTGCATGATCAGCGCCATCGGGGTCGCACCGCGATCATCGATCTGCACCTCGTCACCGTCGACGGTGATGGCCTGCTCACCGTTGCGGAGATAAGGCTTGAAGATCTCGATCATCAGCCCCTGAAGCGATGACTCGCCGACCAACGTTCGCGATATCTCGCTGTGCGGTCGTGCATATTCATGGGCGCGGCCGAGCGCGGCAATCCTTTCGCGAAGCTCGCTGGCGAAGCTGCCGGCTTCGGGATGGTTGCGCGAAGACAGGCCGATCAGGCCGCCGATGACGGCGAAAATATTCTTGATGCGGTGGCTGAGCTCGCGGCTGAGGACCTCATTTTCCTCGGCTTGGCGCTTGCCTTCATCGATGTCGGTGCAGGTGCCGATCCAGCGGACGATCTCGCCGGCATCGTTCCGCAGCGCCGCTGCCCGCCCAAGCACCCAGCGATACTCACCGCTTCGGTGGCGAAGGCGATATTCAATCTCGTAAGGCTCACCGGTCGACATACTGTGCCGCCACCGCTCCCAGGCGAGCGGTTGGTCGTCGGGGTGGAACATGTTGTTCCAGCCTTCGCCGTCCGTCGAACTGTCCGCCACGCCGGTGAACTCATACCATTGCCGGTTGTAATAATCGTGGAAGCCGTCGGGCAGGGTCGACCAGACGATCTGCGGCATCGCATCCGCGATCATGGTGAATTGAAAGTCCAATTCGCGCAGGGCGTTTGGCCGGGCGAGCAGGTCGGATAATCGTTTTTCGGTCAACAGCTTGCCTTGCGCGGATCCGACCCGCACTTGGCACCCCTCAAGCCAGGACGCAAATGTTGGCTAACCCACCTCTAACGGGGAAGCGTCGAGACGCTGGTGCCTTCCTGCTCGATCATGGCAGCGACTTGCGGTGCGACCCTGTCCGCCATGCGGGCGATACCGGCAGCATTCGGGTGGATGCCGTCGGGGAGGAGCATGGCCCGGTCCGTGCTGACTCCAGCGAGGAAGGAAGGCTCAAAGGCGACATCGTGAAGCCGGGCAAGGTCGGCGAAGACCACTTCGAAGCGCGTGAAATAGGGATGCTGAAAGCCTTGAGGCGCGGTGATCCCGGTCAGCATGACGGGAATTCCCCGGCGCTTCAGTTCGATGATCATCGTCTCCAGATTGCGCCGGGTGACCGCCGGATCGAACAGCTGGAACACGTCGTTCGCGCCGAGGCCGAGAAGGACGAGGTCCGGCGTGCGCTTCAGTCGGGCGAGGGTCGGGCCCAGGCGGCGGAGCCCTCCTGACGTGGTCTCACCCGATACGCCGGCGTTGATCACCTCGGCGGTCAAGCCACGGGCGGCAAGCGCCTGCTGAAGCGCGGCAGGGAAGCTTCGCGCCGCCGGCACGCCGTAACCTGCATAAAGGCTGTCGCCGAATGCAAGCACCAGCGGCGGCTGCCGAGGAGCGGCAATCTCGCTCGCGGCCGTTGGGCCGTTACCCATGGCGGCCGTCGCGCCGCTATCCTGCTGCGAACAGGAAAGTGCGAGAGGGGCGATCAGCGGCGTGAAATAATGTTTTCCGTCAGTCACTTACGGAATGTGGTGAGTGCCGGCCGAAAGTGAAGACATTCTGCCGTATCGAAGTGACCACCGGGCCGTGCGCCCGTTATCAGTCGCCGGGACGGGCGTCCGGCCTTCTCAACCTGCCGGCGGCGACCTAAGCAGCCTTGCATGAACCAAGCTGACGTTCACCAGGGATCATGCCACTGCGGCGCGGTCCGGTTCGTGGTGGCGTGGACCATCGACGAACTCACCACCTGCGACTGCTCGCTGTGCGTGGCCCGGAACGCGCTGATGGCCAAGGTTCCGGAAGCGTCGCTGACGCTCACTCAAGGTGAGGATCTGCTCACCGAGTATCGCTGGAACACCAAGGTGGCGCGGCACTATTTCTGCAGCCGCTGCGGCATTTACGTCTTCCACCGCAAGCGCGCCGCGCCCGACCATTTCGGAGTCAACATCTTCACCCTTGCCGGCTTCGACCCGGTCAGCGTTCCCCGCCGCGCCACAGAAGGCGAAAACATGACCGTCGAAGACCCGGACGCGCGACCCGAATGGCCGGGACCGCGTACCTCCTCGGGTCAAGCCCGGCCATGACCATCAAGCTCATCTGCCTCGATGCCGACGACACGCTTTGGCACAATATGAGGCACTTCAACGCGGCTGAGGAAAGCCTGTTCACCATGCTTCGGCCGTTCGCTGAAGCGGACATTGCCCGGGATCGGCTGGCGCGCTGCGAGGAGCGGAACCTCAAACTCTACGGCTATGGTGCCAAAGGTTTCACCTTGTCGATGATCGAGACTGCGCTGGAGGTCGGCGGCGACCGGCTTCCCCCGCAGCTGATCAGGGACATCCTCCACGCTGGAAGGCAATTGCTGGCGCATCCGGTGGAACTGCTCGGCGACATCCAGCAGACGCTGGAGTCGCTTGCGCAGCGCGGTCGGCTGGCGCTCGTCACCAAAGGCGACCTGCTTCACCAGGAAAGCAAGCTGGCAGCCTCGGGGCTCGGCGATCTCTTCGCTACCATCGAGATCGTCAGCGACAAGAAGGCGGCAACGTTCGAGCGACTGTTCGAGCGGCAGGGCGTTCGACCCGAAGAGGCGGTGATGGCTGGTGACTCTCTCCGCTCCGACGTGCTGCCCGCACTGGAGGCAGGCGCGTGGGCGGCGTTCGTACCCCACGACCTGCAATGGAGCCATGAGCATGCGGAGGAGCCGGTGGGGCACCGGCGTTACAAGCGGCTGGGCTCCTTGGCGGATCTGCCGGCCTGGATCGATGAGATCGGGCTAGCGGCTTAACTTCGGAGCGTTCGCAACGGGGTCAAAGCGGCCTCACTCAGCAATGCACACCGCGCCTGGCGCTGTTGTGATCACGTTAAGGACGTTGCGCACCCGATATGGGTCTGACATCTGTTGTATCCTGTACACCGGGGGCGGTGATGGGGGGCACTATGAGTCAAACCTTCGAAGTCACTGCGGACGAGCAGGCGGCGCGGGCAAAGCCGGTCGGCGATGATCCTCGCGCAGTCACGGCCCGGCGCATCTTTCGTGGCGCCTTGATCTTCAATACCGCTCTCACTGTTTTCTGGCTGGTGTCTTGGGCAACGGACAGCCGGTTCTTCTTCGCCGAATATCGCATCACCCGGGCGGCCTTGCTGAACATCGGCGTCACGGTGGTCGGCTTCTACGTCCTACCGGGCCTGTTCTGGTGGGGCATCAAGTCGGTGCTGCTGCGATGGGTCGGCTTCGACAAGGCGGAACGGCGTGACGCTTTCTCGTCGCGGATGGATCGGCCCTACGACGTCGGAGTCCTGACGTCGAAATATTCGGAGCGGAAGATCCGCATCGCCGACATGGTCGGTCGGCGTGGCCGCTTCGCCCTCCTGGCCTTCGCAGGTCTCTATTTCCTCTACACCGAGGTTCTAAAGAACCCGAAGCCGGACTTCGCCACCGCCTTTGCCACCAACAACCTGTTTGAAGGCGTTGTCGGCAGCTGGATCTTTCTAGGGCTCTTCCATGTGAACGGCTGGGTCGGCGCGATCTTCTACGGTCCCCAGACACGCGTCATGGACGGTTACCTCGGACGCGCCAACTGTCTGCTGATCACCACCTTGTGGACAGCCTTTAAGTTCATCTTGGTCCCGCTGAGCTTGCAGCTCGCGGCCGTATACCCGCGCGAGCAGTTCGCCGTCGTCTTTGGCCTGATCTGGCTGTCCTACATCACAACGGACGCCTTCGCCGAGATCTTCGGATCTCTGTTCGGCAGGCAAAGCATCAAGGTTTGGGGCGTCGGCGACGTCAACCGGAAGTCTGTGGTCGGCGTGGTCGCCGGTTTCGCCGGCGCGCTCGCCGTCAATCTGGCCCTGATCGGCGCCAATGGCCTGATGCTTGGACCATGGATCGGTCTTGCGGTGGTGATCGCACTGTCGAACTGCCTGGTGGAGCTCTACTCACCGCGCGGCACCGACGACTTCACGATGGCAACGGCCAATGCACTTCTGTGCCTTGCATTTGGCGCTTGGGTGCTTTGATTCGACCGCGCCAGACCGGCCAGCCGTAACGGTGAAGAATGTCCGCCTTCGGTGCAAAGCGGACACACGGCATCGGCGACCGATTGCATCAATCGACCATGGGACGTCCGCGAGCCCGTTGCCCGCGCTCTTGTCCTACCAGCTCGTTAAGCGCGGTTGGGTTTGAAGCTGACGCTGGTCACCCGGCCGAGATCATCCACGTTGCAGCGGAAGGTCTGGTCACTGTCTACCGCACCGGTGACGCGCAGGCCGTTTCGACTGTACCGGACGTTGTTGATCGCGGTCACCTGGTTGCCGGCCTGGGCAGACACGGCGATCGCGCAGCGACCGATGGCGGTGCCGGCGTCCAACTTGACGCGTTCGAACGGCCCGCTTGGGAAAGACCAGCCTCTCGCCTCAAGGATGCTGCCCATTCCCGAGGGTAAGACCGGCCCGCCTATCGCGGGCGGCGCATAATATTCTTGTGCGGCAGCGGGGCCAGCGATGCCGGCCAAGGCGGCGAAGGCAACTGCAAAGCTTCTCATCGAAACACTCCTCGGAAGTCCGGGCACAAAGCACCGGAACGTGGAGACCAAACGCCGAGCAAAGCGCAGGATTACATGAACGCACAACAACAGCAAGTCGTGGTCGATCTAGCTGAAAAGGGGCGTAAGCTAGTAGCCGTTTGAGTGCCCGCTTTGGCGGAATGCAGACCCTGCTAAACGCCCGCAATGGATCGTAAGCGGACGTTCGTCAGCCCGCGCTGACGAAGCTGTCGAGCACCTTTTTCATGCCGGCATGTTCGAAGTCAATTTCCAGCTTGTTGCCTTCCTGGGCGACGATGGTGCCGTAGCCGAACTTGCCGTGGAACACGCGCTGGCCGAGCGCGAGGTCGGTTCGGCCCTGGTTGCCGAGGCTCACCGCAGATGCGCGGGCTTCGATCACACGTTGGGGCTGGGCGTTGAAGTTGCCGCTGGCGCGCTGCCAGCCGGGGCCGCGGGTGCTGGCTCGGTGAGCGGCGCCGCTCGCGAGGTGGGCGAAGGGATCGCCGCGCTCGCTGAACTGGGCCCGCCACAGGCTGGCGCCGCCGGTCATGGTGGTTTCCTCGTCGATATGGGCCTTGGGCAGCTCGCCGACGAAACGGCTGGGAATGCTGGAGGTCCACTGGCCGTAGATGCGGCGGTTGGCGGCGTGGATGATGGTGCAACGCTCGCGGGCGCGGGTGATCGCGACGTAAGCCAAACGGCGTTCTTCCTCGAGGGAGGCCAGACCGCCTTCGTCCATCGCCCGCTGCGACGGGAACACGCCTTCTTCCCAGCCGGGCAGGAAGACGTGCGCGAACTCCAGCCCCTTGGCGGCGTGCACGGTCATGATGGTGGTCTTGGGCTCGCCCCGAGCCTCGTCATTGTCCATCACCAGGCTGACATGCTCGAGGAAGGAGGAAAGGGTCTCATACTCCTCCATCGCCCGGGCAAGCTCCGCGAGGTTCTCGAGGCGACCGGCATTTTCCGCCGACTTCTCCGCCTGCAGCATGGCGGTGTAGCCGCTCTCATCGAGCAGAATTCGGGCCAGTTCCGGGTGCGGCAGGTTGGACGCCATCTCACGCCAACGGGCGATGTCGCCGACGAAGCGGCCAAGGCTTCGGCGCGCCTGGGGTGTGAGCTCGTCGCTGTCGAGCATCTGGGCAGCGGCCATCAGCAGGGGCTGCTGCGAGGCTCTCGCATAGGTGTGGATGCGCGCAACAGCCTTGTCGCCCAGGCCGCGCTTCGGCGTGTTGACGATCCGTTCGAAGGCGAGGTCGTCGGCGGGCTGGGCGATCAGGCGGAGGTAGGCGAGGGCGTCGCGGATCTCGGCGCGCTCGTAGAAGCGAAAGCCGCCGACGATCTGGTAGGGCAGGCCGATGGCGATGAACCGCTCTTCGAACTCGCGGGTCTGGAACTGGGCGCGGACCAGGATGGCGGTTTCGTCGAGCGAGGTGCCGCGGCGCTGAAGGCTCTCGATGTCCTCGCCGACGCGGCGCGCTTCCTCGGGTCCGTCCCAGACCCCGATCACCTTGACCTTGTCGCCCTCGCCGGCATCGGTCCACAGCGTCTTGCCGAGGCGCCCGCTGTTATGCGCGATAAGGCCGTCAGCCGCGGCGAGGATGTGGCCGGTGGAGCGGTAGTTCTGCTCCAGCCGGATCACCGTGGCGCCGGGGAAATCCTTTTCGAATCGCAGGATGTTGGCGACCTCCGCCCCGCGCCACGAGTAGATCGACTGGTCGTCGTCGCCGACGCAGCAGATGTTGCGGCGCGGCTCCGCCAGCAGCCGTAGCCATTCATATTGGCCGCTGTTGGTGTCCTGATATTCGTCGACCAGGATGTAGCGGAAGCGGTCGCGGTAGCCTTCCAGCACGTCCGCATGCTCGCGGAAGATGGTCAGCATGTGCAGCAGCAGGTCGCCGAAGTCACAGGCGTTCAGCGTCCGCAGCCGCTCCTGATATTGCGCGTAGAGGTCGGCGCCGCGACCGTTGGCGTAGGCTTCGCTTTCGGCGGCATCGATCTGCTTGGGGGTCCAGCCGCGGTTCTTCCAGCGGTCGATCAGGCCGGCAAGCTGGCGGGCGGGCCAGCGCTTCTCGTCAAGGTTGGCGGCAGCGATCAACTGCTTGAGGACGCGCAGTTGGTCGTCGGTGTCGAGGATGGTGAAATTGCTCTGCAGCCCGACCAGCTCGGCATGGCTCCGAAGCATGCGCGCCGCGACCGAGTGGAAGGTGCCGAGCCAGGGCATGCCCTCGACTGCGCCGCCCGAAATGTGAGCGATGCGCTCCTTCATCTCGCGCGCCGCTTTGTTGGTGAAGGTGACGGCGAGAATCTGGCTGGGCCAGGCGCGCCGGCTGGCGATCAGATAGGCGAGGCGAGCGGTCAGCGCCGACGTTTTGCCGGTACCCGCCCCGGCCAGCACCAGCACCGGGCCTTCGGTGGTCAGCACCGCCTCCCGCTGCGGCGGGTTAAGGCCCGTCAGGAAGGTGGGCTCGTCGGTCAGGGCAGGGGCTTCAGGCACGGGTGGGAGGTAGGCGGGGTGTCACCGGACCGCAATCATCAGGCTGGAGAAAGTAGGACGACTATGGCAGGGTGCGCCCAAGAACAAAAGGGGACCTTAGAGATGCTGACCGGACGATGCCATTGCGGGCAGGTGAAGTATCAGATGCCGGAAGAGGCGATTCACCAGGCCATCTGCCACTGCGAGGACTGCCGCCGCCATTCAGGCGCGCCGTTCGTCGGCTGGGCGCTGGTGCAGAGCAGCGACCTCCTGATCGAAGGCGAACTCAAGACCTATGAATCGTCGGCGGACGGGCGCCGGCAATTCTGCCCCAATTGCGGGACGGGGCTATTCTACCTGAACCCGGTCATCTTCCCCAACCAGACGGACGTTCAGATCGCGACTCTCGACAATCCCGACGCGATCGTCCCGACGGCGCAGATCCAGACAGCGGAGCGGATCGACTGGGTCAAGCAGCTCAACGAGATGGTGGCGTTCGAACGTTATTCAGCGTGAGTCAGCACCATTGTTGCGGGTGCGAAGGCTTCATGCCCGATATCCCCGTTATCCACAGGTCAAAACTAACATTTCTTGCTTTGAGCGACTCGTGGCGAGGTTCATAAGGAATGGGTGATCGGGACGGAGCGCCCGGCCTCACCGGAAGGGACCGCAAGGGAACGGACGGAGCGGCGGGGTTCAAAGAACCGATCTCCACCGGCCGAGCAAGGCAAGCGATCTTCGGATCAGGAGCTAAAATTCAGCCGGAAGAGGCGCCGGAAGAGATGATCTTCCACTCGCGCACGGCGGGTTGTTCTTCGGAACGATCAGGTCAGCACGAGAGGGTCATCCCAAGAAGGGCCGCGAAAAGTCGAGTTGCCCAGATCCTTACGGATCAGGCCAGTGGCTTGAAAAGGAAGCGAGGCCGCCTTCATGCTTGGGCAAGAAGAGGCTGGCGCACCCGAGTAAAGAGATTGGTCCCTGCCTGGCAGGAGGCGGTTCGAACGGACGCGACGCCTGAGCTGGTGAGCCAGGATCGAGAAGCGGGGTCGCAAACCTATTCGTAGGGGCGGGGCTTTCAGGACACGAACACCGGCAGATCCTTCGCTCGGCGCAGTGGGGGCTGGCAGCAATGCCGGCCCCCATTTCTTTTGCGAAATGCGCGGGTCCGCTGCTTGCTGCCCCGGACAGGCTTCACCGCTCCCTGGGCGGGGCCCAACGCCGTTGGACCTTGACCGCTGCCGTGAACGTGCATTTGCCGGCCCGTGCCAGCGCGGCGTCACCAGGCAATCAGGCCGGACCAACCTCGCCCTCGGCCCAACGCGTGTTTCATGGCGGTCGGCTACGGCACCATTGGCGCGCGGAAGGCAACAAGCTGGGATCGACTTCGAACATGTGGACATGAAGAAGGTGCTCAACAGCTTCATCGGCCGGGGTGAGCTTGTCTTGGCCGGATTGCGGCGGCCTCAATCTGATCAACTCGGCGAGCAGGCATTGCCGCAATCCTGATAAGCTGTAACCATGGCAGCGCCGGATCGGACTTCGTGCAAGGGGGCAGTGTTGCGTAAGGTATGGATCATCTCGGCTGCGTGCGTCGCCGTCGCCGCTCCCGTGCATGCGAAGAATGACACGGTGCTTCGTGGTCCGGAGCCGAAATGGGTCATTCCCAGCGACCTCCTTCCCGTTCCCGAGACCTTGAGCGGCCCCTTGTTCGTTCGCCGATCAGACGTTCAAATTCACCTGGATGCGCGCGGCCAGCAGCAATATCAGGGTTACCGGATGAAGATCTTGCACTCCAGCGCCTTGCAGCTGGGCAATTTCGCGATCTCATGGAACCCTGCGGCCGGTGCACCCACGGTTCATGCGCTCCGCCTCTATCGCGACGGCAAGATGACCGACATTCTAAAGAACGCTTCCTTCGAGATTCTCCGGCGTGAAAACCAGCTTGAAGCGGCGGTGCTCGACGGCGTCCTCACCGCCGTTCTTCGAATTCCCGACCTGCGGGTCGGCGACGAGGTGGAGGCCGCCGTGACGATCGTTGCGAACGATCCCACGCTGGGCGCGGAGACCGCGGGCTTGCTAATGCTTGGGGCGGATCCCCCACCGGGACGCCATGCGCTCGCCGTGAACTGGGATGACGGTCAGACCCCGCTCTTGAAAATGACCGCGGAGATGGAAGCCGCGGTCAAGCAGGAGAGCCACGGATTGCGCTTGTCCTTCGACAATCCTGCGCCTCGGCCCGCCCCGCAAGGCGCACCGGCACGCTTCGGCTGGCAGCGCGTCGTCGAGTTCAGCAATTTCCGCAACTGGTCCGACATTTCGCGCCGCTTCGCGCCACTCTACGCAAAGGCTGCTAAGCTCGAGCCGTCGTCGCCGCTCAAGGAAGAGGCGCGCAAGATCGCCGCGGCCCATCCCGGCGCGCTGGATCGGGCAAGTGCCGCGTTGCGGCTGGTGCAGCAGGAGGTCCGATACGTTTACGTCGGTCTTAACGGGGGCAACCTTGCACCTGCCAGCCCGACCGAAACGTGGCAGCGCCGGTACGGCGATTGCAAGGGCAAGACCGCCTTGTTGCTCGCGCTCCTTTCCGAGCTCGGGATTGCGGCCGATCCCGTCATGGTCAGCAACAGCGGTAACGACGACGGCCTCGACGAGCATCTGCCGAACCCCGTCTTCTTCGACCACGTCCTGGTTCGGGCAGCGATCGGCGGTAAGTCCTACTGGCTGGACGGCACCCTCCCCGCTGTTGCGGGGCCCACGCTCGACCCGGTCCTTCCTTACCGCTGGCTAATGCCGCTGACTGCGGCAGGAAGCTCGATCGTTCGGATCGACTGGAAAATTCCGGAAACGCCGACGGAAGTCGCCTTGTACGAAATCGATGCCCGCGAAGGCTTCGATCGGCCTTCCAAGGTGACCACAACTCAGATCACGCGAGGCATCGAGGGCCTTAAGCAGCAAATTCAGTTCTCAGCCTTGACCCCCGCGCAACTGCTCAGCAGCTTCCGGCAGGAAAGCGCCGGCAACGCCTGGGTCACCGTTGACGACGTGAAATGGCATTACGATTCGGAGGCGCGCGCGAGCATCCTGACGGTTGTGGGAACACGCGACATCGACTGGGAAGATGAAGGAGGCGGCGCCAAGTCGCTCATCCTGCCCGGCGGCGGCTTCAATCCTCCCGAACGGCGCGGCCGCGCTTCGGATCAGGATCAAAGCCTCCCTTACGCCAATGAACCCGGTTTCAGTTGTCACGTGACCACCGTCCGCCTGCCCAAGACGACGAGGCCGGAGAATTGGTCTTTCAACAGCGGCTTCAAGACGAGGCTGTTCGGCCGCAACTATTATCGTGCGTTTGGCTTCAGGGATGGCGCGATCACCATGATCCGGGGATCTCGCGTGGACGTACCCGAAATCGATCCGGTCGCGGCGGCTCGCGACAACGGGCGAATAGCGGCATTCGACAACTCGATGGCAGTCATCCGGTATGAGCCTAAGGGACAAAATGCCGTCCCTTCTACCAGGAGTGTGCCGACGACTACCGAGATCGATTGGTCCGGCGAGCACCTGCCGTGCCTTTCGAGCGCAGGTTAGCCCTCGTGTAGGCCCTTCGGCGGGCATTCCAAGTTCAGGAGCTTAATCGGCTTCCAACCTGTCCCGGCCAATCGACGTCTGCCTTAGGATCCTCGACGGTTATGTCGTCGGCTATGGCCGCGCACAATCACGGACCAGAGGGGCATCTGCTGCCTTTGTTGGTCGCGCTTCGGGCCGTGGAACTCGGCGCACGTGGTGGCCGCATCTACTCCAGCGTTGAGCATGGCGTGCTTCGGAGGGACGCCTATCGGTTCACCTAACGCTAAGATCCCGATGCCGGGTGGAGATCAGGACGCTTGCCGCTAAGATCAGGCATGCTGTTCTTGTCCTTTCATGCGCTCGCCCTTGTTGCTTCAATCGCCAGCAAGGGACCCAAGCCTCCATCGACGCCCGCACCAATCGGCGCGCTCTTCACGGCAGACGATTACCCCAGCGAGGCGAAGGCCGCGGACGAAGAAGGAACAGTGACTACCAGGATCGATGTGGACGCGGTCGGTCGAGTCTCTGGCTGCACCGTCACCTCCTCGTCCGGGTCACCGTCGCTCGATGCCGAGACTTGCCGCTTGATCAAGGAACGCGCCAAGTTCCAGCCTGCCAAGGACGAGCGCGGGCGCAAGACGTACGGCAGCGTGGTTCAGCGGATCACTTGGCGACTCCAAGGCGACTTGGCGCCGAACCTCGCCTGGGCAGTGCGGACTACAGTTACCCTCGCGGCGCAAAAGCAGCCTACCTGCGTCGTGGAGGATGAAGGCGCAATGAAGTTGGTGGCCTCCACCCCCGGAGAGGGCTGCGCACGTCTCCTAAAAGAGGCGTCAAGCTGGACACCTACTTGGTTGCAGCCCGGACAGTCAGTGAGCTTCACGCTGGAAGAGCGCTTCCTGCCTGGCACAGTGCAGCCAGAGGACATCCCCCTCCCGAGCGGCGCGGCAATCGCCAGCCGGCAGGTTCTTCACCTCGACTTCAACGCCGCGGGCCGCATCGAGCGCTGCACGATTGCCGAAGAGCTCGGGCCGGCACCGCCGCCGATGCGGGACTGCAAAGAGTTTAAACGCCGACTTCAGCCTAAGCTCGGCGAAGGGGGCGAAGGGGTGCCGTTCACCGGAACATTCGTCTTCACCGGGATTCCTGGGACCGGCAAGACCGATTAGTCATGCGCCTTTCTCGCCTGGCGAGCGCGGGTGTCGAGGATTGTCGAGGGTCTCCTCGAAGCGGCCACCGCGCTGGGGCGGCTAGGGGCGGGTGCACGCGGTAACCGCATCCACTCGAGCGTGGAGCACGGCGTGTCGCGGATGGACGCCTGCCGCTTCAGCTGAATTTCACGCCCGTTTGGCGTAGTAGATCTGTCGAGCGCCCGCCCGTGGAGATGGTGATGGTTCGTTTGAATGCCGACCCGGGCGATCGTCTCAAGTCGGGCATTGCCGTCGCCGCCGTGCATCTGGTGCTCGGCCTCGTGCTGCTTCGAAGCTTCGGCTTCACCGTGCCGACGAAGGCGACCGACGAGACCCAGTTGATCAGGATCGATCTCGACGACCCACCCCCGCCGCCGACGCCCGCTCCACCCGGTACGGAACGGCAACCGCGGGAGGTGGCCCGACCGAAAAATCCGGAAGGGGCAGCCTCACCGGCGAACCGCAAGAATGATCCTGCCGCGGTGGTCGCTCCAATCCCCGTCATTCCCTTGCCCGTCCCGCAAGTTCCAACCGCGCCAATTGCGGGCAGCGGGAGCGCGCCGGCGGCTGGCGCGGCGGTGCTGGCGGGGCCGGGAACCGGTGCGGGCGGCGTCGGGACGGGGCTTGGCAGCGGACGCTTCGGCAATGGCACCGGCGGTGGCGGCGGCGGATTGGGGGTCCATGCCAAGCTGCTGCGCGGCGGGATCGGTCCGAACGATTATCCCCGCCGTGCCGTTCAGCGGCGGGCGCAGGGGACGACCTACATCCGCTTCACCGTTTGGCCGGATGGCAGGGTTCGCAATTGCGTGGTGACGCGCACGAGCGGCCATCGCGACCTCGATGTTGCGACGTGCCGTCTGCTGGAGCGGAACCTCCGCTTTCGACCCGCGCGCGACGCGGCTGGACGGCCAGTCGCGGAAGTCGTCCGGGGGCAGCAGGACTGGGAGCTTGGGCCGGAGCCGCCCGCTCGCGAATATGACGGCGAGTTCGTCGACGACTAGCAGCCGCGGGCGCTATTCCTGCGCCGCCCGGGCCGCGCGGGCGGTTTCGTTGAGCTGACTCAACGTGGCGTCGTATCGGTTTTCTCGCTCGGCGTTGCGGAGGAAGCTGACCCGCTCGACCAGGATTTCCGGCGGGGTGGGCTGCTGCTGAAAAAGGTTCATCACTTCATCGATGAATGCGCGCAGCGGCATATATCCTTGGCGGGTCGACTGGCCCGGCGTCAGGTCGGTCTGGACACCGGGAGGAGCAAGCTCGATCACTTCGACCCTGCCTTTCAGCTCTTCACGGAGGGAGGCGGTGTAAGAGTGGATCGCGGCCTTGCTCGCCGAATAGGTGGGAGCGAGGGTGAAGGGCACGAACGCCAAACCAGAAGTAACGTTGACGATCGTCCCGTCCCCGCACGCGATCAGGTGATCGATGAAGGCGTTTGTGACGCGGATCGGCCCCAGGATGTTGGTTGTGACCGTCTCTTCGGCGTCGTTGAGGTCGCGGCCGCGGTCGAGCGGCTCGTCGCGCATGATGCCGGCATTGTTGATGATGACGTTCAGGCCCGGATGCTGGGCAAGGACGGAGCGGGCAAAATCCTGAATGGCTTGCGGGTCGGTGACGTCGAGCTCGGCGGCATGGAGCTTGTCTCGGCCGGCAACCGTCTCCTCCAGCGCCGATCTACGGCGGCCGGTGACGATCACCGTATTGCCGAGATCGTGGAAGCGCTGAGCGAGCTCTCGGCCGATGCCGCTGCCGCCGCCGGTGATCAGGATGGTGTTGCCGCTGCTCTTCATGGACGCGTTCCCTTGTCGGTGTGCCGCCAGTGTGGGGAGCGCGGCCGCCGACTTCCAGAGCGTCACGAGTTTTTGGGCCGAGGGCATGAACGCCCCCGGCCCCATCCGGGAGGGAGAGGGGAGATGTCCCGGTGTGAGGATGGATATGGGGGCACGATGCGCCAAATTCATGTCGCCCCACCGTTGCGATTGTTTCAATTGTGCCGGGCTGCGATGATGTGGAGCATTCCTGACGAAAGCAGCCCATGGTGACACCGCCGCTCGAGCCCTTGCTGCCCGCAATCGCGGTGCTGGACTATGTCGGCATCGCGGTATTCGCGATATCGGGCGCGCTGCTGGCGGCGGAGAAGAAGCTGACGTTGGTCACCTTCCTGTTCTTTGCGGTAGTGACGGGGGTGGGCGGCGGCACCGTGCGCGACGTGCTGATCGGCGCGCCGGTGTTCTGGATGCATGAGAACTGGATCCTGCTGATCTGTTTGGCCGCTGGGATGCTGGTGTGGGTGACGCCGCGCCGCTGGTGGGGCGGAGGCCTCGCGCTCGCCTGGTTCGATGCGGTGGGGCTGGCGGTTTATTCAACCTATGGCGCGGCCAAGGGGCTAGCATTCGGCGCTGCGCCCTTGCCGGCGTTCGGCATGGGCGTGATCACCGCCTGTGTCGGCGGGATCCTGCGCGATGTACTGGCGGGGGAGCCGTCGATCCTTCTTCGGCCGGAGCTGTATGTGACCGCCGGTGCGCTTGCGTCCGGGCTGATGGTGCTACTGACGGTGCTCGGCGTGCCGGAGGTGCCCGCGGGCGCCATCGCGGCACTGAGCGGCTTCGCGTTGCGCGCCGCGGCGATCGCGCGGGGATGGGCGCTGCCGGCCTATCGGCGCTAGGAGGCGGAGATGCGCTCCACAGTTGCGGTCTGGGCGATGCCGGGAACATCCACCTCGTCCCCCTCTTCGGCTCCCATCAGGGCGCGGCCGAGCGGAGAGGCGAAGGAGATGAGGCCGGCGGCGGGGTCTGCTTCGTCGTGGCCGACGATGGTCAGGGTGCGTTGCTTGCCCGACTGGTCGATCGTGACCCGGGTGCCGATCGCGACGGTGTCGCCGGCGGGCGCAGGGGCGATCTGGGCGGAGGCGAGGCGGGCGCGCCAGTAGCGGAGATCACGCTGCACCTTTTTGCGCTGCTCCTCATCGCTAGTGGCCGCGAGCTGGGCCTCCACCTCTGCGGTGCGCTGCTCAAGAAGTGAATAGCCGCGGGGCGTGACGATGTTGGGGCCGGGCGGGATCGGCAATTCGAACTTGGGTTCGAGATGCTCGTCATCGCTTTCCCGGCGGAAGGCGACGCTCATAGGGTGTTTGTCCGTTCCATGGGGCGACCTTGCGCCCTTTCGGCGCGTCCCGAAAGCTGAAGATTGCGGAGCCAGGCATTTTGTCGCGCGGGCGAAACCATCCGCATTTCAGGACGTTGGCGTTCGAAACAGAGGGACAAATCGGCATGCGTAAAATCGTCTGCGCGTCTGTAAGTGCGCTTGTGTTGTTGTCTGCCTGCAAGACCGACAATGCCGTGGTAGATGGCGTCAAAAGTGCGGGCTCCGCGGTTGCGGACGGGGTCGGCAATGTCACCACATCCCTCGTGAAGGTCGACCTGTCCAACGTGCTGAACGACTTGGCGCTGGACCTGAACGTCGACAAGTCGAACATCCCGATCAACGCGCAGATTCCCATCTCACTGGCCGCTAACGTATGCGGCATCTCCATCAACATCCTGTCGATCGGCGGCGGCGGCGAGAGCAAGGGCTGCACCGCGACGACCGCCTCCCCCGAGCTGGTGCAGGCGGTTCAGCAGCAACTGGCCGCCAACGGCGGTGTCGGCGGCGGCGCGCAGACCAACGGAGGGGCGACCAGCACCAGCGGAACGGTGAGCAATGGCGGAACCACTGCGCCGGTGACGAGCAATACGACCACCAGCGGCACCACGACGACAGGGACCACGACCGCTCCGCCGACCACCGCGGCCGGTACGACGCAGACGAACAGCACCAGCACTCCCCAGTAAACGCCTCGCTTTGGAGATTTTCATGACCTCAGTCCCATTCAAGCTTTCGTTGCTTGCCGCCGGTGTGGCCATGGCGCTCACTGCGTGCGAGTCTCAGTCCGGTGCGCCGGCCGCGGCAGGGGAAACGGCGGTCCCGGCGCCGGACGCTGGTTCCAGCACCACGTCGGGAACGACGACGCCTGGAACGACAACGGCGCCGCCGACGACCGCCGGCGGGACGACCCAGACCAACAGCACCAACACTCCCCAATAAACCAACGCGTTGGAGATCCCCATGACCTCAGTTCCGTTCAGGTTTTCCCTACTGGCTGCCGGTGCAGCGCTGGCGCTTGCCGCCTGCGACTCCCAATCCCGCGAGCCTTCCTCCGCCGGCGACACGGCGGTGTCGGCGCCGGATTCCGGGACGAGCACCGGCGGCGGCACGTCGACCGGCACCGGAACGTCGACAGGCACGGGGACGAGCAGCGGCGGCGGAACGAGCACTGGCGGTAGCACCGGAGGCGTGCCGGCGCTGGTCAGCGTCAACCTGCAGAATGTTCTCAACAACCTTTCGGTCGAACTGAACGTTAACCGCAACAACATCCCGGTCACCGCGCAGGTGCCGATCGATGTAGCGGCGAGCGTCTGCGGCGTGTCGGTCAGCGCACTGTCGGCAAGCATCGCCAGCGGAACGGCGAGCTGCACCGCGACAACCACTTCGGCGCAGCTCAACCAGGCGGTCCAGCAGCAGATCGCCTCCGGCGGCGACGTGACGGGCGGTCCGCAGACGATGGGAAGCACGCCGAGCAACTAAAACGAACCATATCGGTAAATTCTTGTTGACATCGTCACGCTGTTCGACTACCACTTAGGAACAGTGAAGAATTGCGAGTCGCCGGACGGGCGGCTCAGAAGGGCCGGGCAGCTTGAGTGCTGCGCCGGCCCTTTTGCTTGGAACAAGTCTTTCGAACGCCGCTGGATCTTAGACAGGCTCAGGACCGCGGCTCCTGAAGACGAAGGGCTAAAGGACATGGATGTGGCGAAGCGGGGATCGGCGGGGGCCGAGGGTGGCGCGCGGGCGCTGCAGCTAACGGATGGCAAGAAGCCGCAGATGCGTGCAGCGAACCAGTGCGGTTGGACCAAAGCAAAGGAAGCCGAATTTCTGGGTGCACTTGAGGAGACGTGCAACGTCACCGCAGCGGCGGCGGTCGCAAGTGTATCGGTCAGCTCCGCCTATCGTCGCCGACGCACGCATGCGGCGTTCCGCATCGGCTGGCACGAGGCGATCGGGGTTGCCTATCAACAGTTGGAACTGGCGCTGATCGAGCGGGCGCTAGTTGGGACGGAGAAGATCGTCCGCCGCGGCGACGGTAGCGAAGAGGTGATGCGGGATTATCCCAACGCCATCGCCATGACTTTGCTGAAAACGGGTTCATCCTAGCGCCGACAAACTACCACCTGATCTGGGAGGCCGCGCAGAATGGGCCGCTGCCGGTGCGGGAGGCGATGATTCGGCGGCTTCCCGAATTGGACAATGTGTTGCTCAACCAGATTCGGGTGGGGATCTTGTTCACCTTGTTCATGACCATCGGGTTGCGGGCGAGAGGAGGCAATGCGGGGCTGCATAAAAGGATGATGATCCTGGGCACGGCCATCGCGCTTCCACCCGCATTCGCGCGGATGACATGGTTGCCGACGACGATGCCGGGGAGCCCTCTGGCGCAGGACTTGTACGTGTTGCTAGCGGTGTCCCCGATGTTTGCCTGGGACGTGATCCGCAACCGGTCGGTGCACCGTGCTTACTGGGTGTGGCTGGCAGGTTTCGTGGCCGTGAGCGCGATCGTGCATTTGTTGTGGGACACGCCATGGTGGCACGCAGCGGCCCGGCAAATGATGGGTGTTTGAGGGGGAAATGACGAGTGGCATGCACAAGCGGGGTGCAGTGGCTTTAGCAATTCCTTAAATAGGAGCAGGCGAACGTGGGATGGTGGTTCGGGCGCAAAGCTGCGCCGGCGGACGTGAGGGCGTTTGCGCCCTCGTGGCTGAATACGGCCGACGTGGAGGTGGGGTTTGCTCGCTCCTATGAGGCGCGGTTTGCGGAGGTGTTTCACGACAATCCGGTGGGGCAGCGTTGTGTGCGGCTGGTGGCGGGGCTGGTGGGGTCGCTCACCGTCTATGCCGAGGTGGGCGATGAGCGGGCGGCAAAGCTGGTGCTTGCCGATGGGCTGCTGGAGGGCATTGCCGCGCACCTGATGTTGCATGGCAATGCATTCGTGCAGGCGGTGAGCAGTGACGGGGAGGTGCCGGACGAATTGTTCCTGCTTCGGCCGGAGCGGGTGAAGGTGCTGGCGGATGAGCGGGGGTGGCCTAGCGCTTACCTGTATGGCGCCGGGGAGCGGCAGGTTCGGATTGCACTTCGCGACGGGCTGGAGCGTCGGCAGGTGGCACATCTTCGAGCGCTGTCTCCGCGTGACGACCATTACGGAATGGGGTGCCTGGATGCGGCGATCGCTGCGGCGAGCGTGCACAATCGGGCGAGCCGCTGGAACAAGGCGTTGCTAGACAATGCGGCGCGGCCCTCGGGGCGCTGAGCTATGAGCCGGCCGATGGCGCGGTGCTGTCGGGCGAGCAGTTCGATCGATTGAAGACGGAGTTGGCGGCGGAGTTTTCGGGGTCCGGGAATGCCGGCCGCCCGCTGCTGCTGGAAGGCGGGCTGAAGTGGCAGGCGATGAGCCTGTCGCCGGCGGACATGGACTTCATCGCGCTGAAGGAAAGTGCGGCGCGGGACATCGCGCTGGCGTTCGGTGTGCCGCCGGTGCTGGTCGGGCTTCCGGGCGATGCGACCTATGCGAATGCTCGGGAGGCGGGGCGGGCCTTGTACCGGCAAACCGTGCTGCCGATGGCGGCACGGGTGCTTGCCGGATTGTCGGCGATGTTGAGCGACTGGCTGGGTGAGGTGAAACTGGCGGTCGATACGGATCAGCTGAGCGAGCTGGCGGAGGACCGGGCGCGGTTGTGGGAGATGGTGGGGGTCGCGACGTTTCTGAGCGATGAGGAGAAGAGGGGGATGTTGGGCTTTGCAGGCCCTCCCCCAACCCCTCCCGTATTGCGGGAGGGGAGTGAGCGATGACTGGCGATGCGGTGTTGGCGACGTTGATGGCGCAGGCTGAAGGAAAGGGCGTGGACCTGATCACCCTTCGGGCCCTGGTCGAGGAGTCGAGCCAGGCGGGGGCGCGGCGGGCGCTTGGGGCGCTGGGGCTGGATGACGAGCGGGCGCGGCGGGATATGGACGAGCTGCGCGAGCTGCTCGCCGCCTGGCGCGAGGCGAAGCGGAGCGTGTGGAAGGCGGTGGCGGGCTGGTTCGCTCGGCTGGCGCTGGCGATGGCGCTGGTGGGGCTGGCGGTGCGGTTTCGCTTGTCGGACCTGGTGGGGGCGTGAGGTTCGCGGGCTATGCGGCTTTGTTCGACCGGGTGGACCGGGGCGGGGACGTGATCCGGCCGGGGGCTTTCGCGGAGGCGCTGAAGCGAGGTGGACAGGTGCCGTTGTTGTGGCAGCACAAGGCGGGCGCAGTCATTGGACGGATCGAGCATCTGAGCTCCAAGTTGATGATCGGCGGGAAGCAGGTGGTTGGTGGGCGGGGGTCGCCCGTGCCATTGCCGAGCGGAGGTTCGACCGCTGACACCGAGGCCCGGGCGGCAATCTCCGCCATTGTGACGCGACTTAAGGAGCATGGCCTGATCGACTGATGCATTGCGGCAACAGCTTGTGGTTTTGCCAGCTTGCGCGCGAACTTACCCCATAATAGTATGTTCTCACAGTTTCATAATGAGACCTGCTCGAAAGGGGATAATCAATGCGGAAGACGGCCATTGCGGTGGCGTTTGCCACGACCATGTTGGCGACGCCTGCGGTCGCTCGTGACGGCGCATGGTATGCGGGTATCGAAGGCGGTTTGCTGCTCGCCGAAGATATCGATCTGGACTATTCCGACCCGACGGTTGTCGTTGCAGACGGAATCCTTCTTGATCACGGCACCGGCGTCGATGCCGATATCATCGGCGGGTACGACTTCGGCATGTTCCGGCTTGAAGCTGAGTCGGGTTACAAGCGTGCGCCGATCAAGCAGATTTCGGTTGCTGCGCAGACGGATCTGCTGACCGGCTCCGGTGCTGGTGGCGGTGCTATTCTCGACAGCGATGGCAGCAGCAAAGTCATCTCCGGGATGGGCAACCTCTTGCTTGACTTTGGCGATGACGAGCCGTGGAGCGGTTTCGTCGGTGGTGGCGTCGGTCTGGCGCGCGTGACCGTCGATATGCTCGACATCAAGACCACCGATCGCGCGCTCGCTTGGCAGCTGCTCGCCGGTGTGCGCGGTTCGATCACTCCGCGCCTGCAGGCAGGTTTGAAGTATCGCTACTTCAACACGAGGAAGCTTGATCTCGGCAATGACGATGCGGTTGTGCCGTTTGCGCTTAGCGGCGGTAAGTTCCGGTCGCACAGCTTGCTCGCAAGCCTGATCTACAACTTCTGGACGCCGCCGGCGCCGCCGCCTCCGGTCGTCGAGACCCCGGTTGCCCCGCCCCCGCCGGCCACTCAGACCTGCCCGGACGGATCGGTGATCCTGGCGACGGACGCGTGCCCCGTGCCGCCGCCGCCGCCGCCGCCGCCGGCTCCGGAGCCCGAGCGCGGCTAAGCTGAGCTCAGGTGATTAAATGAAGAGCGGGGCGACATTGGTCGCTCCGCTCTTTTTTCTTTTTGATCGACGGAAAGTTTCCGCCGAAGCTTAGTCGCGTGACTAGCGCGTTGCGGTCGGCACGGGCGCGCTGACCGCAGCCACCTGAGCACCCGGCACGTCCCAACCATAGATGTCGTCCAGGTAAGCAATGCCAGTGCTCGTCGGCTTAGCCGTCAGGTAGCTGAGATAGACGGGTATGCCGGCCGGCAGCTTGGTTCGGATTTCCGGATCCTTAGACGGCGCGACGGCATCTTGGCCAAGCAGCCAGCGCGCGAGCCGGGGAGCCGCTTCCAAACGCACGCAGCCGTTACTTCTGTCGCGGCGGGCAAGATTGAAATAGTCGCGTTGCGGCGTGTCGTGGAGGAAAATGTCCTGCCCGTTGGGGAACGGGAATTTCATCTTGCCCATCGAATTCGTGGGTCCAGGCAATTGCCGCACGCGGATCTGCTTGGCGCCGGCCGCAACCGCTTTCCAATCGACCGTGTCGGGCGAAATCACCGCCGCATCCTCGCTCCAGTCGGCCACAATCTCGTAGCCGCGCGCCTTCAGATATTTGGCGCCTTCCTTGAGATAGCCCGGCGCAACCTTCTGACGAACCAGGTGATGGGGCACATTCCAATAAGGATTGAACGTCATGTAATGCATGATGCTGGCGATCATGGGCGTCGGCAGGCCAAAGTTCTTCTTGTCACCGACGACCACCTTCATCGAGTCCACGACGCGGCCGTTCTCATACATGTAAAGCATCTGCGAGCCGGCATCGACGAAGATGAACTTGCCCGCGGAGGGCAGCGAACGCACCCTTTCCAGATTAGCGAGAAGACGCGGGTCGGGCGTCATGTTGCCGGCACTTTGACCCTGCAGCCATGCCGCGTCACGCAATTGCGCGTAGACGGGGTTCAGGTTCGATGTGCTGTTCACATAGGCTTGCAGCGATGGCGCCGCAGCGGCCGTGAGCAGGATCTGGTCGGCACGTGTGCCCTGCGGTGCGAGAACCGGATAAGCGTAGATCATGCCAGGCGTCAGCTGCTTGAGCGACTGCACGTAGGCAACCCAGGCAGTGGACACGGCTCGCTCTGCCGCCGTGATGTCGGCCTTGTTGCCGCTGGCTGCCTGGCGGATCGCGGCCTGAATCTGTGCCGCATATTGCGGACCGGCGGCGAAGCCGTCGAACGGTGCGCGGTAGAGAACGCGCTGAACGTCCGCGAGCGCCGGGCTTGCGACCCCGCCGCGAAACCAAATCGGCGGAACGCTATAGCTCTTGTAAAAGGCGGCGACGGCATTTTGAGCCGCAAGGCCGCCCGCGTCCGCAAAGCTCCCAGCAATTAGCGGTTGAACCTGCGCTTGAGCAGCGAGCGGAAGCGCAACGGTCAGCGCTGCGCCGGTAAAGAGTGTCGCGAGATGCTTCATGATGTCCCTTTAATGCGCTTAAGCTGAACCCAAAACGTACGAGTTCGATCGTGCAAAGGCCAAGCTTGTCACGAGCTTAGCACTCAAAATGTGAGAAGGCGTGACTCTTTTGCAATGCGCTTCCACCACTTGGAGCAGCGCTCGATCCGTAGCATAGGCAAGTCCACCGCATGCCGGACTGAAGGAAGAATGATGAACCTGGAAGGTATAGCTGCGATCGTCACCGGCGCGGCGTCGGGGCTTGGGGAGGCAACAGCCAGGGAGTTGGCCCGGCGCGGGGCCAAGGTGGCTGTGTTCGATCGTGACAATGCTCGAGGGGAGTCCGTCGCGGCGGAGATCGGAGGAATTTTCTGCGAAGCCGACGTGACAAACGAGGCACAGCTCGCATCGGCCTTCGAGAGGGCCCGTGCGGCCCATGGGCAAGAGAGGGTGCTGGTTACGTGCGCAGGGATCGTCAACGCGTCAAAGACGGTCGGCCGCGACAAGCAAAGCGGCGGCATCAAGATGTTTCCTCTTGAGCAATTCGAGAGGGCGATTGCAATCAACCTGACAGGAAGCTTCCGATGCATCGTGCACGCGGCCTCCGGCATGATGGATCTTGCACCTCTCGAGGATGGTGAGCGGGGCTGCATTATCACCACGGCATCGGTCGCAGCCGAGGACGGGCAGATCGGGCAAGCCGCCTATTCTGCCTCCAAAGGCGGCGTACTGGCGATGACCCTGCCGATCGCCCGCGATCTGATGAACGAGGGTATCCGGGTGAACACGATACTTCCGGGCGTGTTCAAGACGCCGATGGTGGCGGGAATGCCCGAGCAGGTTCAGGATGCGCTTGGCGCACAGGTGCCGTTCCCCAAGCGGCTCGGCAAACCCGAAGAATATGCGGCGCTCGCCTGTTTCTTGATCGAGGCCACCTACATGAATGCCGCATCGGTCCGGCTGGACGGCGGTATTCGGATGGCGCCTCGTTGAAACATGATTTGACGCGGCTGATCGAGCCGCTCACGATCGCGGCGCAGGATGCAGGAGAGGCAATCCTCCAAGTCGTCGCGCGCGGCTTCGAGGTTGAAACCAAAAGGGACGCGAGCCCCGTCACCGAAGCAGATCGGGCTGCGGAAGCCATCATCCTGAAGGCACTGTCGGTCGCGGCACCGGACATTCCTATCATCGCGGAGGAAGAGGTCGCTGCGGGCCGTATCCCTGCGCACGGGTCGGACTATTTTCTCGTCGATCCACTGGATGGTACCCGCGAATTCGCGCATGGCGGCGATGATTATACCGTCAACATTGGGCTGATCCTCGGCGGCGTGCCGGTCCTAGGGGTGGTGTACGCCCCCGCTACTCGGCGCCTTCACCGTGGCGTGGTTGGTGAAGGAGCAGAACTATTCGAAGCGGACAGATGGTCCGAGATCAGGGTCCGAGACAGGGCTAACGAGGTGGTCGCGGTTGCATCCAAGTCTCACCTTAACCAAGCCACGGTGGACTATCTGGCGGACGCTGTTGGCGAGTGCGAGCATGTCTCGGTCGGCTCGTCTCTAAAATTCTGCATCGTCGCCGAGGGCACCGCGGACATCTATCCGCGCCTCTCGCCAACCAGCGAGTGGGATACGGCTGCCGGGCATGCCGTACTGGTTGCAGCCGGTGGGCGGGTCGACGGTCCTGACGGCACGCCGCTTCGGTACGGGAAAACGGCCTTTCTCAATCGTGGCTTTGTCGCGACAGGCGGGTGGCAAGCGCCGCGGATCGCGCCCTTCCTTGAGCCCTTCGCCGGCGGTGGCGATCTGCCTCAGGGCGTCTAGTCGGACGAGTAATTCCCCAGACCGATCCGTTTTGAACCAATCTGCTGTACCGGTGCCCGCCACCCACCGAGTTGAAGGCTTCTGATCTCCTGCCGTGCCGCCGTTATCGCCGGGAGAAGAGCAGCGGCCTCGTCGTAGGCGTGGCTAGTGTAAAGCAGCTTGCGGGCGGTTGCTTCCGCCTCATCCATGGCGATCGCAAGCTCGGCAAGCCAGCGCGCCCGATGAAATCCTGATGATAGCCGCCCCAAGTCCATGATCTTACCTCCACCCGGTCGTGTCTTGAAGGGCTCACCATTGTGGAAGACTTCCTCCTGCATCCGTTTCGGAGCCAAAGCCGTCTGACTTTTCTCCGATTTGCGCGTAATCCCTTCATTGCTCGGTTGAATTGTCGGAGGTTGCGACATGAACATGCCGTGCGGCGTCAGTTATACATCCAATTCGAGCCTTGCAGCCGCACCGGTCTTGGTCACGGCTGACACTGACGAAGCCCTGCAACGCGGTCGCGAAACCGTGGAGCAATCCGGATATCGCATGGCCGCGGCGGTGTCGCTCTCCGAGGCATCTGAACGGCTCGAACGACAGGGAGCCGCCTCGGCCATTTGGATTGAGATTGGCGACGGCGGGGATGAAGTCGACGTTGCGATTGCGTTAGCGCAGCACGTCAGCCGTGAGGGACGATGTTCGGCTATCTTGTCGGTCCCGATGCACCAGCTGGACCAGGTTTCCAGCCTGTTCGATGATGCAAACGTTGAAATTGTGGTTGACGGCAATGCACACGAGCGAGCTTCGGCGCTCGCCCTTGCAGTCGCCAGTCGCGAGCTACCCAAGCGGCTTCACGATGCCGCTGCAGATCGCAATGCGGAACGTCTTCGCCAGTTAAGCGACGAAGTCAGCCGCATCGCTTCGACCCTTGCGCGTCTTTCAACCGGCCCGCAGCCGGCGCCTATGCTGCAGGCACCCCCGACGAGCCCCGACGTCCCCGATATCTCGGTGGACACCGTCCGAACCGTGATCCGGGCTCGGCGGCTTCGCAGCCGCTTTTTCCCGGAAGAATTGTTCGCCGATCCCGCCTGGGACATGCTTCTGGATCTGCTACAGGCGGAGATCGCGCAGCTGCGGGTACCCGTATCGAGCCTGTGCATTGCGGCAGCGGTTCCCGCCACGACTGCGCTTCGTTGGCTAAAGACAATGACGGATCAAGGTTTGTTTGTTCGGCGAGCCGATCCGCACGACGGCCGCCGCGTATTCGTGGAGTTGGCTCCGGCAGCCAGCCAGTCGCTGCGGCGCTATTTCGCCGAGGTCGGGCAAGCCGCGACCATCTAAGCGCACTTGCGGCAGCGTGCCCGAAGTGGCAACGGGCAGCGCTTGCCGCGCAAGCGGGCGCTTAGCTCAGTTGGTAGAGCATCTCGTTTACACCGAGAGGGTCGGCGGTTCGAGCCCGTCAGCGCCCACCAGCCCACCCTTCCGGGCCTCCGAAGCGCAGTCCTAAAGGCTTCGGACCAGCTTCATCGCCATCGCGATCCAGGGCGGATCGGTCACCACTGCCTGGCGCGACCCCGCGCCTGGTGGGAGAAGATGCAGTTTGCCGCCGCCTGTGGAGGCGTCGCGACCGATCAAGCGGCCGAAGATGAAGCGACCGGCGGGGCGGGGAACGAGAACGTCCCGGTTCAGTGCCTTGGCGAATGAATCAGGCTGCAGCGTCTCGCACCAGATTTCATCGCCGGCACGATACTCGCCGACACTTGCCGAAACTTTGACCGCGACTGCACCCGCATCTACTTTGGGCGCTACAACGACCGCTGCCCGCTTGGGCGCGGTCGCGCCAGAGGGGCTCAAGAGGGCCGCAACGGACATCCTGAACGCTTCACCGCCGTCCACCAGGTCCGCCGCCTCGACGTTAAGGGCGGCAGCGATGCGGTTAAGCCACCCAACGGAAACCGTCCGTGTCCCGGTCTCCAGCCTTCCTACCGTTTGAGGGGTAGTGGGCGGGCTGCAGGCCTTGGCTACATCGTCGAGAGTCATCCCTCGAGCGCGTCTGACTTCCCGAATTCGAGTGATCATGCAGTCACGCCTTTGAACCAAGTTGGTTTTACACCTGTCCTACAGAAATGCCGATGTGGCAAGTCCAGGGCAATTATATACTTTACTTAGCAGCCTGTTTCCTGCATAACCACAGGACAGGAAAGCGACGAACCATGAACGTGAACATCACCAACCCCATCTTTCACGACGAAGCCAAGGCAACGGCCCATATTGAGGCTTCGCGCTGGCCCGATGGTGAGCCGGTGTGCCCGTTGTGCGAAAGCACCGGCGTAACCAAGATGGGCGGTAAGACCCAGGCTGGCATGTTCCTTTGCAACGTGTGCCGCCGCAAGTTCACCGTGCGTACCGGAACGGTGATGGAGCGCTCGCACGTCCCGCTTCACAAGTGGCTTCTTGCTACGCACCTCATGGCCGCTTCCAAGAAGGGCATGAGCGCTAAGCAGATGGAGCGTATGCTTGGCGTCACCTACAAGACGGCGTGGTTCCTCTGCCACCGCATCCGTGAAGCCATGGATGAGGCCAACAACCCGCACGATCCGCTTGGCGGCCCCGGCAAGGTTGTCGAGAGCGACGAAGCCTTTGTCGGCGGGTTCAAGAACAACCGCCTGTCAGGCAAAACCGCTCCCAAGAAGAAGGTCGTTACCCTCGTTGAGCGCGACGGTCGCGCCCGTTCCTTCCATGTTACCAACGTGAACCACACGAACGTGCGTTCGGTCCTAGTGACCAGCGTTCACCGCTCGTCGGTTCTCATGTCCGATGATGCGCGTTTCTATCACAACATCGGCCTAGAGTTCGCTGGCCACCACACCACCATCCACAGCAACCGTGAGTTTGCCCGTCCCGGTGGCATTCACAGCAACACTGCCGAGAACTTCTTCTCCATCTTCAAGCGCGGCGTTGTCGGCACCTACCACCACATGAGTGAGACGCACTTGCACCGCTACCTTGCGGAGTTCGACATGCGCTATTCGACTAAGAACACCACTGACACGGAGCGCGCTGCCGCTATCCTCAAGGGTATGGAAAACCGTCGCCTGACGTATCGGCGGATTGGTCAACTCGCAGCCTAAGTATCACGTTGTGAAGGTTCGCATTGGCGAGCCTCGCCAGCGCTGGACTCGCTAGTTACTGCACGAGGCCTTGCAGCTTTTGCCCAAAGGTAATGGCGGCGGTCAGCGCCGCAATGATTGTCCCCGCTGTAGTGTAGAGCTTCGTGTTGCTGGGCATGTGAGAGACGCGCTCGGTTAGGGTGGCCAATAGTTGCTCAACCTTGCCTAAACGATCATCGACGCGCTCCAGACGCCGTTCTAGCGAGCCTAGCCTAGTCTCTACACTGGATTGCCAAGGATCCATTCCACCTCCACCCCCAGGAGATGGGGGCACAATCTGCTTACCGCCACCCCCAGCCAAAACACCAGGACTATTGGTGGAATCGGCGGGGCTTGGAAGAAGCTCGGGGCGCTGCCCTAAACCTAGTTTCTTAAGTAACTCGGCAGAGTCACCCTGCATTTTGAGCCTGCCTCGGCAGATTTTGAAGGTATTCGATCAAAAACGGCAAGGCGGCATCGCTTATGTTAAGGTTGATCACGGGCTTTGCAGTGGCGTTCGTTGCACCGGGAACGGTGTTGAAGACGAATTCACCCAGGATAATTCGGTGCACACCTCCGAGAGTGGATGAGCCAAGAACCCCGTCCACGAAAATCGTTGGTACGGGATGCCATTCTCCCGCTGAAGGGTCCGGCGTATTCGAATCATCCGTCATGCAGCAGCTCCCCTTTTACGGGCTGCATATCAGTTCTTTTTGCTTGGGCCATCCTTGGCATATGCTGGCTTGTGCGGCTTGTGAGGCGTTGACAGCATCCGCTTTAGCGCCCGATCGGCGCGTGCCGCCGTCTCCTCTTCGGAGTAGGTTTCTTCTTTATCGGACGTTACCATGAATGACCGCCTCGCATTGATGATTGGCCGTGCGATCCTGGAATACGGTGAATTAGACCAGCTAATCTACACATACATTTCGCACTTCTTCGGCGCCTTACAGCTACGCGACCTCCGCAATAATCCAGAACCAGGCGAGTTGCGGGATCGAACACCAGCAGCGACTTATGCTTACCGGCTAAAGCAGCTCAGAAAGCTTCTGGTCGAAGCCAGCAACAACAACACCAGAGTGCTCTCCCAATTCGACCGCATACTAACAGCATTGAAAGAGCCTGTCAGGATGCGCGCACACCTTGCGCACGCGCAACTAAGCGTAGGTTTTGACGATGATATTGTGCGCGTTCACGACTGGGCGGAAGTCCACAAGTTGATCGAGGGACAACGAAAACTTTTAGAAGAGCGCGCCGACCAGAGGAGACACGAGGAACTTTGGAAGCGCCACCACATGATTCAATACACTTCGGAGCAGATTGCTCAGCTACAACCCACCCTCAGGCATCTTCGGAGGGAATTGAACTCCTTGCTATCAGATGCTCTTCGCGCAGCTTAGTAGCAATGAACGTCGCCAGGTCTGAAACCATGAACAGAGCGTCAAATTCAGGCTCGCCTAAGACCTCCTCGCGCTCCCAAGCGGCAAGGTAGGGGAGGATTACCTCGGCAACCCTCTTGGTTATCTCCGCCGATTCTTGCTCACTCAAGTACATAAGTGCCAAGTCCAGGCCGACTCGGCGGGAGATCGGCATGGTGGAAGACAGGCGTTGGTTGGAAGAGCGAAGTGTTGATGTCACCGGGCAAGCGGTTGGACGGAAAGGGGGAGCCCGATCGGTGACCGTCAATCTGCTCGAGTCGCCGCTGGCCTGGTTGTTTGCCCGGGGGCACGTCACGCAAGCCCAGTTCGATGCGGGTGAGCGCCTGCGCGGAGACTGGGAGCGTGCTCAACTTGCGCCGCGCATCACCATGGCCTGGGATACAGCGCCGGTATCGCCCGGCCGAGGCGGCGCGAGCGTGGGGCCCGATCTGACCGGAAGCCAGCTCGATGCCAAGCGGCGGTTTGAAGGTGCCATCGACGCTGCGGGACCGGGCCTCGGCGACATATTGTGGAGAGTGGTTTGTGCCGGCGACGGCATGCGGGATGCCGAAAGCGCCCTTGGATGGCCAGCGCGGGCGGGCAAGGTTGTCCTTGGGCTCGCACTCGACAGGGTAGCAACCTTTTACAGGATTGGCTGAGCCGACATTGCCGGCGCGAGCTGCCGGCCAGTCTTAAGCATATGGTGTGCGGATGAACGGTAACGGGTATCCGCGTTTACTCTCTTCTGCGCGGGATGTTCTCGAGCGGCCTTCCTTCGACAATCTGATCGAAGGTGAGCGAAGCCTGCTGGCGAATCAGGGAGAAGTAACGCCGCGCCTCCGTCGAGGCACGGCGTACCTCAAGCGTGTTAGTCGTTCTCGCCGGATTGTTCGCTGCCGGCTTCACCCATGCCGTCATCGTTACCCTGAGTAAGGCTGTCCTGACGGGAAAGCTCAGGATTGTTTTCCTGAAGGTAATCGTCGGAGCCGGTGCCCTGCGCGCCGATAAAGCCACTACCCTCGCTGTCAGTGTCGCTGAAACCGCTGCCGCCGCCGGCATTCTCGTTCAGCGAGTCCGACGATGAGCCGCTTTGCGTCAGCGTGTCGGTGCTGCCGCTGTCGTAACCCTGGCTGAGCGTGGTGCCGGTTCCCGTCCCGCTGTCGTTCCCGCCAAGGGGCTGGCCGGAATCACCGAAGCTGCTTGCCGGTTGCTCGGAACCATCGGGTGACACGAACGGCGACTGACCGGCCTGTTCGCGCTCACTTTGGCTTTGCTGACCCTGCTGGCCGAACTCGCTTTGTTGGCTCTGCTGACCATTCACCCGATTGTCCTGCTGTTCGGACTCAGGCTGACGATCTTGTTCGTTCCACTCATTGGACATCATTTTTCTCCAGGAAAACACAGTCCCCGTGCTCTTGGATTTGAAACGGCGCCCGCGTCCCCGCCGTTCCGGTGCGGCGGCGTCGGTTGCGACGAGTGGATGGCGATGCGACGAGCGGAACGCCAAAAGAAAAAGCCGCCAGCCTTTCGGCTGACGGCTTATTCAATAGACTTGCGAGGACGCTTAGGCCTGCGCTTCGCCTTCGGCCTCCGGTTCGCCCGCAGCTTCTGCGCTGGCGCCCGGCTCGGCGTTGGGGTCATAGTCCTCGGTAAAGGCAGCAGTGTCGCGTTCGAACATCTGTGCCATCACGTCGACACCCTGGGCCTGAAGATCGGCTTCTTCCGGCGAGCGGGCGACGTTGACCTTGACCTGAACGCTCACCTCCGGGTGGAGGGCGACGCGGATCTCGTGCATGCCGATCGCCTTGATCGGGCGGTCGAGCACGACCTGGCTCTTGGTCACCTTGGCGCCATCCGCCTCCAGCGCGTCGACGATGTCGCGGGCGCTGACCGAGCCGTAGAGCTGGCCGGTGTTCGATGCCTGACGGATCAGCTGGACCGTCTTGCCGTCGACGGTCTTGGCCGCCGCCTCGGCACCGGAACGGCGCTCGGCATTGTCGGACTCGATCTTGGCGCGGTTGGCTTCGAAGACCTTGCGGTTGGCTTCGTTGGCGCGGAGCGCCTTTTTGTTCGGCAACAGATAGTTGCGCGCAAAGCCGTTCTTCACGGTGACGACATCGCCGATGCCGCCAAGCTTCTCGACTCGTTCGAGCAGGATCACTTCCATGTCGAACTCTCCTTACTTAACGACATAGGGAAGCAGGCCGAGGTGGCGCGCGCGCTTGATCGCCTTCGCCAGCTCACGCTGCTTCTTGGTGGAGACGGCGGTGATCCGCGACGGCACAATCTTGCCGCGCTCGGACACGAAGCCCTGAAGCAGGCGCACGTCCTTGTAATCGATCCGAGGAGCATCCTTGCCCGAGAACGGGCAGCTCTTGCGGCGGCGGAAAAATGCGCGGGCCATTATTCAGCCTCCTCTTCACGGCGGAAACCGCCACGGTCACCACCACGGCCGCCACGATCGCCGTCGCCCCGCGGCGCACGGTCGCGCTCCTGGCGGCGCATCATCGCGGACGGGCCCTTTTCATGCTCGTCAACGCGAATGGTCATGAAGCGAATGACGTCTTCGTTGATGTTGGTCTGGCGCTCGAGCTCCGCAATCGCGGCCGCCGGAGCGTCGACATCGAGAGCGACGTAGTGCGCCTTGCGGTTCTTGGCGATGCGATAAGCGAGGCTGCGCAGCCCCCAGGTTTCGGCCTTGACGACCTTGCCACCATTTTCGGTGAGAATGTTGGTTGCGTTTTCCGCCAGCGCATCGACCTGGGCCTGAGCCAGGTCCTGACGCGCGAGGAAAACATGCTCGTACAACGGCATGCGTGTCTCTTCATGTTGGCCGATCGCTGACTTGCCCCCGTGGCAAGCCCCTCCGGCTGTCGTTCCAAAAAACACAGGCGCAGAGGACATGCCCCAGCGCCAGTGCCGCGGCCTATGGCTCAAAGCCGGTCAGAAAGCAAGGCGGCAGACCGCCCGCCGCCATCTTCCCCGCTACCTCGTGACGTGCAACAGAAGCGACCGAGAGAGAGGGTAACCATGCGGCAATTCATTCGGCCAGCGATTGTGGCTGCACTGGCAATCGGCACGGCGGCACAGGCCCACCCAAAGGCATTTCCGGTCACCATCACAGTCGATGCTTCGAAGACGATCGGAGAACTCAAGCCCGTGTGGCGCTTCTTCGGTGCTGATGAACCGAACTTCGCGACGATGAAGGATGGCCGCAAGCTGCTCGGTGAACTTGGTGCACTGAAACCCGGCGGCGTCTACTTCCGCGCGCACAACCTGCTTACCTCGGGGGATGGCACCCCATCGTTCAAGTGGGGCAGCACCGGGATCTACCGAGAGGATGCGGACGGCAAGCCGGTTTACGACTTCACGGTCGTCGACCGAATCATCGACACCTACCTCGAGCGCGGGATCCATCCATATCTACAGCTCGGCTTTATGCCGGAGGCGATGTCGAGTGCCCCCAAGGGCACGCCGTACCAGCACAATTGGCGCCCGGGATTCGGCAGCGACTCTCTTCAGGGCGGTTGGAACTACCCACCAAAAGATTACGCTAAGTGGGGCGAGCTGATCTTCCAATGGACCCGCCACAACGTCGAACGCTACGGCGCCGGCGAGGTCCAAAAATGGTATTTCGAGACCTGGAACGAGCCCAACCTCGACATCTACTGGAAAGGCACGTCGGAAGAATTCTTCCGCATGCATGACGAGGCGATCCGGGCAGTTCGCCGCGCCCTCCCAAGCGCTCGGGTTGGCGGACCGGATGTGGCTGGGTCGGGCGGCGCCTTCATGGATGCCTTCCTCGCCCACGCACGCTCAGGCGACGCAGCGCCGACCAACTTTCTCTCCTTCCATGCCAAAGGATCGCCCACGTTCGAGAACGGCCACGTGCGGATGGGCATCGCCGCCCAGTTGAAGACGGTGGACGAAGGGTTTGCCAAGATTGCTGCAGCCGGCCCGCTCGCGAACAAACCGATCGTCATCGGTGAAAGCGATCCCGAGGGGTGTGCCGCCTGTTCCAGCCCGCAGAACGGCTACCGCAACGGCACGATGTACTCCAGCTACACGGCCGCAAGCTTCGCCCGAATCTGGGAGCTTGCGCGGCGGCACAAGGTCAATCTGGAAGGTGTGCTGACCTGGGCATTTACCTTCGAGAACCAGCCCTATTTCGCGGGTTACCGGCAGTTGGCGAGCAATGGCATCGACCTGCCGGTGCTCAATACTTTCCGGATGTTTGCCCGCCTCGGTGAACAGCAGGTGGCGGCTAGCAGCAGTGGGCAGCTAGCGCTCGACAACATCATGGCCGATGGTGTGCGTGGCACGCCGGACGTGGGCGTGCTCGCGACCCGTACGAGCCGGGGCGTGGTCGCGTTGATGATCTGGAACTACCATGATGACGATATCGCCGGTCCCGACGCTGCAGTCAGCCTTCAGCTCCGCGGGTTTGCCTCTCGGCGTCCAACCAAGGCGACTCTCTGGCGCGTCGACAAGAGGCACGGTAACAGCTTCGCCGCGTGGCAGGCGCTTGGATCCCCGGCTGCCATGGACGAGAAACAATATGCGACGGTGGAGAAGGCCGCTGCAATGACGCCGGAAACGATGCCGGTGGCATTTGCTCGTGGCCAGGCCCAGTTGAACGTCTCGGTCCCGCGTCAGGGTGTGCTGCTGGTTGAGCTACAATAGCCATTCGGGTTGCGGCGACCGGAGGGCTGTGCAATCCGCCCGCGCTTGAATTTTGCAAACCAGCGAGAGATTTGAATGCGTGCGTTTCTTTTCCCTGGGCAGGGCAGTCAAGCTGTCGGCATGGGCGCGGCTTTAGCTGATGCGAGTGCGGCCGCGCGGCACGTGTTCGGCGAGGTCGACGAGGCGCTCGGCCAAAACCTGTTCCGGTTGATGCGCGAGGGGCCGGACGAGGAACTGAGGCTTACGGAGAACGCGCAACCCGCGATCATGGCGCACGCACTGGCGGTCTTCGCGAGTTTGACCCGCGAGGGCGGTGTATCGCTGGAAAAAGCGGCCCACTTCGTCGCTGGCCATAGCCTTGGCGAATATTCGGCGCTGGCGGCCGCCGGCAGCTTCGACCTTTCGACAACCGCAAGGCTACTGAAGCTTCGTGGGAAGGCGATGCAATCTGCGGTTCCTGTCGGCGAAGGTGCGATGGCGGCCTTGCTTGGTGCCGATCTCGCACTTGCGCAGAAGATCGCGGATGCCGCTGCCGAGGGCGAAGTCTGCACCGTCGCTAACGATAACGACCCGTCGCAGGTGGTCATCTCGGGTCACAAGGGCGCGATCGATCGTGCCGTCGATATTGCCAAGGACATGGGGGCCAAACGAGCGGTGCTGCTGCCCGTGTCCGCACCCTTCCATTGCCCGCTTATGCAGCTTGCAGCAGACGCCATGGCCAAGGCGTTGGACGAAGTCGTGCTTCAAGAGCCAACGATCTCGCTCTACGCCAATGTCACGGCGCAGCCGACCAGCGAAACCGAGACCATCCGTACTCAGCTGGTGGAGCAGGTAACCGGCATGGTTCGATGGCGCGAAAGCATCGCGAACATGGCGACGGCAGGTGTCGAGGAATTTGTCGAACTCGGCGGCAAGGTGCTCGGACCGATGGTGAAACGGATTGCACCGGACGCGAAGGTCACCAGCGTGGTGACGATCGACGACATTGAAGCGCTTGCGAAGGAGATCGCCTGATGTTCGACCTAAGCGGAATGACCGCGCTCGTGACGGGTGCGTCGGGCGGCCTTGGCAGCGCAATCGCCAAGGCGCTCGCGAGCCAGGGCGCGCGGCTCGCCGTATCCGGAAGCAATGTCGACAAGCTGGAAGGCTTTCGTGCGACGCTCGGCGGCGATCATGTCGCGCTGCCGTGCAATCTGTCGGACGGTGGAGCTGTGGACGAGTTGGTCCCGCAGGCTGTCGAGGCGCTCGGCGGAAAGCTCGACATTCTCGTCAACAATGCCGGCGTCACTCGCGACACTCTGCTGATGAGAATGAAGGATGAGGACTTCGCCGAGGTGTTGCGCGTCAACCTCGAGGCGGCGTTCCGGTTGATGCGCGCGGCGACCAAGCCGATGATGAAGGCACGCTTCGGCCGCATCATCTCCGTGACGTCCGTTGTCGGAGTGACCGGCAACCCGGGACAGGCAAACTATGTCGCGTCGAAGGCCGGCCTGATCGGTATGACCAAGTCGGTGGCGCAGGAACTCGCCAGCCGCGGTGTGACCGTGAACTGCATCGCACCGGGCTTCATGGCCTCGGCGATGACCGACGCGCTTAACGAGCAGCAGCGGGCGGGCATCCTGTCCCGTATCCCGGCCGGAGCCATGGGGACGGGTGAGGACATCGGTGCTGCGGCCGTCTATCTGGCAAGCCGTGAAGCAGGTTACGTGACGGGCCAGACCCTGCACGTGAACGGCGGCATGGCGATGATCTAAAGTGCAGCCGGGGGCTAAGATTTTGAATAGGATGATGAGGGCGGCTGCGATTGCGGCTGCGGTGACAGTTGCGCCGCCGATTGCGGCGCAGAGTTCCAATCAGCAGATGCTGGAAATGGCGAAGACGATCCGTGCGCAGGCGGAGCAGCTGAAGAGCAGCCTTTCGCCCGACGATTATCAGGCCATGCTCGATAGCGCCGCCCAGATCGAAAAGGATGTGAAGGCCGGCGGGTTCTCGGCTCCTGCCGGTCAGGAAGTGCCCTCCATCTCCAAGAAGATTTCCGATGAGCATAACGGCCGTCTGGAATGGCTTACTGCGGAGGAAGCCTGCGTCGGCTTCCAATGGGAGAATTGGCGCACTTATGCGATGACCGTTGGCCCTGCGCTTCCTGGCCGTAACCAGCGCTGCAAGGCCGCATTCGCGGAGTACGAGACTTACTTCAAGCTGGCCCGGGATGGCCGGGGGGCCGAGGCGAACCGCCACCTTGAAGCCTACGAGCGGCTCGCGCACGAGGCAGTTGATTACTTCAACGCCAACAAGGGTTGATCCACTCGGCGCAGCCCTGTGCACGGCGCAGCCTTGTCGTGCCGCGGACCGCACCTATATCGCCCACGAAATCAACGTAATCGGCTGCCTGCTTAGGGGCCGACAGGGGCAATGAAGAGGAAGAATATGGCCAAGGTCATCGGTATCGACTTGGGCACCACCAACAGCTGCGTCGCAGTGATGGAAGGGAGCACACCCAAGGTCATCGAGAATGCGGAAGGCGCGCGTACCACGCCTTCGGTTGTGGCTTTCACGAAGGACGGCGAGCGCCTGATCGGGCAGCCGGCGAAGCGTCAGGCCGTGACCAATCCGGACAACACGATTTTCGCGGTGAAGCGCCTGATCGGCCGCCGCTTCGACGATCCCGTCACCAAGAAAGACACCGAGCTGGTCCCGTACGAGATCGTGCCTGGGAACAATGGCGACGCGTGGGTGAAGGCGGGCGGCAAGGATTATTCGCCGTCGCAAGTCTCGGCGTTCACGCTTCAGAAGATGAAGGAAACCGCCGAGGCCTATCTCGGCGAGACGGTTACCCAGGCGGTGATCACCGTTCCGGCATATTTCAACGACGCGCAGCGCCAGGCGACCAAGGACGCGGGCCAGATCGCGGGCCTTGAAGTGCTCCGCATCATCAACGAGCCGACGGCGGCGGCGCTGGCCTACGGCCTCGACAAGAACGACGGCAAGACCATTGCGGTGTACGACCTCGGCGGCGGCACGTTCGACGTGTCGGTGCTGGAGATTGGCGACGGCGTGTTCGAGGTGAAGTCGACCAACGGCGACACCTTCCTTGGTGGTGAGGACTTCGACGCCAAGATCGTGGATTATCTCGCCGATCGCTTCAAGGCGAAGGAAGGCATTGATCTCCGCACCGACCGGCTCGCGCTGCAGCGTCTGAAGGAAGCGGCCGAAAAGGCGAAGATCGAACTGAGTTCCGCGGCGACGACCGAGATCAACCAGCCGTTCATCACCGCCCGCATGGAAGGCGGCGCGACGACCCCGCTGCACCTCGTGGAAACGATTAGCCGCGCGGATCTCGAGAAGCTGGTTGCCGACCTGATCGACCGCACGCTGGAGCCTTGCCGCAAGGCGCTCAAGGACGCCGGCATCGATGCCAAGGGCATCGACGAAGTGGTCCTCGTCGGGGGCATGACCCGCATGCCGCGCGTGCGTGAAGTCGTGAAGGAGTTCTTCGGCAAGGAGCCGCACACCGGCGTCAATCCGGACGAAGTCGTCGCCATGGGCGCGGCGATCCAGGCCGGCGTTCTGCAGGGCGACGTCAAGGACGTGCTGCTCCTCGACGTCACGCCGCTGTCCTTGGGCATCGAGACGCTTGGCGGCGTCTTCACCCGGATGATCGACCGCAACACGACCATTCCGACGAAGAAGAGCCAGGTCTTCTCGACCGCGGACGACAATCAGAACGCCGTCACCATCCGGGTTTTCCAGGGTGAGCGCGAGATGGCGGCCGACAACAAGGTGCTCGGCCAGTTCGACCTGGTCGGCATACCCCCGGCGCCGCGCGGCGTGCCGCAGATCGAGGTGACCTTCGACATCGACGCCAATGGCATCGTCAACGTGTCGGCCAAGGACAAGGGCACCGGCAAGGAGCAGCAGATCCGCATCCAGGCGTCCGGCGGTCTCGCCGATGCCGACATCGAAAAGATGGTCAAGGAAGCGGAGCAGTTCGCCGAGGAGGACAAGAAGCGTCGCGCGGCTGCCGAGGCCAAGAACAACGCCGAAAGCCTCATCCACTCGACCGAGAAGCAGCTCGCCGAGCATGGCGACAAGGTCTCAGCCGACGTTAAGTCGGAGATCGAGACTGCGATCGCCGAGGCGAAGACCGCGGTCGAGAGCAACGATCCCGACCAGATGACGGAGAAGACCAACGCGCTTACCCAGGCGGCGATGAAGCTTGGTCAGGCCATGTACGAGCAGCAGCAGGCTTCGGCGGCTCAGGCCGGTGAAAACGCTGAGAGCTCGGAGCAGGCCAAGCCGGCCGACGAGGATGTCGTCGACGCTGAATTCTCCGAAGTCGACGAAGAACCCAAGGCGTAACTGATGAGCAGGCGGGTGCCGGCTAGCAAAAGGTCGGCACCCCCGTCGCCTGCGGGGGAAGCGTGATGGTCGAGACGGACTATTACGAATTGCTGGGTGTTGAGCGCACGGCGGACGACCGGACGCTCAAGGCCGCCTATCGTAAGCTGGCGATGGAATATCACCCTGACCGGCAGGGCGGGTGCAAGGACAGTGAGGCCAAGTTCAAGGCGATCAACGAAGCCTATGATTGCCTCAAGGATCCGCAAAAGCGCGCCGCCTACGACCGCTTCGGCAAAGCTGCGTTCCAGAATGGCGGAGGAGGCGGAAGCCCGTTCGGCGAGCAGGGCTTCGACGGCTTCTCCGACATCTTCTCATCGATCTTCGGCGATTTCATGGATCCGCGTGGGCAGCGTCAGAACGCCGCTCGCGGGTCGGATCTTCGCTACGATCTCGAACTGACACTTGAGGAAGCGTTTCACGGCAAGGAAGCCAGCATCACCGTGGAGGCGCTCGCCCGCTGCGACACCTGCGGCGGCAAGGGCTGCGCCAAGACGGACAATTGTGCCGCCACCTGCAAGACTTGCAACGGCATGGGCAAGGTCCGTGCGCAGCAGGGCTTTTTCGTGGTCGAACGCGGTTGTCCGACGTGCCGTGGCAGCGGCGAAGTCATCGCCGACCCATGCCGCGCCTGCGAGGGCGAGGGACGGACAGTGAAGCGTCGCGCGCTCTCCGTGAAGATTCCGGCCGGCGTCGATGAGGGCACGCGCATTCGCGTGACGGGCGAGGGGGAGGCGGGCGTTCGCGGCGCCACCAGCGGGGACCTCTACATCTTCGTGCACATGAAGCGGCATCCGATCTATGCCCGTGAAGGCACGACCCTAGTGGCCGACTGTCCGGTGACCTTCACCACGGCGGCGCTTGGCGGCGTCATCAGCCTGCCCGGCCTGGATGGGGCCAAGGTCGACCTCAAGATCCCAGCCGGCGTTCAGTCGGGCGAGCAAATCCGCCAGCGCGGAGCCGGCATGTCCATCCTCAACAGCCGGGGCCGCGGCGACCTGGTCGCCCGGATCCATGTCGAGACGCCGACCCGAATGTCGGCCAAGCAGAAGAAGTTGCTGGAAGAATTCCGCGAGACGGAAACGGGTGACGAGTGCCCGTCGGCAAAGAGCTTCTTCGGCCGGATCAAGGACGCCTTCGGGGTCTGATCAGCCCCCTTTGCCCATTGTGTAGACCTGGGCGAACAGTTCGGCAGCGGCGTGCGTCTCAAAACAAGGCTTTGCGGGCGACTGGCTGTCGCAACTGAAGATCTCGGCCTGCTTGCCGTTCACCGAAACCGGCACGTTCATCAGCGAACGAATGCCAAGGCTTTTCAATTGCTCCGCCTGATCCCGCGTCGGTGCGCGAAGCAGCGCGATGCTTGAGGCCGCTGCATCATTGCCGCGCGGGTGAACGGGTACGGCCTCCGCGTTTACGTCGAAGACGATAGGCGGCAGCGAACCAAGGTCGACGGTGCCGCGAGAGGGGAAGTTGCTGCGGCTGCAATCCGCCTTGAGCGCCCCATCGCTTCCCGCCAGCAGCACCCGGTCAAAGCCGCAGAGTGCGCGCATCCGCCGCGCCACTGCGGCATCGTCGCAGTCGGGCAAGCCTTCCAGAAGACGGCTGATCGTCCCCATCGAAGCGCCGAAGCTGTCGGCGCTCATCACGCCTTCCAGGATGTAGCGGCCGTCGGCCTGCTGGAAGGCGATGTCGAGGAAGGTCTGGCCGTCGGTCAGGCGTACTCGGTAGGCCCGAGCAATTCCGCTGGCGCTGCGCTGCCGCGACAGGCTGTTGCGGAGGTCGTGCAGCGGTTGCGCAAGCGTGAACTTGGCGAGCGGCTCGCCGACCATGCGCACATGATATTCGCCGAGGAACCTGTGCACGTTCTCCGAGGCGCGGAGCACGATCCAGTCGGCTGAAAGCTCGAGCAGGAAGCCCGATTGCTGAACGCTAAAGCTCTCGTTACTCACTGAAGTTGTCGCGTCCCCGCTTGGCTCCGGTCCGTGCTCATTAGCGCAGGGATGCCCGGAAAGCTCCGATTAAATCTTCGGCTCAGCTGCCCCAAACACCCGTTCGAAGATCGTATCCACCCGCGCCATGTGGTGCCCGAGATCGAACAGCCGCTCCAGCTCCTCCGCACTCATCTTTTCCGCAACTTGCGGATCGTCCTTCAGCAATTGGAGAAGCGACAGTTGCCCGTCCGATTCCCACACCTTCATGGCGTTCCGCTGAACAAGCGCATAGCTGTCCTCGCGGCTGAGGCCAGCGTGCGTTAGCGCCAGCAGCACTCGTTGCGAATGGACCAGTCCGCCCATCCGGTCGAGGTTCTTTTGCATCCGCTCGGGGTAGACGACCAGCTTGTCGACGACGCCCGTCAGCCGCGCCAGCGCGAAGTCGAGCGTAATGGTTGCATCCGGACCGATGTAGCGCTCCACGGACGAGTGGGAGATATCCCGCTCGTGCCACAAGGCGACATTCTCCAATGCCGGGGTAACGGCGCTTCGCACCACCCGGGCCAAGCCGGTGAGATTCTCGGTCAGCACGGGATTGCGCTTGTGCGGCATCGCCGAGCTGCCCTTTTGACCCGGCGAGAAATATTCCTCGGCCTCAAGCACCTCGGTCCGCTGCAGGTGCCGAATTTCCACAGCCAGCCGCTCGATCGATGAAGCGACAACGCCAAGCGTGGCGAAGAACATGGCGTGCCGGTCGCGGGGGATGACCTGCGTCGACACTGGCTCCGGAGTCAGCCCAAGCTCCTGCGCCACATGCGCTTCCACCGCAGGATCGATGTTCGCAAAGGTTCCGACCGCGCCGGATATGGCGCAAGTGGCGATGTCCTCCCTCGCCGCCACCAGTCGGGTGCGGCATCGGTCGAACTCGGCATAAGCCTGCGCCAGTTTCAGCCCGAAGGTGGTCGGCTCGGCATGAATGCCGTGGCTGCGCCCGATGGTGGGTGTGAGCTTATGCTCGAACGCCCGACGCTTCAGCACCGCCAAAAGCTCGTCGAGGTCGCGGATCAGCAGGTCGGCCGCCTGCTTCAGCTGCACGGCCAGCGCAGTGTCGAGCACGTCGGAACTGGTCATGCCCTGGTGCAGATAGCGGCTCTCCGGACCCATCTTGCTTCCAGCCCAGGTCAGGAAGGCGATCACATCATGCTTGGTGACCGCCTCGATCTCGTCGATGGCGGCGATGTCGATCTCGCCCAATACATCAGCGTCGTAAGCCGCCCGGATTTTCTGCGCGTCGGCGGCGGGGATCATACCGATCCTCCCCATCGCCTCGGCTGCGAACACCTCGATTGCGAACCAGATGCAGTAGCGGTTTTCGGGCGACCAGATGGCCGTCATCTCGGGGCGGGAATAGCGGGGTACCATGGACGCGGCGGCTAGCAGAGCGTTGGCCGGGCATCAAATCACAAGGCACGGCAGAAGGAGAAAGGCCTGAAAAGGGTTGAATTTCGCCAGCCCGCCGTCACAGGGTCGCAGCAATGATCAAGATAGGCGACTTCTTCTTCCCCGATGGTGAAAAGCATTTTGCCAAGTTCGGGGATTCGGTTTTCGAATATGGCAGCCGGGATCGTCAGGCGGCGTACCGCTATGTGAAGCAGTGGCGCCGCGCGCTCGATGTCGGAGCCAATGTCGGGATATTCTCCTGCGACTTTGCCAGCCGCTTCGACCATGTCGTCGCCTTCGAGCCGGTGCCGAGAACTCGGGACTGTCTGGTTCTCAACGTCCCGCCGAACGTCCAGGTCGAGCCGTTCGCGGTCGCCGATCAGGAAGGTGTGCTGACCATGTATCCGACCGTGCTCAACTGCGGCGGCTCGTTCATCTCCAATCATCCCGAGGTGATGACCCCGGAGGTCTCTGCCAAAGGCAAGGAGCAGATCGAGGTCCAGGTCAGAACCATCGACAGTTACGGGTTCGATGAGGTGGACTTGATCAAGCTCGACATCCAGGGTGCTGAATATCTCGCTTTGCTGGGTGCCAAGGAGACCATCGTCCGCAATCGACCGGTGGTCTTGGTCGAGCAGAAAGCGGTAAATGCCGAGCACATTCCCATCATCAAGAAGACTTCCCGGATGTTGCGGTCCTGGGGAATGACGGCGAAGGAAATCGCCCAGTCGGACCGCGTGTTCATCTTCGAGGACTGACACAACACAACACTCTAAGACAGCGGCGAAGTGCAGGGCGCTTCTAGATCAGCCCCATCGCCCGCATGCTTGATCGTCCAGAGGAGCCCACGATCACATGGTCGTGGACCGTCACCTTCATGTGGCGGCCAGCGTCGATCAAGTCGCGGGTCAGTCGAATATCCTGTTGGCTGGGGCTCGGGTCGCCACTCGGGTGATTGTGAACGATGATGATTGCCGTCGCACCAAGCTGTATGGATCGGGCGATGACCTCCCGAACGTGGACGGCCGCTTCGTCCACCGACCCTTGCCACATACGCTCGTTCGCCAGCAGCATGTTCTTGGAATTGAGGAACAGCACCCGCACTTCCTCGATCGGTGAGTGTGCCATCGCCGCCTGGAGGTAATCGCCGAGCGCGTCCCAGCTGGAAATTACAGGGCGACCTTCGATGCGTGTCTCCAAAAGCCGGAGCGCCGTCGCTTCGGCAATCTTCAGGGCGGCAACCACACCTTCGGTCAGACCTTCGCGCTTCAACGTCTCGGCGTCGGCGGAGAGCAGTGGGCCGATGCCGCCGAAGCGAGCGATCAACGTTTTTGCCTGCGCTTTGGTGTCGCGGCGCGGGATAGCCAGCGCGAGCAGATATTGCACCAACTCATGGTCGAGCAGGCCTTTGCCCGCTCCCTCGAATAGTCGCTTGCGAAGGCGCGCGCGATGACCCTCGCTTGCCCCGGTGTCAGAAATTTTGGAGGCAAGCTCGTTCATGGCGCCCTTCGCGCAATCAACCGAGCCTCTATGCCTTAAACGTCACACCCAATGAGGGAAAGCTCTGGTCATGCCGCATCTGGAACGGTGTTGGGCCGGAGGGGTTAGTATTGGCCATGGCGGAGCGGCAGAGCGAAAACGAGGTGGCGGGAGGCGAAAACCGCGTCGCGATCCGGCGCGGTCGCCGGTGGCCACGAATGCTCTCGATCGTTGCGGTGGGGCTTCTTGCGCTTCTCGTCGCGGCGCTCGTCGCGGTCTGGATGGCGCGAAGGCCGCTCGCAACCCGCGTTCTTGCCCGCGAGTTCGATCGGCGCGGTGTGCAGGCCACCTATCGGCTGGACAGGGTCGGCCTTCGTACCCAGCAGGTCAGCAACCTCGTGATCGGCGATCCCAAACGCCCCGACCTCGTCGCTCGCTATGCACTGGTTCAGCTGCGCGTGAAGTGGAACGGCAGCGTCGAAGTCTATCGCATCGTCGCCCGTGGGGTCCGGCTGCGCGGTCGGCTGGTTGGCGGCAAGGTCAGCTGGGGTCAGATCGACAAGTTGATGCCGCCGCCCAGCGGAAAGCCGTTCGCCTTGCCGGATTTCACCGTCGACGTCGCCGACACGAGCATTTCGCTTGGTACGCCGTTCGGGGCCGTCGGCTTTGCGCTGGAGGGTGTCGGCAACCTTACCGGTGGGTTCAAAGGCAGGGCGGCGGTCAGAAGCCCTCTGCTGATTCCCGGCCGTTGCCAGGTTCAAAACCTGAGTGCCAATTTCGCAGTCGAGGTTACGGCGCGAAAGCCACATGTGATCGGACCGCTCGCCGCCCAGCGCCTGAACTGCCCGTCCAGTCGCTTCGACATCGCCGATCCCAGATTTGAGGTCGACAGCGGCTTCAACGAGAGCTTCACCAACTTCGACGGCCGCGGACGAATGGCGATCCGGACGCTGACGGCGGGCGAGAATGGACTTGCCGCCTTTACCGGCGACCTTACTTTCCGAGGCGATCTCGATTCTATCCAGGGGCAGGTGAAGCTATCTGCGCGCCAGTCGCGGGTCGCGGCGATCTACGCGGATCGCACCCGCCTCGCAGGCAATTACCGCCTCGGCTATCGCACCGGCAGCTTCGTCATGGCCGGCGATTATGCGGCGCAGAGCAGTACGCTGGATCCATCGATGGTTGCCGGGATCACCGGCCCGATCAACGCCGTGGCGAGCACGCCGGTCGGTCCGATCGCCAAGACCATGGGCGATGCGATTCAGGCGACGATTCGAAATTTCGATGCGACCGGCAGGTTCCGCATGGTCAACTTCCCCGGCGGTGGGGCTGTTCGGGTCGACAGCGCCAATGTCCTTGCGCGCACCGGCGCGCGCGCTTCCGTCTCGGGGGGAGCTGGAATCACTTATTATTGGCCAGGTTCGAAGTTCCGCATCGACACTGCAATCGCGACCCAAGGCGGTGGCCTGCCGACCGCACGGCTGGTGATGCGGCAGCCGTATAGTGGCGCGCCGCTGCGCGGCTTTGCGGAGATGGCACCTTATACGTCGGGTAGCGCACGGCTTGAGCTCGCGCCCGTCCGGTTCAATGCCGCTGCCGACGGCTCGACCCGCGTGACCACGGTTGTTCAGCTCACCGGGCCATTCGCCGAGGGGCGGGTTGAGGCGCTCCGCGTTCCGGTGGATGGCCGTGTGGGACAGGGCGGCAGTTTTGCGGTGGGCACCGGCTGCGCGGTGGTCAGCTTCAACGCGCTGCGGATGTCCGCGCTCCAGCTTGGGCCAACACGTTTACCCGTCTGCCCGGTCGGCAACGCCATTCTCGCCAAGGCGCCAGATGGACCGCTCAGGATCGGTGCGAGGATCAACGGCCCATCGCTCGCCGGCCGATTGGGCAGTTCGCCGCTACGGGTCGCGGCCACACGGGGCCAGATCATCGATCGCCGCTTCGACCTCTTCGGGCTCGCAGCGCGGCTCGGCCAGTCGGAGTCGCCAATCATTTTCGACGCCGCGAGGCTGGGGGGTAGCTTTGCCGGCAGTGGCATCAGCGGTACCTTCTCGGGCGCCAAGTCGACCATCGGTAATGTGCCGCTCGCCATGAGCGACATTGCCGGCACGTGGCGTGTCTACAACGGCGACCTGACCGCCAAAGGTGGTTTGCTGGTCTCGGACCGCGCCCCAGATCCCCGTTTCACGCCGATGCGGAGCGACGATTTCAACTTCTCGCTCGCCAACAATCGCGTGCGTGCCTTCGGCGGCCTGGGGCTGCCGAGCCGCGGGGTGCGGATCGCCAACGTCGACATCGAGCATGACCTGAACCGAGACGCCGGTTACGCCAACCTGGACGTTCCCGGCCTAACCTTCGGCGACCAGCTCCAGCCAGAAGAGATTACCCGCCTCACCCAAGGGGTCATCGCACTCGTTCAAGGAACAGTTCGCGGACGCGGGCGGATCGACTGGACGGGTAGCGGCAACGTCACTTCCTCCGGCGATTTCACCACCGCCGACCTCAGCTTCGCAGCGCCGTTCGGACCGGTCACCGGAGTGGCCGGAACGATCCACTTCGACGACCTGCTTGGCCTCTCCACGCCACCCGGCCAGGTCATGACGGTGCAGTCGATCAACCCCGGTGTGCTCGTCGAAAATGGGGTGATCCGGTACCAACTGCTGCCCGACCAACTGGTGAAAATTGAGCGGGGGGAATGGCCGTTCATGGGCGGGCGCCTGATCCTCCGTGAAACGATCCTCAACTTCGGACGGCCGAGCGCCAAGCGCCTGACCTTCGAGGTGGTGGGGCTCGACGCCAAGACTTTCGTCGACACCTTGGGCTTTAGCCAGATCGAGGCAACGGGTGTGTTCGACGGCGTGTTGCCGATGATCTTCGATGAAAGCGGCGGCCGGATCGTCGGTGGACGCCTTGATGCGCGGCCCCCCGGCGGAACGCTTGCCTACGTCACAGACATTCCAAACCTCGGTTTTGCCCAGAAGATCGCGTTTGACGCGATCCGCAGCCTTCGTTTCCGCTCCATGATCATCCGCCTGGACGGCGACCTGGCGGGCGAATTCGCAGCCCGCCTGTCGATCGATGGCGTGGCGCTTGGTCAATCGAACCGGACCCAGCAGATCGTGCGCAGCCTTCTGTCGAAGGTGCCGGTCAAGCTGAACGTCAACATCACCGGCCCATTCCGTGCCCTGATCGCCACGGCAAAATCGATCAGCGACCCGCGCCTGGTGATCGGCGACGTCCTGCCCCGGCCGCTGGAAGACGTGCCCGGTATCGTCACCGAGGTACGCCGCCGTGAAGAGGAACAGACTGCCACCACGACCACAGCCCCAGCGACGACCACCCCAACCAATCCCCCGACCAGAAAAGAGCAACGACCATGACCAGACGCATGCCCAAGCTGATCGGTGCAGCCGCTGTCGCCATCCCGCTGGCGAGCTGCATCTCGGTCAAAACGCCTGAGAAGCCGATCGAAATCAATCTCAACGTCAACATCCGTCAGGAGGTGCTGGTTCGCCTGCAGAGGGATGTGGAGCAGCTGATCAACCAGAATCCGCAAGCCTTTCCCCAGCGGACGAGGCCCGCGCAGTGATCAACCGCATGATCGGCGTTGCCCTTGCGCTGGCGCTGACAGGAACCACGGGCAACGCGCAAACGCCGGCGCTGAACCAGGCGTTCGCGGCAGGACAGATCGGCGAGCGCTACGACGGCTACCTTGGTGTGGTAGGACCCGTCTCGACGACCGTCCGAAGCCAGGTCGCGACGATCAACATTCGCCGCCGCTCGCTTTACAACCAGCTTGCCGGGCAACGTCGGGTTGCGCCGCAAGAAGTCGGGATAACTGCGGGTTGCCAGCTACTCCGCAACACGGGCCCCGGCGAAATGTACCTGCTTGCCGAAGGCGGTTGGCGGCGACGCGTTCCGGGGCAGGCCGTGCAGCTGCCCGAATATTGCCGCTAAACGCGGGTCGCCGGCGCGCTCGCGGTTGACTTAACTGGGGTCGGTTCATAAAGGGACCGCGCCTTGGCGGGCTTGATCGCCGGCATGTTTCACGCCCATTCGGTCTCCTCTCCGCAAGGGGCGACGCACAGGGGACAAGAGCATGGCGGCGGACGAGAACGCGCAGGACCCGAAGCTTCCCGCCGATGCACGGCTCGATTCGCTCGAAGAGCGGCTCGCCCGGGCGCAGAAGGCGGAAGATGTGAGGAGCGGGAAGGCACCCGTGGCCGATGCCAATGAGCAACTCGGTCAAAAGGTGCTGTCGCTGCTGCTCGGGGTCTTGCAGGCGGTGCCTTGATCGGCTGGCTGATCGACAGCTGGCGCGGATATGGGCATTTGTTCCTAGTGGTCGGCGTAGTGCTTGGCATTATCGGTGGCTTCTGGAGCATCTTCAAGATTGCGAACCGGCGTCCGTAAGGGCAGCCGGTCTTTGGCTTAGAAGGACGGACAAGAGTGGCGGCCGAAAGCGGCAAGATCGATCCGATGCACCAGTTCCTAGTGCAGCCCCTGTTCGGGGAGCATTGGGAGATTGCCGGCCATTCGATCGCGTTCACCAACAGCGCGGCGTGGATGCTTGCGAGCTTTGTCGCCATCTGGCTGTTCATGATGGGCGGCATGAAGCGCAGCTTGGTTCCGGGCCGCTGGCAGATGGCGGTGGAAGGATTCACCGGGTTCATCACGAACATGATGGACACGAACATCGGTCCCAAGGGCCGCCGGTTCACGCCTTACGTCTTCTCGTTGTTCATGTTCATCCTGTTCGCAAACCTTCTCGGAATGTTTCCAAGCGCGATCGCCGGAGTTCATCCTTTTGCGGTGACCAGCCACCTGACGATCACCGGCATCCTTGCCATCGTCAGCTTCTCCATCGTGCTGATCGTCGGCTTTGCGAAGCACGGCTTCCACTTCTTCTCGCTGTTCGTGCCCCACGGCACGCCCAAGCTGATGATCCCGCTGATCTTCCTGATCGAGCTATTCTCCTTCCTGATCCGCCCGTTTAGCCTGGGGCTGCGGTTGTTCGTCGCCATCACCGCCGGTCACATCCTGATGGAAGTGCTCGCCGGCTTCGTGATCAACGGTGGCAATGGCGGACCGCTGACGCTCGGCATCGTCGCGTTGCCGAGTTTCGTGCTGATGCTCGGCATCACGCTGCTGGAACTGCTGGTCGCTGCCATTCAGGCCTATGTCTTCGCGCTGCTGACGTCCCTGTACCTCAACGACGCGATCAACCTTCACTAATCCCTTCAACAACCAAGTTTTCTCAAGGAGTTTCAAAATGGACGCAGAAGCCGCAAAGCTGCTCGGTGCCGGTCTCGCAGCAATTGGCGTCGGCATGGCCGCGCTTGGCGTTGGTAACGTGTTCGGTTCCTTCCTGGGCAGTGCGCTGCGCAACCCGGCGGCCGCCGACGGCCAGCAGGGCCGCCTGTTCATCGGCTTCGCCGCTGCCGAGCTTCTCGGCCTGCTGGCGTTCGTCGTTGCCATGATCCTGCTGTTCGTCGCCTAACCAGCGACACAGGACTTAGGGGTCGGCCATGCCGCAGATCGCCCAAATCGGCGAAATCTATCTGTCCCAGCTGATTTGGCTGGCGGTGTTCTTCGGGCTCATCTTCCTTGTCGTGGGTCTCGGCATGCTGCCGAAGATTCAGGGCACGGTAGACGCCCGGAACCAGCGGATCGCGGCCGACCTTGCGGAGGCGCAGGCCGCGCGTGAGCGTGCCGATGCCCTGGAACAGGCGTACCGCGACAAGCTGGACCAGGCACGTGCGGACGCTGCCCGTGTGGCGACGGACGCTAAGGCTCAATCCGCTCGTTCGACCGAGGCTCGGGTTGCTGAGGCCGATCAGGCGATCAGTGGCAAGGTGGAAGCAGCGCAGTCCCGGATCGCCGAAGTGCGCGCCGCTGCCATGGCGGAGATCGAGGCCGTTGCCGCCGACGCTGCGAAGGAGATCGTCCATCGGGTTGCCGGCCTGACGGTCGATGATGGAGCGGTGCGAAGCGCCGTTGCACGGGAGCTGGTCAATGGCTGAACATCCGGTTGAGACCAGCGCGCCGGCAGGGGCCGACGCGGCCCACACGAGGGGCAGCGAGGTCGCCCATGGCGGTGCCGAGCATCACGGTCCGTCGCTGCTCGGCATTGAAGCGGCAGGGATCGTCTCTCTTGCCATGCTTATCGTCCTGATCGGCATGCTTTGGAAAAAGGTGCCGTCGACCATTGGTAAGTCGCTGGACGCCAAGATCGAACAGATCCGAACCCAGCTTGCCGAGGCCGAAACGCTGCGCAAGGAAGCGGAAGCGCTTAAGGCTGAATATCAGGCCAAGGCGGATGCGGCCGGTTCAGAGTCGGAAGCAATGCTCGCGCGTGCTCGCGCTGAATCCGACGCCATCATCGCCAAGGCTCAGAGCGACGCCGAAGCGCTGGTCGCCCGCCGCACCAAGATGGCCGAGGACAAGATTGCCGCCGAAGAGATGGCCGCGGTCAATGAGCTTCGTGCCTTGGCTGCGAATGCGGCGTCCAAGGCTGCGGCGCGCTTGATTTCGGAGCGTCACGACGCTGCGGCGGATCAGGCGGTGATCGATCGCACCATCGGCGAGATCGCCGCGCGCTAAGCTAAGCGCAGTCGTTACTGCTGGTGCAGCTTGCCCGGCTGGCTGATACCTTCCAGTGCCACCTCGGCTTCGGAGCCTTCCGCTTCGCGGCTGAGGTCGCCGAGGCTGACGATGCCGACGAGCTTCTCCGTTTCATCGATGACGGGCAGGCGGCGGACCTGCGCTTCGCTCATCCGGGTTGCGGCCTCTTCGATCTCGTCGTCAGCACGGGTGCTGATCAACCCTTCGGTCATCAATTCTCGCACCGGCGTGTCCGGCCCTCGGCCGTTGGCGACCCCTCTCACTGCAATGTCGCGGTCGGTGATCATGCCGATCAGCCGGTCACCCTCCAACACTGGAATCGAACCGGCATCGGCACGCAGCATGAACCTGGCAGCCTCTTGCGCGGTCTGATCGGCGCGGACGGTGGCGACCTTGGTGGTCATCACTTCGCTGACTTTCATTTTGCGTCTCCTGGCTGGCACGTCGGTGTAAACCAACGGGAGTTTGGCGACGTTCCGGCTCTTGCACCCTGGAAAGGTTAAGCACTGGCCTTTCGCTCGACTTTGCCGCTAAGGGGCTGCTCGCCATGACCACCGAAACCAGCAGTGCCGTTGCCGGCCTCTCCGCCCTTGCCCCCGTTCAGCCGGATGCGCTCCTGGCGTTGATCGCCATGTGCAACGCCGATCCGCGCGCCGACAAAATTGACGTCGGCGTCGGGGTGTTTCGCGACGGCGAGGGGAGGACCCCGATCCTGGAGGTGATGAAACGCGCCGAGCAGATGTTGCTCGATACGCAGGAAACCAAGGCCTACCTCGGCAGTGCCGGCGACAAGCGCTTCACCGAACTCCTTCGCCCCATTCTGCTCGGGCGTCATGCGGGCGACGAGCGGATCGTCGGGCTCCAGACTCCCGGCGGCTGCGGCGCGCTCCGTCTCGCCTTCGAGCTGATTGCCGCCGCCAACCCCAAAGCGCGCGTGCTGGTCGGCAACCCGACTTGGCCAAACCATCCGCCTGTCATCAAGGCATCGGGTTTGGAGATCGTCGACTATGCCTTCTACGACAAGGCGGCGGGGAGCATCCGCTTCGACGAGATGATGTCGGCGTTGCGCTCGGCGCAGGCTGGGGACGTCGTTCTGCTGCACGCGTGCTGCCATAACCCGACCGGCGCAGACCTAAGCGAAGCGCAATGGGATGAGGTCATCGCGGTCGTTGCGGAGCGAGGTTTGCTGCCAATGGTCGACATCGCGTATCAAGGCTTCGGGCGCGGCTTGGCCGAGGATGCCTACGGGCTTCACGGCCTGCTCGACGTTTGCGACGAGGTGCTGATCGCACAAAGCTGCGACAAGAATTTCAGCGTCTATCGCGACCGTGTCGGCTCCCTTTTCGTCAAGACGCGGTCGGTCGAGACGTCGACGACCGCAATGGCGCACCTGGCGCAGATCTCCCGTCAAATGTGGTCGATGCCACCTGATCACGGCGCTGCTGCCTGCCGCATCATTCTCGACACGCCGGAGCTTGCCGCCCGCTGGCATGAGGAGCTTGATGCGATGCGCGAGCGGATCAACTCGGTTCGTCAGCGGATCGCGGCCGCCGACCCGCGCCTGACCTTCATCGGCGGGCAGTTCGGAATGTTCTCGATGCTGCCGCTGACAAAGGAGCAGGTTGTATCGTTGCGTGAAGATCATGCGATTTACATGGCCGACAGCGGCCGGTTCAACGTCGTCGGCATGGGCGATCAGGAGATCGGCCGCTTTATCGAAGCGGTAGTCGCCACCCTTTAGCCCGTAGTCGCCTCTGTCCGCCCGTTGAGGGCGTGTAACGACAGGAACGGCCTACGTGCCCCTTGGTTGAGCCTCCCACGCGACGGAGGTCATCATGGCGCAAGGCCGTTCCAATCATAGACGAGACAATGACAATACGAAGGCGCTGATTGGCGCCGGGTTGGCGGTCGCAGCTGGCGCCGCCACCTTTCTGCTAGCGCGGCGATCTGCTGACGAGCGCGGCGGTTCGGGCATCAGCGATGCTCCGGACCATGTCTTTCGCGATGCCGATCGAGATGTGGTCGGTCGCACGCTGCTGGTGAACCGATCACCGCAGGAGCTTTACGCCGAATGGCACGACTTCACGCGCTTTCCCAGCTTCATGGACAATGTCCGGGACATCGTGAAGCTGGACGAGGAGCGTTCGCGCTGGACCATCGAGGCGCCGCTCGGATCGACCGTGGAGGTCGTGACCCGCATCACCGAGGACCAGCCCGGCGCTGCCATCGCCTGGCGGAGTGAACGGGACTCACAGATAGAAACCGAGGGCCGTGTCGAATTTCTTCCCGCGGCTCCCGGGCGGGGCACCATGGTCCGCCTTGTGATCCGATATAGTCCGCCCGGCGGGATCGTGGGCAAGGGCCTCGCTAAGCTGTTTCAGAGGGAGCCCGGCATCCAAGCCCGCCGGGATCTGCGCCGTTTCAAGCAGCTGATGGAAACCGGCGAAGTCTCCGTCAACGCTTCCCCGTCCGGACGCAAGTCGGAACAGCCAACCGAAGCGAGGATCTAGGAGAAACCGACATGCGTGCACTTACCTGGCAAGGCCGACACGACGTTCGGACGGAAACCGTTCCCGACCCCGAGATCGTCAACCCTCGCGACGCAATCCTGAAGGTCACCTCTACCGCCATTTGTGGGTCGGACCTTCACTTGTACGACGCCTACATCCCGACGCTCCGCGCCGGCGACGTACTCGGCCATGAATTCATGGGGGAGGTGGTTGAGGTAGGTCCAAAGAGCACACTCAAGAAGGGCCAGCGGGTCGTCGTTCCGTTCACCATCAGCTGCGGCCAATGCTTCTTTTGCGAGAAGCAGCAATTCTCCGCCTGCGACAACAGCAATCCATCCGAGACGTCCGACGCATCCAAGCTGCTGATGGGGCATGAGATGGGTGCGGCGTTCGGCTATGCGCACCTCACCGGCGGCTATGCGGGGGGCAGGCGGAGTACGTCCGCGTACCTTATTCCGACGTCGGTCCGATCGTGGTGCCTGACCACCTCAGCGACGATCAGGTGCTGTTCTTGTCGGATATCCTGCCCACCGGCTGGATGGCGGCGGAGAATGCGGAGATCGAACCCGGCGACACGGTGGCGGTTTGGGGTTGCGGACCTGTTGGCCTGTTTGCGATCCAGTCGGCATTCGTCCTTGGCGCTCACCGCGTAATCGCGATCGACCATTATCCACGCCGACTTGAGCTTGCGAAGAGCATGGGCGCGGAAATCCTCGACTATCGCGAGGTGAACGTTCGCGCCGCGCTTGACGAAATGACGGGTGGCATCGGCCCGGACGCCTGCATCGATTGCGTAGGAATGGAAAGCCATGGGCTGACGATCGATAACCTGGTGGATACGGCCAAGGCGCACACCTTTCTGGGCACCGAGCGCCCGCATGCGCTTCGGCAGGCCATCCTTGCATGCCGCAAGGGTGGGCGCCTTTCCATCCCTGGCGTTTACGGTGGGTTTGCCGACAAGTTCCCGCTTGGACAGCTGATGGAAAAAGGGCTGACCGTGAAGACCGGCCAGACCCACGTCCAGAAATATACCAAGCCGCTGCTGGACCTCATCGAGCAGGGCAAGATCGATACGACCTTCATGATCTCACACCACGCGTCGCTCGAAGACGCTCCGCAAATGTACAAGCACTGGCACGACGACCAGAACAGCTACACCAAGATCGTCCTCAAGACGGACATGGCGGCTGGGCAGGTCGAGCGTGTCGGCGCTGAGATGGAAGCCGCTTGAGGAGATAGGGACATGGCCAACAAACTCGCAATCGTCACCGGTGCGTCCAGCGGCATCGGCCTTGAGATCGCCCGGCTCGCCGCAGCCGACGGCTACGACCTGATTGTCGCCGCCGACACGCCGTTTGTGGACGCGGCCGCCGCCTTCAAGGAAAGCGGCACCGACGTCCGTCAGATCGAAGCAGACCTCGCGACGGATCAGGGCGTGCGCCAGTTGCTTGAGACGGTCGGCGACCGGGACATCGACGTACTTGTCGCCAATGCCGGACACGGTCTGGGTCACGCCTTTCTCGAGCAGTCCCCGGAGGATTGGCGACACGTCATCGACACCAACATCACCGGCACCCTGCTGCTCATCCAACCGATCGCGCAGAAGATGGTGCAGCGAGGCGAGGGCAGGATCCTCATCACCGGCTCGATCGCCGGGCACATGGCCGGCTCGTTCCAGGCCGTTTACAACGGATCCAAGGCCTTCATCGACAGCTTTGCCGCGGCGCTTGGCAACGAGCTCAAGGATACGGGCGTAACCGTCACCTGCCTGAAGCCGGGTGCGACCGATACCGAATTCTTCGAACGCGCCGATCTCGAAGATACGAAGGTGGGTCAAGCCAAGAAGGACGATCCTGCCGACGTCGCTAAGACCGGCTGGGGAGCGATGCTGAATGGCGAGCCGGCGGTGATTTACGGCGTTAAGAACAAGCTGCAGGTTGCCGCGGCCGGCGTGATGACGGACGCCACCACCGCCAAGCTCCACCGCATGCAGGCGGAGCCGGGTTCCGGGACGGACTGATCCGGGAGCTGTTGCCGAAGGCGTCCGGAATGTTCATGGCCCTCTGAACTGCACAAAGGCCGGAGGGGTCATGAGCTTTGGAATATGGACTGTTTCCGTGCCGGTGTTCGTCAACTCGCTGACGAACATGCGTTCGTGGCTCGACAAGGCGGCTGAGGAGAAGGACGAAGCCGCGCTTCTCCAGGCGCGGCTTGCTCCCGACATGAAGCCGCTGCCGGCCCAGTATCAAATGGCGTCGGATTCCGCGAAGAATGCGCTGGCCCGCCTTACGGGCACGAGTGCGCCGGCAATGCCGGACACCGAGGCGACCTTTGCCGAACTGAAGGACCGGTGCGACCGCACCATCGATTACGTCCGCAGCTTCGATGAGCAGCAGCTTGCCGACAGTGAGGAGCGGGAGGTCACCCTGAAGTTTCCTAACGGAATGGGGTATCGTTTTCGGGGCGTCGACTATCTGACCGGCTTCGCGCTTCCCAACTTCATGTTCCATGTCACCACGGCCTACGCGATACTTCGCAACACCGGCGTATCCCTGGGCAAGCCCGACTTCCTGCAGCACCTCGGTCCGCCAAACCTTGGAGCCTGAGCGAGGCAAACGGGATCGCCCCATCACGTGTGGCGGGTGACGGGGCAGTCGAACCATTGGAGAAGAGTGGCGCACCCAAGAGGGGTGCAACAATCACATGCTTTCAAGGGGATACGGTGGCTAAGCGGCAGCTCCGCAAAGCTCAACTTCCCTCACGACCTTTTTCGAAAGGCTAACCTATTTTGGACTGCGGGAACCGCGCCCGTGGGGGAGGGCGCACGCACCTAAGCGGAATCGCCTTGCCGGGGAGCTGAATACACTGGCGGCAGGGCGGATCAGCCAAACCAGGGGGTCCGATCATATTGGCGAGCCGAGTCCGAAAGGCAGAGCGGTGATCGGCGGGGCAGGGGAAAGCCTCGTAAGCAACTGCTGAGCATCTGGCGACCTCTCGACCAGAAGCGTCCGAAAGCGACGGTTGGCTCCGACTGCCATACGTAAGCTCGAACGGACCGGACTGCCTCTGGCATGCGGGCGATACCAAGCTCGGCGCCAGGGGTAGTTGTCCTATGTCCGTTCGCTCAGGTTTCACCAACTGCCATACACCTACTCTTCTAGGAGATTGGGCGGTTTGAAAAACTTTCAAGAAATCAAAGTCTTCTGATGATTTAGGAAAATCTGGAGGGTGGTGAGCAGATGGGCGGATGGGGATCGGGACGGCATAGCGGACGCCCGACTGCTGACATGAGCAAGAAGATTGATCTGGCATGGATGATCCGAACCGGTCGAGCCAAGCCAGGTCAGTGGATCTCTGGCAGTCTGAGTTGGAACTGCGGTGGGGAGCCTGCCGGGTCGATCAGCTACTCGGCGAACATGGAAGATCCGTCGAATTCAATTCTGCGGCTTTCTTACTCAAGAGCTTATGGGGATGGCCGAGAGCACGTGGAGCAGACTGTTCGCCTCGTCTTCACTGAGCCGAACTTCGGGGGCCGGCGATGGTGGATGGTCTGCCCTTACAAGCACGTTCGCGTCGCTAAGCTCTACCTGCCTAACGGCGGCGATCGCTTCGCCAGTCGCAAGGCGTGGCGGCTCGCGTACAATTCTCAGCGCGTCGCTTATCGTGACAGAGCTTTTGAAAAGCTGTTCCGCCTGCAACGAAAACTGGGGTGCGAGGAAGGTTTTGACGCCTACATTCGCAAACCAAAGGGCATGTGGCAGCGCACCTTCGATCGCTACTTGGAGCGGTACGAAGAATTGGACGCGCAATGTGCAGGCGAGATGATGTCGCTCGTGCTGCGACTTGGCGGGAAGCTTTGATCTTCTGAATAAAATAGAGAGAAATAGGCGATTGTCGCTAGCCTAGCCCGACCTCTCGCCTCAGATTTGCAGCTAATTTCGGAAAAATCTAAGCCGAGGCATCTGTGTTGATCAGCACGGCCCGCACTTGGGCCGCATGCCAGCGTCCACCGCGGGGCGCTGTAATGCCGCGGTCGTTTAGTATGTCTGCGAGCTGCCGAAGGCTGGCGCCCTCCCCTGAACTGACGATGCCTTCGATCTGGCGGCGAACCTTGGAACCACGTTCCCTTGCCTGGCGGCTCCGCACCTCAGCGCTCTTTGCAGGACCCTTTCGAAGATCCTCCAAGTTGCCGCGCTTGCCTCCAAGTCGAACCCCCCTTGCTTTCGCGACGGCCAACGCCTCCTTCGTTCTTTTAGAGATCGCCTTACGTTCTGCTTGAGCCACTGCCGCCATGATGTGGATGGTCAGTTCGTTTGCTTCGGGCATATCGGCAGCGACGAAGCGAGCGCCGCTATCCTGAAGTCGGGCCAGGAACGCCAGATTACGGCTTAGGCGATCCAGCTTTGCCACCACCAGAGTGGCGCCTGTCAGTTCGCACATCGCAAGCGCTTGTTCGAGTTGCGGCCGATCGTCCGCCTTCCCCGATTCTACCTCCATAAATTCAGACGTGAGCTGCCATGAACCGCCATTGAGAAAATCGGCAACGGCTCGCCTTTGAGCGTCTAGGCCCAGCCCACTCTTGCCCTGCCGAGCGGTGCTGACGCGGTAATAGGCAACAAACTGACCATGAGCCATAAAGCGTTCCATTAGTAGCAACCAACGTTGCTACTAATAAAACACAGGCGTGTTACAAGCAAGCTCGGGCAAGTTCCGCTTTCGCTGCGTCGCCGCCTCAAAGCGGAAGTTCCGCTTTCGACCCTTTGCGGACATTCAGCCAATGTCTGCAAACGACGCACTGCGTCCCCAATCCTTGGTTGAAAAGCAGCTTTTAACCATTGTCCGTCACAGCTTCGGGCTCGCTGAAGGTGTGTGAAAGATGAGGCTGGATCGTCGGTTTGCTGAGGGTGCACATGAGCTCGAAGCGCCCAAGAAGTCGTTCAAGAACCTCGCCGTAGAAAGAGATGAGAAGCTGGAGCGCCTCTGCGGTGAGCGTGCGGATCGCTTCGTGGGAAAACGCGCCGTCTCGATCGCACAGCTTGTTCTGCTCACCCGTATCTGGTGTCGCCTGCTATTTACACCTCTGATCAGGCTGAGACTTGAAGACGATGCGGAAGCAAAGCCAATCCGCAGATGGCTCGACAAGCGAACGTTTAGGTTGCGAAGCCCTCTTCACCAAGCCGCCTCGGTTCTTCGGATTGATCGTCGGTCAGATCCATTGGCCGGTTCGCGATTTGCTACGCTCCGCCGCATGGACCGGAAGGCCGCCAAGCTTGGCATTACCTGCGCCCCATTCCTGAACATGAGCGCGTAAAGCTACTGCGAGACGCAATCCATTTCGAGCAGAACCACCCCGACCGTCGCTATCGCCGCGAACAGCCGAACACTGCCGACCTGACTGACACGGGTCTTTGGCTTGCTGCCTATTCGTCTGATGGATCGCCTCTGGTGTTGGCTGTAACTCCGGTCTCCGGCAATGCCGCGTTGCTGCGGTATCTTCGAACCTTGGCATCGAACCAAGAGGCCACCCTAGCGCGCTATGCCATCACTTCCGAGCTAGTCCGCAGACTTGCTGCGATGAGGGTGAAATACCTCGTGGACAATGTCTCGCCACTCTCGCTTCCAACACCTCTGAGGCATTTTGCAACGATGGTGGGGTTCCGCATAGTTCGAGCAGAGTTGCAAACCTCACCCTCCGCGTTTCGAGCGGCGATGAGCCTCGCAAGCAGGGGTTTGCAGATCGGTTCGGCTATCTAAGGCTCAAGTACCGGCTTACACCCGCTGAGGCATTAGTCGGCGTAAGTATCGGGGTAGTGACGGTGCTAAGCTGGTTGCCTGTTTGCAAACGCGCTTAGGCGCCGTCGATATTGTCCGTTCTTTACATACGCCCGCTTCAACTCGCCCAAGCCTTCATCTAAGGTCGGCTTTGAACTCGCGCCCCTTGATAGGCGTCAGATGCACAACTCCAAGAAGGCGTTGCTCTTCCTGCTTGAGCTTGTTGTGGTTGCGGCTGCCTTGTGGGTGATCGTTGTGTCTGTGCGGCCGCCATAGGGTAGCCTCCACCTGCAGCTGAGGACGGGTCCGAACTAGTAGCGAAGGTCTGCTACCGACCCGTTGCGGACATTGGCTGGCGATCATTTGCGCGCCATACTGCGTCTGCCGAGGAGGGTAGACTGGGGATGCGACTGCTGAAGTCTCTTGTGGCTTGGATGGACCGCGATTGGGAGGGTCGAAGCTACAATCCGCTCTTTGCCTTCGCTCAAAGGCTGGTGTGGGGCGTACCCATGATCGTTGCGCTCCTGCTAATGAGCCTGTTGGAAACCCTTGCTGTATCACGGGAAAGTTTCGTTGTGACCGCCCTGCTTATTTGCGGAGCGGTCGGCACCTTCGTGATGATGGGCGCATCAATATATCGCTGGATGGCGGGTTACAGCCGCAGCGCATTTCAGGAACAAGCGGCACAGGACTACCGTAGAAGTCGGGCTCGAAGTTGGCTACGGTTCGTTACTGGGCGCTGATGTCCGCTTTCCACCAGTTCCAGTTATTGGATGAAGGTCTGCAAACGACCCATTGCAGACATTGGCCGATGCGGGCACCACCTGATTTATGTTCGATTGGTTTGACCCGACCGTCCTTTTACCTTGGAAGGTTCAGGTCGGCTGCCTAGTCCTATTTGTCATCGCTGCAGCGCTGCTGTTACTGGTGATGCAGTAGACCGCCGGGTCTTCTAACGACCCGTTGCGGACATGCCGGGCAGCATGATTGCTCACCGAACTCTCACCGCAAGCTCATGACATCTACCGCTGTTAGCGCGAGGACATCCGCCGCTGACTAGGGGAGTGCATGGTGAGGCGACGTGGGTGCGCAATGGGTTGCGCAGTGGGTCTAGTGCTTCTGCTCGCAACGGGCGTCTGGCTCAACTTCGCACTGGCCTATGAACGAGAGCGAGCCGTGTCGCCTGACGGCGAATGGCTGGCCATCGCCTATATCGACGGGACGCCGCTCACCGCCGAAAACGAGCGGGTGCACCTCTGGCGCTGGTGGCAACCTCGATTTGGGTGGCTGGGGTGCCAAGTTCTTGAAGCCAAGAACGAGTCTCCTACTCGGCTGCTTTGGCAGGGTAAGCGGTTGCACATTCAGCACGGCTTCCGTGCTCACGAATTAATAGCCGTTCGCGGCGGCTGCGGACCCGTGCAAGTGTCATTCGAGAAGAAGTTCAAGCCCTATGCCTAACGTCCGCTTTCCACCCGAAGCTGACGTTTAGCGAAGGTCTGCAATCGACCCGTTGCGGACATTCGGCGCGTCTGAATGTTCTGCTCGCTTACGCACTCTGGCGACGACTGCCCGGCGAGGTGTAGCTCTTAACCTTCGGCGCGGTGAACCTGACGTGGAGGGGTTTGCAGATCTCGTCAGCGATCTAACGCTTAATTACCCGCTTCCCAGCCCGACTTATCTTCATTGAAGGTCGGCGGTTGACGTGCCGAGATTACATCTTCTGAACACGGGTAAGCTCGGCTGGCATGGCGAGGTCCGATCTAAGACTTGCCATCTCCGCCGACTTAATGCGCCACTCGACAGCTTCCGCCGGGCGCTGCATAAAGCTTTGAATACGCCGACTAAACGTCCCAGACGATGGTAAACTAGCCGTTGACTCTGCCTTAGCCGCTGTTCACCTTGGCTGCATTGGCCGTTGTGAACGGTCCAGACGAATGTGGAGGATCAAATGGGGCGAGCACGTGACGCCGTAGTCGGCGCTACTCAGAATTTTGGCGGTACAGGCGTATCTTCGGCGGCCGCAAGTGATGCGTTGCCGTTCCGACTTGAAGACTACGTAGGGATCGCAAATTGGAACGGAAAGCCAATCTATGATCAGTCAGCCGTAATTGGTCAGATCGACAGCGGAGCTTTTCTGAACTCCAAGAATGGAGTCGTGACCTTCTCATTTTCGCACAAGCCAACGGGTCTCTACAACAATCCCAAGGAAGGCTTTCCCGAACCGGCCGGGTTCTCGCCTTTCTCAGCCGCAGAACAAGCAGTTGCTCGCCAAGCTATTCAACTATGGGATGACCTAGTCCCTATCAAATTCGTTGAGAAGAACGGACAGGGTGCTGACATCCTTTTCGCAAACACCACCACAGGGCCAGCGCAGGCTTGGGCCTACTACCCAGAAAGCAAGAAGTACTCCCATGTCAGTAGCGATGTTTGGACGGCTGATCCTACCGCTAACTGGACGAACGGCTGGCTGGGTTATGGCGACTACGGTCGCACCACGCTGGTCCACGAGCTAGGGCATACCCTCGGGCTAAGTCATCCAGGTGATTACAACTTCGGTGACGATTCTGACGGCGACGGTGAGCCTGATCCAATCACGTACACTGGCGACGCGTTCTATGCTCAGGACTCAAACCAATTTTCGATCATGTCGTATTTCTCTGAGCGAGAGACAGGTGCTCAGTCGATTAACGTCTCAGTTGGGCTTCTGAATAATCCTCAGACGCCTCTGTTGCACGACATCCTGACCATACAGTCCAAGTACGGGGCGGACACATCGACACGGTCGGGCGACACTGTGTACTTTGCCAATTCCACCGCGGGGAACGCCGTTTACGACCTCAAAGCCAATCCCTTCCCAATGCTTTCAGTTTATGACGCGGGAGGAAACGACACGTTCGATTTTTCAACCGCTAATTCCGGTGTCTTCATTGACTTGCGTGCAGGGTCATTCAGCTCCGCTACCGCTGGGTATCAAACGCTAGCGGAAGCAAATGCCGCAACTGAAGCTTTCAATGCCGTTACTGATGAAGACCAGGGCGACTTCGGGCTTTGGGACGCCGGCAGCTATGCCAGCTGGATCAGTACAGTCCAGTCGATCGGAGCAAGCCGAGTATTGAATGACACTGGCGTGAGCGGAGTAACCGCAACTTCGCACCGTAACATTTCGATCGCGTACAATACGGTGATCGAGAATGCAGTTGGTGGTTCTGCCCGCGATTATCTTTTGGGCAACGCAGTTTCCAACAAGCTGACCGGCAATGGCGGCAATGATGTCCTGGATGGCCTTGACGGGAACGACGTCTACGCCGGTGGAGCGGGTGCCGATGAGTTCCGGATCAGCGGTGTTGGTGGAAACGACATGATCACTGACTTTGTCAGTGGCACTGACAAGATTCGACTTTCCGAGATTGATGCAAATACAACGCTTGCAGGTAATCAGGCGTTTTCGGTGGGCGGATCAACGTTCACTAATGTTCCGGGCCAGCTGATAAGTTATGGATCCGGTTCCAACCACTACCTTGCTGGCGACGTGGATGGGAACGGCATTGCCGATTTTACCATTCACCTTGGTTCAGCAACGGCACTTGCCACAGATATATTCATGTAACGCGAATTTCACCATCGTTGGTAGAGCAAGGAGGCCCGGCATCCCATTGGATGTCGGGTTCGCCTTTCCACCGAGAAGCGACCACCAGGTTCCCGCCTGAAGCTAAGCTTTCGTAAATTCGGGAGGAACTTGCCGTAGTAACCTTCGGCGAATTGCAGTAGGGATCGAGGGGAATATCCCGGTGAAAAGGTTTGTTGGTGCCACGCGGAGTGCCTGGAAGCCGAGAGTATGGAAGATTGCGGCCGAGCCCCCCGCAGCTTCGCCAATTCAGGATCGATAGGTTGCGAAAGCCTCATGCTGATGCTGCGCACCTCCGCGGTGAGTGTCGGCATGATCACCCTCTCACATTGGCGAATACCGTGAGCATTGGTAAAGTCGGTTACCGATGCCGCATCTGTCACCGCGCCTACAATGGTCTGCAATGTCTTTTGCGGCCCATCTCGGTTAATGAAGGGCCGAGCTGAGTTCAGACGAACCGGGTTGATCAATCGAGACACAATGCGCAGGCTATGTCCACTTTCCACCCACTGCGGACCTTCAGTGACGGTCTGCCTTCGACCCAAGGCAGCGTTTAAGCAGCTCCAGTAAGTGGCCTGCCTTGTTTTCTAATGCCGGTTTTATGTCCTGGATTGCTTCGGTCGATCGTGGGCCAGCCAGCTCCGTCATCAGCACGCAGCGAGGGTAAAGGCCGACCATCCGCTCTCCACATTAACTGCGCATACTTTCCCACCTTTGCAGGCGGAAGTTCAGCTGTGCCTTCCGCTTTCAGCGAATATGCCTGGGGCGAGATTGTGGCGGTAACTAAGCGTTATAATCAAGTGGCTACGTCTGGAGCATGACCAAAAAGATTTCAAACTATAATTATGGTCCTACTGGCCCTCCTAAGACTCCAGTGTGGTTCACACCGATCCTTGTAATCTGCATCCTTGCGGCTCTTGCGATCTTGTTTGCTCTACTGCTGCTCTCTCGCGGACCTATGTCCTTGCTATGACCCGTAACTGATCTGCTAACACCGCTCTTCTACCGCTTTCGACTATCTGGTCGATCGATCTGCGTCTTATATCGACGCAGAGGAGCTTCGTGTGAGGCGCTAATTGACATGGCGCTTACGCACGCTTTCCTCGCAACTAATCACCAGAACAAGCGCCAGATAGGGAGAAGGTAGGTGAAGCTTACTTCCATTATAGCTTTTGCTGCAGTGACCGGTTGTGCCGCTGCTACCCCTCCGAATTTCTCGGTGAGCTTCGTCGAGGGGTCTTCTGAGGCGCTTCGGCATGTGGAAGCCGCGACCAAGGCCTGTGGTCACACAGGCTACTCGATCGAGCCTTCACCCGACAAAGTGTCCTCTTCAGTTCTGACTCTCTACTCCTACTACGGAGGGACGCCGGAGACATTTAGTTGCGCGATTGGCTGGTCCGAAAAGTATGCTGACCAATTGCACGTAGCGGTAAGTCACGGCAGTGAGATCATCGTCCACTAGCTGCCACTCCCCACTCAGACGCTCGCGCGCGGATCAAACCGGGGAGACTCTTACCAACACCCACCCTTGCGGAGATGTTTGTTGACCATAAAAGAGCTTCTGCGCGAGATGGATGTATCACCTGTCATCTATTTGGCGTTCGTAAGGCAGGAATCGCTCCGCTTCATCCCCAAGCGACAACGCCGCACTGAAGACTTTCGCTTGGAACGTCTCATGGCGCTGAAGGCTTTCTCTCTTCTTCGGGAGTGCGGCTTCAAGGCCGCCCAGGCTGCGGACGCCGTAATGGCCGGTTTTCCTGAGATTGTACGCTTCGTAGAATTAGGGAAGTTGGCCTCAGAGGATGCCTACGGTATCAGCTCCAAATTAGTGGTTCACAATAGGAAACTGGAAGCTGTTCCCGTTCAAAGTGACGACCTTCAAAGAGGAACTGCCATTGGAACACTCACTCTCGATTTAAGAGGCATCCTTCAGCTCATTCCGGATCATGTTCGACAAATAGGTGATGGCTGAAGCAGCCGCGTTGGTCAAATGGCCGCGCAGTGTTCCTGTTAGTCGCCAGCCACCCAAACCCGCTTCGACCTAGTGACCGTGATCGTTGGACCAGGCAAGATTAGGAGATTTGTCGCTTGGGTGTAGGTCACCTTTAAATCGTAATATGCACCCGTCCCAGAGGTTGCCTTGGTCAGAGGTGAAACCACGAACGATCCTGGCCCGATACCGTATACACTTGCAAGGATCTTGGCTTCGATGTTGGTCGTGGAGGGCGTGGTGCAACCCGTAACGGAGGGGTTGAGACAGAGGGTTGCATAGCGCGCGCCTTCGCCCAAAGCCTGCTGGATTCCAGCCGTTGCCCGAAAGACTTGAGCCAATTGGACGAACATCCAAATCATGGTGATGAGCGTCGGCAACGCCAAAGCCATTTCAATGGCGGCCGCTCCCCTCTGATCACGGATGATATGCCCTAGGCGGGTCACTGCGTGCGCATCCCTGCTGTCGCGGACACGTGGTACGTGCCATCGGCATTGATGGCCGAGAAGAAGGTCCGAAAGTATGGCGTATACTTGTCCGTCACCGTGACCTCGATGTAGTCCGCCTCTTTCTGTCCAGTTGCGCAGTTCATAGCGTCGAAGGCGGTACTGTCTGTCGTCGTTCGGCTGCTGCTGACCGTTGATCCAGTCAGACAATCAATGCGATAGGTGACGGTCACATTCGCCGCTGTAATTGGGCTGGTTTTGCAGGTGCCGTCGGCGTTGGTTCCGTTCACCTGGCACACCGCTTCTGCCTTCAGCGTGTTCTCCACGGTGTCGGTCTCAGTCGTCTGCATGATCTTTTCGATCGCGCGGTGCGCACCCTGCTCAACCGCCAGCTGCCGGCTAAATGCATTGCTTACGTCGACAATGCCGATCATGACGCCGATAAGCACCGGTGCAATCAAGGCAAGTTCGATCGTGACAGACCCGATCTCGGTTCGAACTAGGTGAGCCAGCAACCGCCTCACGATACCAACCTCACCATGCGTAGCGATGCATTGCCACCCAGACCGTAGGCACCGCACTCGCTCATGCTCTTGAATTTGTTTGTGGTGCTACTGTTGCCACTGAACTTCACCCGGAAGGTCACGAACATCGTACAAATCGCAGAGGTTGTGCCGCTGCCATTATAATCAAGTGACTGCGTTGGAAAATATAGTGCGCCCTGAATTATTGAGCCACTATTCCCATTGACCTTATTGTCCTGATTGGAAGTGCCGGCGCGACGATCCTGCATGATAGCGATGCCCTTGAAGGTCCCGGTGGTTGGTGCCTCAATATTAATGTCGGCCGACGAGTTGACCTTGAGCTGCCCGATTGTCGGGCTGCTTGCTGAGCTATTGTTGGTTAAGACGAAGGTGCAGCGTTGGCACGTTAGTGTTCCCTTGACGTCCATATCGCCGCCATTGATGTAGTAGGTTCGGTCATCAGGAAGGTCGAACGTTTCGCCCGGTCCGACGCTGATAGATCCCCAGCAGTTCTTGCCGGATGCGATATCCGCGCTTGGATTAGCGGGCATCTGACCGGCCTTACAGTTCATATCTGCGGGATTTGGGTCCACCGAAGAGAAGGGATCGTCAATGGTCACCGAGTAAGGCCGATAAGCCTGTACGTGCCAGTTGTTCGACGATTGAATTCCGCCAACCGCGGAAACGGCAAGTGCTGTCACGCTGGAACTACCACCAGCTGATGCCGAATTGGAGGAGCGCGAGTTGGAATGAATCAGGCAATTTGCCATTTCAACGCCGGCATTACCCGTGAAGCTCACCCCGGTTGAAGCACTGGTGTCCAGCGAATTAATGCACGGATCACCCTCGGATGGCACGCTGGCAGCACGCGCGGTCGCGGTGATTGTCGGCGCTGTGGTTAGAAAGAATGCGCTGAACGGCAGCGGTTGCTGCACCGCAAGTGATACTTCAACCTGGTACTTCGCAACGCCCGAGTCAGCCGGGAAACTAACCTGCGGATAGCCCGTCTTTAAGGCCATCCAAGTGTGGTCGTTGAGGGCGAGATCGCGGGTGACGGCGGCGTTGGTGTAAGTCGTCGCGCCGGTGTTCTGCGAGCGATCGTAGACGCCCGCAATCGCTGCCGAGTCCGCCGCGCGTTGCAACTGCCGCTTCCACAAGGTCCATTGAATCGTATCGGAGGCTAGCCCGGCGGCGGCAACCACCAACGGCATCGTCGCGCACACCACAACAAGAGCGTTGCCACTCCGGTCATTCCACAGCTTTTTCAGCAGAGAGATCATCCGAAAATTCCCACGCAGACTTTGCGCATCGAGCACGTCTACGCGGCTGTGGTTTCGGACATGTTTATGCGAATGGTTGAGAGGCGTTAATCTTTCGGAGGAAACTCTTCTAAAGGTTCATATCAGTCATTGCGTGTTTTCGCCCGCTGGGGAGGCGTGAAGGTCCGCTTTCCACCCATTGCGGACATTCCTCAAAGGCGCGAGAAGACGCCATGATTGTCCACTCAGAGGATGAAACCGGCACCAGCCACTTAGACGGGCAGACCGCCTGGTGAAAAGTCTGGGCATCCTCTCATTTATGGTCGCAGGGCTCTTGCCACTCGCTTGCTGCTCTGCCGCAAAAAGCGTGCCCATCCTGGACACAGAGAAGTCAAAACTCACTAAGCTGAACGGTGATCAGATAGAGGCGATGTTTAACAAGACGTGGAGTATTTCCATCCAAGAAGGCGAGGGGCCGCCATGGAGCAAGGACCGCGAGTTTTACATTCGAAACGCCCGCGACGTTCTCCAAGAGATCGTTGATCGGTGTCAGCTAGGGCCGACCTACTTAGACCATGGAGACCATGGACTCGCCCACCTTTGGATCGAGGAAGCTCCTCTACCGCCTGAGAAGGTGAAGTGCATCCAAGACTCTCAACGCCGTGGTATCGAGGTCATCCAGCCGTCGGCCTCGCCTATGGAACAGCATACTCCTGAGCAACGCTAGCGTCCGCTTTCCACCCCAAGCGGTCGCCCGGCTGAAGGTCCGCCTTCGACCCATTGCGGACGTTCCGAGCCACTATTCAATAAGGCCAGGATTGCTTCGGCCTCACTGCTCCGCATCCACACTGCCCCCCCGGCTTTGCGTGAGGCACGCTATCGACGGGTGAGCTGGATCATCACGCCCTCGCCGGCGTCAACCACGGTGCGTTGGCCGGGTTCGAGCTCGACGCTTCCGTGGAAACTGAAGTTCTCATCCGCCGGGCGTCGCCGGGCGCAGGGATCGTTATCGTCGTTCCCTATCTTGCGGTATTCGGAGTAACTGAAATAGACATAGGATTCTGGCCCACTGTCGTTTCGCTTCGAGAGATAAAGCGTAGTTTTGCGGCCTCCGGCCTCAATTTCGCCGCCCTCGCAGGCAGGTGGAAGTGCCTGCTCCGTCTCCAAAGTCGCATAACTTCCGCTGAAAGGGTCGATGCTGCCCTTCGAAATGAGTTCGCCGTCCTTCTCGACCCTAAAATCGAGCAAATAGGCGGGCTCCCCTGGAGACTGTGCAGCGGATTGCGCGGCAAGGCACAGATAGGACAGTGCAAATGCGCGCTTCATGGCCGTGTGAGCCTGATCCTGTAGCCGACATAATCTGGCAAGGTGATGGTCTGCCCAGGCAGGATCTCAAATTCGAAGTTCATCTCGACAGTTCGACGAGCGGCCTCGTCGCAGCTTGGACCGGCCGGACCGATGCCCTTGGCGGACGCTTCGTAGTTGAATGCGAGATTGAACCGGGCGGGATCGGGCGACCGATGCAGATAGGGGTTGATGCGGATCCGGAGTTCGGACGGACTGTTGAGTTCAAGCGGAAGAGACTCGGGGTGTCCCGAGCCGATGATGATTTCGCAATCGTCGGGCGTTTCCCACCCGGACCTCAGCTTGATCGAGTCACCCCTTGCATCCAGCTGCCCACGCCAAAAAAACGCCTGGTCATGCTGAATATCGATGTCCAGTAGAACGGGCCTCTTCGCCCCTTCGGGATCCGGCATCCGCCGGCTCCCGAAGGGGGCTGGTGCGGAACGCACCTCGCCAGTGGAGGTTTGTGCCCCAGACGGCTCGGCGCTCGCCAGCAGTACAGCGGGCAGAAGCGCAAATCGCCTCATTTGCGGACGATCCTGAGGAACATTCCGTTATCACCGTAAAGTGTCAGCGGATTGTCGAAGTTCATATCCACTGTGCGCGACACCTTGGAAGCGAACTGGGTTCGTGGAAATGCCAGGCACGAAGGAGATTCGACACCCAGCGGCATCCCTGAATATGTGCGCCATTCGCCACTCACCCGCATGGGCCTGATGGCCTTGCGCCCGCGTTCGACCGGATTGAGCGCTTCAAGCAGGATTGTCACCCCTTCGCCCGCAGCGGCCCGGCGGATCGCACCACGACCGTCGGTGCAAAAGTCGGTACCGATGATAGGCCAAGCGAGCGAATGTCGGGCAATCACTCCTGGGGAGACGCCAAGTTCTGTTCGCGCAAGAACCTCGCCGTTCCTGCCGATCTCAGCCAAATAGGTTTGAATCACCGGACGCTGCTGCATCGCCTGAACCGCAGGCGGTGCGCTGCAGCCAACCGCCATTGCAAGCAGCAAGGTCACGCGTTGTGCCACAGGAATCTCATCGTTCAGTCGGATCTGCCGTTTTCAAGCCCTGCAACCCTGACTACCGACGCAATATGAACGAATAGATTACGTCCGCTTTCCACCCATTGCGGACTTCCGACATTTCTCTCATGCCTCAACATGCTCGGGCTCTGAAGTCCTTTGGGGAGGCCTCTCATGTTAGTCGCTCTGGTCACTGTTAGCTTAATGTCAGCCGCGGAAGCCGCTCCACCCCCACATTTAGGAGCGTACATTCCGAACTCGCAGCTGCTTAGCTGGTGCAAACATAAGCAGGTCGGCGACTGGGAAAATTGTTCCTCGTTCATCGACGGCGTAATTCAGGCGACCGGTATGCAGGACACTAAGTGGCCCAAAGGCCCAATTGCGCTGCCGATCCCGAAAACAGGGCGCGACGTTGTACCCATCGTCGTCCAGTATCTCGAGAAGCTAGGTTCGGAGGATATGTCCCGTCCCGCGGTGAGATCTGTCTATGAAGCCGTGGTGAGCGCTTACCCCTACAAGAGCGACGCGGCTCCTATGCCTTCCAATTAGTAGAGGGAAACGCAACGTCCGCTTCCCACCCTTAGCGGGCTTCAGCTGGAGGTCGGCAATCGACCCATTGCAGACGCTCAGGCTCGCTCGGGCGCGAGCCTGCCGAACTGCCGCATCGCCTCGTGTGGGAAGCGCGTCCTAAATCGTCGTAGCTCCGAACCAGCATCTGCATCGAGCCTAGCCGCATAAGCCAGTGCAGTCCGGTAGCCGATCATGTCACCTCGGTTCCGGTGCGTGATCGCGAGATTATATGCCGCTATCGCGTCGCCGCGCCGTGCTTGCTGTCGGAGAAGCCGAATAGCTTCAGCCTCAGAAACGTAGTCGCTCAGGACGGTCACTGCTGGGGAGAAGCGTCGAACTGCCAGCTTCCGGATTATAGGCAAGGCGTGACCTGCCGCGCGGCCCTCAAGGATGTCGAGGGCACGAGCATAGAGCTTCCAGTTAGGATCGGACTCGCCAACCATAGTCGCCCTGTTAGCCGAGAAGCGACTTGCCAGGAATGTCCGCTTTCCATCCGTTGCGGACATTGAGAAGAACCTGCACCTATCCACTATGAGCGACTTCGATTGGCTTGCGGATGCGGTGATTGTGGCAGAAGGGCGAGACGAGGATCACGCTGTGCCCCAGTTCGTCTTTCGAAGCGTAGGCGAGGCCTGCCGGTACTTGGAGCACTGGTGGGTGGAGAATGGCGAGGGCTTCGCCTTTAGTGCTGCCGGACACCGCCTTAGCCTCGGCGTCGCCGCAAACGGTCGCGTGATTGTTGTTGATAGAGTTGACTATCCCTAATGGAGCCGAGATTGTCCAAGATTGGCTCCGTAGCCTCGCTGAGTCCGTCCTTGAGGCGAGAAGGACTAAGGCTCAAAAGGGCAAAGCAACACTGGCGAGCTTCGAAGAGTCAGGACAGCTCCCTCGATCCGCCGAGGGGTTAATCGCCTACATTGGGTTCCAGCAATAAACGTCCGCTTTCCACCCCTTCACCACGTCAGCGAAGGTCTGCAACCGACCCAAAGCGGACGTCGGTTAGAGCCAAGCTGGGACGTCGAACGCTTCACCGGCGGCGTCCTTGGGAGGTGGCCCGATGTTGGTGACGCACCCTTCCTGCCAGCCAGTTAGGCCCAGTTTGGCTGAGTTGATTTGAAAGCCTTCAGGATAATCGCGAAAGCCCGGTTTGTCCTTGAGGGTCTCTACGACGTTTAAGGCATCCGCCTCCGACGCATAGATGCCAATGTGAAGCTCCGTGTCTTCACGATGTTCGTATTCGCGCACGAACCATAGATCGTAAACGGTGTCCATGCTCGGAGGCTACCAGCTTGGATGAGAAAGAGGCAACGTCCGCTTACGACCCATTGCGGACATTAGACATCGGCAGGTAAACTTAAGCTAGTTCGTTAGCGTCGGGAGGCAGAGTGATGTTCCGCTTAACTGGTATCCGCATGGCCATCGCAGGCTTAGCTGCCGGTTTGCTGATTGCAGTGCTCTACCTACGAGCAGCGCCAAACCTCGCCGAAAGCCTTGACCACCTTCGAGACGGCGCACTGCTACTCGTCATCGTGAGCATTGCACTGGCGCTCTGGCAGGCGAAAACTGCAAGAACACGACAGCGGGTCTAGGTCCGCTTTCCACCCATTGCGGACGTTCGTATTTCAGAAGGCGAGCATGCCAACAAGCCTCCGGTGGGAGCCGCGATCAACGCACACCGAAACAGGATACCAGGGTTTACTGGCTGGCAGGCGATCATTGTTCAACGCGCAACACGCTAAAGCATCCGGTAATAGCCCAAACAGCGCCCATTCATTCAGGCGCGCTTCGTCGGATTCCAAACCGCCGCCAATGGTGTCCATTGGAAAGTAGCCATCGTAAGACGCGGATACCCAGCCGTTTCCCGTGCACACATCCCAGCCGACATGGATCAGCTCATCTCTGAGCTTTGAGTAAAGATCTGCGTTCGGAGCAGTTTGCACGTGCTCCAAATAGGCTCGGTGCACTGCGCGGAAGCAGCAGAACAAACCTTGGCTTTCAATCTCCGGAAGAGCACGGCGATCTGCGATCTGGAGGAACCCGCCATACTTTGGGCTTGAGTTGCCTAGTTCGCCCGTAACCAGCGCAGCTATCGTTGAAGGCAGAGGACAAGCGGGCTCCCAAACGCCATCAGAGGCGGACAGCAAGCGCTTCTGGCCCGCAGCACGTGGCGCGCCGCAAATCATCACGGACGCGATATGCACATCGGCCGGTGGCGCTTGTTCGTGATTCATCCATCTATGTTGCGGTTGCGGCAGTTAATGTCCGCTTTCCACCCATTGCGAACATTCGGGAGCGTAGGTAGCCTCTTTCAATGAGGTGGTTAAGGCTCTTCTCTTACACAGTCTTCTACTGGACGTGCGCCGTTCTGATTGTGGGTGTTATTGCCTTCGCTCATGGCGACTGTTGGGCTGACGGCACGGAGATGCAAACCGCTCAATGCGCTGACGAGAAGCGCTCGCTGATGTTCGCGTGTTTAGCTCTAGCCATAGTCCCATATCTATTCATCGTAAGAAGGACACTTCGACTCAGCCGGTGAAGCGTTCACCTCGTGGTCAATGTCCGCTTTCCACCCATCCCGGACGTTCGCTGAACGTCTGCAATTGACCCAAAGCAGACATTCGGCGGTACTCGGCTGCGGCGGCACGTCAATTTTCAGCGTACCCTCACAACGCGCTCACAACTTCAATGCGAGATGCCGATACGAGCGCGGCAGTTAAGCATCGTGAGTTCGAGTATGACCACCATCGCTCAGACTGGTTCGTGGATTGGGCTAGTTCTACTGCTGTTTGGCATCCTAACGCCGATTGCAGCTCTGATCGTGCTGCCGTTCCAAGCTGTGATTGTACAACCTGATCCTGCACGTGGAAGCATACTTGAGCCGGCTTCGACCACGCTGAATGATGCAGGCGTGGGGCTCAGCTTTCTGGCTTGGCCACTCTACGCGCTTCTGACGTGCTCGGCATTCCTCGGTGAGATGAACACGCTCTATTCCGACGCCGGCTTAGGCTACATCTACATCACAGTTGGTATGCCGGCATTTTTCGTCGGATGGCTCGGACTCATCTTCTACTCGAGCGTTCGACCGGCTCGCACTGAACTGTTGTTCGGCGCGCTTGGAGCCGCGGTGCTGATCTCAATTGGCTATGGAAGTATCAATTGAGGCGTCTGCAAAACGTCCGCTTTCCACCCGTTTCAGACGCTCGCCTAAGGTCGGCAATCGACCCAATGCGGACATGGGCTAACTCAGGTCAAAACGTTCCGCTGTTTACCGCTCAACTACGTCCTTGCGCATGGGCGCTAGCTTCGCAAGCAGGCGGTTCTGGGCCCAAATGGGCACCTTTTCGGCTGCCATGGCTGCTTGCAAGTTCTCTACCAATGCGTTCATGTCAGCCGTTTGGATACCAAGGTCCTTGTGCGCATTGCGCATGTTTCGACCACTGTAGTCGCACCCGGCCCCGAGGATGTAGCAGAACTGCTCCTTCAGCAATCGACGAAGCCTGACCTGATCCTGGTTGCGAAAGATGTCGGAAATGCGTGGGTCGGCGACGCTGAGATCGATCAAGGTGTCGATCACCCGATTGATCCCTGCACGGCCATGCCAAGCAGCCAGTAGTCGCGGGTCTGACGTGGGCTGAGCACCGGCATTTGCGTTGCTCACCGCGTACGCTGCGACAGGCTCTTCCCCCTGCGGAGTGGCGCTAAACTGAACAGCAAGCAGGACTGCTGGGAGGATCATATTAGAAAGCTCCTTGCAGCGACAGGTATATACCACGCTGCTTGCTGAAAGTGGCGATGCTACCGAGATCGGCGTAGCCAGCGGTGATCCCAACATTGCGGTGAATTGCGTACGCCGCAAAGAGGTCGACAGCATCCTGTTCTTTGGCAAAAGCGAGGTTGTCAGGCTTTGAGCGATATTCCGCGCCGATCAAGAGCCTGCGGGTCAGCAGCTTTCCAACTGATCCTTCAACCTGCATCGACATGCCGCGTTTCTGGTCGCCGCCAAAGCCGAGGAGCCCAAATTGATTAGCTCTGGTCAGTCGGGCCGTGACTCCCATCAGAAAGCCGGTGTCCAGCTGCAGCTTCGTGGCAGAAACAAACACGTCGGTGCCGCTGGTATGGCGAGCGCCGAGAGCTCGCAGCAGCGTGCCCTTATCTGCAATCTTATGCTGCACGCCAAGAGAGATCTGCGGAAGCCAAGGTTCATCGTAGACGGCGTCGCCCACAACCTTCACCTTTGCCCCGATGACGTGCTGACCCAGTTTGTAACCTCTGCCGAGGCCAAGCTTCGCGCCAGCGGAGCGCGTATCAAACACTTGGCGACCGTAGGAAAGCTCCACCCGGTCAAACAGGCCGACCTTTGCACCGACTGCGCTAAGGGTAAATCGCCCGGTTCGAACAAGGGTGGAATGAGCGCTTACGCCGATTCCCGCATCTGTTTCCTTCCCGCCGATCAAAGCCCAGGTTGCGAGGCCGCCACCGGCAGAGCCTTCGACTGAAGTCATTCCGTCCGTGAGCAGCAGCTTGCCACCCTGCCGAAGGTTCTCCGCCGTTGCGGGCGCAGGCACCAGCAACCCAGCAAAGCAAAGGATCCACTTTCCTAGCATGCATCCCGTATAATTCGCCTGAGTTAGAGATCGGTAAACACTGATGCACTTACTAAGCTTTCGATGAGAGGTCTTGTTACGATGAAGAGTGCTCTTGTTTTTACCCTCCTGCTTAGTGTCGCGACGCCGGGTGCTACGGCCTCGTCTACGCTGACTGTTATCGTGCTTGATTCTGCGGGCCGGCCTGTACGCGATGCTGTCGTATCTGCTCGTCCTCAGGGTAGTCCGGGAGGCGTGCCGCGCTATGCCTTTGGACGGTCGATGAGCCAACGCAATATCCAGTTCGCACCAGGTACGTTGGTGGTACCCACCGGAACAACGGTTAGTTTTCCGAATTACGACAAGGTTCGTCACCATGTCTATTCGTTCAGCAAGGCCAAACGATTTGAACTAAAACTTTTCGGACGAGACGAAAGTCGGTCGGTAACTTTCAACACTCCGGGCACGGTAGCAATCGGCTGCAACATCCATGACCAGATGCAGGGTTTCATCCGCGTCGTTGATGCGCCTTTTGCCGGAGTAAGCAACGAAGCCGGCAAGGTCACGTTCAATGGCGTGCCCGGTGGCAAGGTGCAGCTGGTAGTTTGGCATCCGAACTTGCGGGCGCGGGAGAATGAGATGAGCATCGTCGCCGCGAGCAGCGTCATGCAGGTCATCAAGCTTCCCATCCTTAAACGATAAAGCATCAAACTCTGGGCTATCGGTGAAGACACTCAGCGAAGGCCTGAGTTCAAACATAGCGGACGCGAGAGGGATCAGGTTCGCCCGACAGGAGAGCTTTCGAAAAGCATTCCACCGGCTTTGGCTTCGGCTACCCAGCGTATTTCGCCTTGCACGTTACCCTGCTTGCCTAAGCGCAGGTAGATTTGTTCACCTACGCTAAGGCCAGATTGGCCTTCTAAGCTGAACCCGTTGGCAGATATGTCCGTTACGGTAACCGCCTGTTCCTCGCCGCTCGACCTTGTGACAGTCGCAGGCTGTAGAACGCGCACTCTAGCGGGCCGTTTCGCCGCATCGGGTAGCTGATCTTCCTGCGCTTTCATGAAAACCGATTACCACATAGATCAGGAGAGGACTTACCGGCTTTCTCCCGCCTTTCGCAGGTGAAATTTTCGCAAGTCCTTATCGAGTTGCCTCGTATTGGTGCCGTTTCTCAAATCTAACAGTGCAGCAACGTGGGGCCTCAGTGATGCATCAGCTAGTTTACATCTCGACTGCACGCGCACTCCCCTGTGCTCGTGATCTGGAGCAAATTCTCTCGGTCTCTCGGGTAAACAATGCACGTGACGGTGTGACCGGACTGCTTGTGTCCGGTGGCAATCGTTTCCTGCAGGCTCTGGAAGGGCCGACTGCTAAGGTCGTCGCAACATACGATCGCATACAGGCTGATACCCGCCACTTTGCATGTGTAGTGCTGACGTCCCGGTCAATCGACCAGCGCGTGTTCGGTTGTTGGGAAATGTCCTATGAGCGGGCTCGGAGTACCGATGCGACGGCAATCGAGGAAGCTGTCAGGCAACTCACCGAGGGGGTGCACGACAAGGGATTGCAGGCTGAGTTCCGAACATTTGCGGAGCTGAATGCACGGCGCTCATAAGCGCTTCACTGAGAGTTCCTAGATGTCCGGACGTCTACGGTCGGCTTTCCACCCATTCGAGACGTTTAGCGAAGGTCTGCAATCGACCCATTGCGGACTAGCACGAACATTTTGAACGTCAGGCGGATTTTACGCTGATGCGTGCTTGCCGATCGACTAACGTGTAGTAACGGCAGTCGGCGCGGAGGCAGCTCGAGTTCAGTCGCTCTTGCCTGAAGAGGGAACCCCGATCAGGGTACGAGAGTGACCTTGAATGTCGCGGGCGTCACGCTGCCTGCAACGCCCCGCGATACACTTGATCTTCCAAGGTCTGGCCCGCTCCTCTAGCGACGCAAGTCAGTGGGTCGTCGGCGATCCGGACCGGCAAGCCGGTCGCCTCCGCAATCAGCGTGTCGATGCCGCGAAGGAGCGACCCGCCCCCAGTCATGGTAATGCCGTGGTCGATCACATCAGCGGCGATCTCGGGCTTTGTGTGCTCAAGCGCAGTGCGGACCACGTGCACGATCCTGCCAACCGGCTCAGCCAGCGCCTCAGCTACTTCGGCTTGAGAGAGTACAAGCTCCGTCGGCACACCCCGTGCTAAGTCACGACCTTTGACCGTGGCGGTTGGCCCTCTGGAGTCAATGGGCCGCACCGCCGTGCCGATCTCCATCTTGACCCGCTCAGACGTGGCTTCCCCAATCAGCATGTTGTACCGCCTCCGGACGTAGGACGAGATTGCCTCGTCCATCTTGTCGCCGCCCACTCGCGCAGATTCGCTATAAGCCATTCCCTGCAGCGAAATGACACCGACCTCGGTGGTGCCGCCGCCAATGTCCACGACCATGGATCCGACCGGATCGGCAATCGGGAGGCCGGCGCCGAGCGCGGCCGCCATCGGTTCGTCTAGGAGGGATACTTGGGTGGCCCCGGCATTGGTAACGGCGTCGCGAATCGCCCTACGCTCGACGGACGTTGAACCCGAGGGGATGCAGATTACAACCTCAGGCTTGCGCGAGAACCGGCCGCCGTCGCGTGCCTTTTCGATGAAGTGCTTTATCATCTGCTCGGCGACATCAAGGTCCGCAATGACCCCAGCTCGAAGCGGACGGATAGTTTTCACGTTCTCCGGCGTCTTTCCCATCATCAGCTTGGCATCGTTCCCGACGGCTCGCACGCTTCGAACACCGTTCTCAAACTGAATCGTTACGACTGATGGCTCATCCAGAACGATGCCACGGCCCTGGACATAGACGAGCGTGTTCGCCGTCCCGAGATCAATTGCAAGGTCACGTGAGCCAATCGAAAGTACGCGAGAAAACATCATCTGGGGGCACCTGAAGGTCGTCGAGAAGCCTCACGATGACACAAATAGAAGTGAGCGCAGCACTTTAACGCTGCTAATAACCACATTAACCATAGCTGGAGTGTTTGCACGGGTCGGCCGAGGAACCGTCAGTGCTCTTGATTATGAACCGCTAATTCAAAGCGCGTTCATTCGCTACGGCTAGATTCTGCCTACGGTGCCCTCCTGGGCTTCGCAGTTAGAGCAACCATCAGACCCAAATGGCTGTTCATCAACAGAATCAAATGGGAGTAAGTGTGATGCGCAAGTTTTCGATGTTGGCCGCCGCTGCAGCAGTGGTCGCAACCAGTTCCGTTCCGGCTGTGATGGCATCGGCCAATGCTCATGCGACTGGTCGTTACCACGTTCATCATCTCAAGAGCGGACGGACCCACTATGCTCGTAAATACTGCCGTCGTTCGAATGGTACGACCGGCCTAGTTGCTGGTGGTGTTGGCGGTGCGTTGGTGGGCCGCAAGGTTATCGGTAAGGGTATCTTGGGTACTGTAGCAGGGGCCGCCGGAGGCGCTCTCGCAGGTCGGGCTGTCGATCGCTCCATTACGGCCGGTTCGCGCTGCTATTATCGATAAGCTAAGGCAGGGCATCTATGGCCCGCAGCCTTGAGCGGACACCGCCGCGGGAGCGCTACTCTGCGCTTGCCGCGGCGGCTGTCGTTACCGTAGGTTTCTGCATCGCTCTTTCGTCGGGTCTTCACGTCAGCGTGGGCCGAATGAGGACAGGAGCGCAGCAGCTGATCCAGATCACGTTGCCGCCACTTCCGAACATTCAGCCTTCAAGACCTAAGGTCCCTGAGGTCCGGCGGCGCAGGTCAGAAGCGCAGCAACAAAATGCACCAAAGGCTCCTCCAGCGCGCTTGGGAGGATCGCTGGGAGACGCCCAAGGGAGGGCAAGTCCGGCTACCCTTCCCATCGTCCCCACCCGCGCCGCGCCACTGCCTACTTCCGGCGGCGGATTAGGGGCCGGCCCAGCGATCGGCAGCGGGTCCGGTGGAGGAACCGGCTCGACAGGGTCTGGTCTCGGAGGCGTCGGGAACGGAGGAGGAACCGAGCTCGAACAGATCGCCGGTGACATCTTTCCGTCCGACTATCCGAGAAAACTTGGGAACGCGGGGATCGGAGGGGTGGTGCGCGTCACCTTCAGCGTCGAGGTCAATGGCCGGGTCAGCCGCTGCAGGGTCGGTCGTTCGAGCGGCATCCCTGAACTTGATACACTGACCTGCAACCTGATCGAGCAACGGTTTCGTTTCAGACCAAGCACAGACCCCGTTGGTCGAGCGATCGCGGACGAAGTCGAGTACGAGCACGAATGGACCGTCAACCGTCGGTAAAAGTAAGGCGGAGGGTCGGGTTCTGATGCGAGAACCAGCCTAAGCACAAGAACACACAACGTCCGCTTTCCATCCGTTCCGGTCGTTCAGCCAATGTCGGACTATGACCCCTTGCAGACATTCACGCTTCGTTGCAGATGATTGTGCATGGTCGCAGCCCAGACAGCCGACGCGAGCGCAGGGCATTTGGGGAAAGCTAGCATTTTTAATTCGCTGCTGCTCTTCCCGGCGGCGGCTCTTCAGTCGGCTGCCACCTTCTGGGTGCTAGTCGTGACGAACTTTGCTTTGCTGCACGCTGTTTGGCTCACCCAACTCATTCGCCAGAAGCGATGGGGAGCAATAGATTTCCGACCAGTCAAATGGCCACTCGTGGCTTTCGGTGTGCTGGGTAACGCTGCACTGCTAATTTGGGACGACGGGCTTCTCGCTGCCTTTCCTGCGTAGCGTCCGCTTTCCACCCATTGCGGACATTCGTTTATCGGATAGGCTGCACAGATGAAGCTTTTCTAGTGTAAGAAAAAGCTCGTTTTAAGACTTGATCTCAAAACGATTTGAGACTAGATCTCGAAACGTGGCGAAGCTTGCGAGATTAGTGGACGGGATGACTGCGGCTTTGCAGATCGAGCCAAGCCGCATTCGCACAGCCGCCGCTCAGCTAAGGAAGTACAAGCTGCTTAGCTCTGGTCCTCGTGGTTCCGGAGCTCCCGAAATGGGGCCTACAGATGCGGCGAATCTGCTTCTTGCGGTGATGTATGACGGGGAACTAGCCGACGCGCAGAACACTGTTCAGCGTCTCCGAGCTGCTAAATTGTGCAATTTCGAAGGCAGCAGACCTGGCCCGAATGGAGAGAAAATGCATTCTCTTCCTCGGAACGGCTTCATTACGACAAGTTCTGGCGAAGCATACGATCTCGGGACGCTTCTTGAAACCGCGTTGGACTGGTGGGTGCGCTACGGCTACCTCGACGAAGGTGACGAAGGCGATAATTACGACCTGGACGTCGTGAATTTCAGACTGGAAGTATCCTGCCCTGGATATCAGGCTGACGTCTCATTCAACACTCCGACGGGGCTGTTCTGGCGTCTCAGGTACGAGTGGAAGTCGCCGGAGCGGATTGCCTATGAGGCAGATGGCGATCAGAGGTTCCGTGCGGTGTGGAATGCTCGAACCGGTCCTCACCTTTGGAGCTCACGCACAGTCAGCGAAGACTGCCTGTACCAACTGGCGCAGGTGCTGCGTGGTTGCGAATGGAATGACGAATGGGATGAGTTCACGCCGTCCTACGATGCTGTTCAGACAAAAGTGCTGGAAACAGCATGAGCAAGCAAAGATCCTCGTTCAAGCAAGCTGACGCCGCCCGAGCGCTAAAAGCCGCTGTGGCAGCTGGACTTTACCCAAGCGGATACACGATCGGCATAGACGGTTCGATCACAGTGAACCTGGAAGTGCCGGGTGGTGGCCACTCGGTGAACAGTTTTGACAAGATCATGGGCCAAAGCCGGTGAAGCGCTGGCTTCCTCAGTGGGTGTCCGAATACCGGGACCGGCACGGCAAGCCCCGCTACCGCTTCAGGCGGAAGGGCTATGCTCAGTATCTATTCAAGGCCAGTCCGGGGACTGAGGGTTTCCGCCAAGAATACCAGGCCTGCCTTGAAGGCGTAGCCGCAGAGCCAATCGTTGCCGGTGCCGATCGGGCAAAGCCTGGCTCATTCAATGATCTAATTGGCCGGTACTATCGCTCTCCAGATTTTCTGGATCCGAGTGAACGTACCCGTGAAGTCTATCGGGGGGTGCTGGAACGTTGGCGCGCGAAGTACGGCGAAGGAATGGTTCGTGACCTCCGAACTCCCCACGTCGAGAAGATGATTGCAGAAATGCTGCCTCATCGGACGGCAGCCAACATGCTCCGGAAGCGATTAAATGGACTCATGAAGTTCGCCATCCGCCAAGGCTGGACAGAAACAAACCCCGTGGTCGCCACCCGGCCATACAAGGTAGAGAGCGACGGCTTCCATACTTGGACCGAAGATGAGATCGCCCTGTTCGAGGCGCGTCACGTAGTCGGAACGAAGGCCCGGCTGGGTTTTGACCTTATGCTATGGACTGGACAGCGGGGAGGTGACGCGCGGCTAATGGGGCCGCAACACGTGCGCAACAAGCGTCTCGTAGTGACGCAGGAGAAAACGGGGGCAACAGTGTCGCTGCCAGTTCTGGCGCCACTGGCAGAGTCGATTCTTGCTGCTCGGCCGGGGGCACTGGTTTTCTTGTTGAGCGAACATGGGAAGCCATTCAGCCGGAAGGGATTCGGCAACAAATTCCGGCAATGGTGCGATGAGGCCAATCTTCCGCATTGCTCTGCCCATGGCCTCCGTAAGGCAGCCGCGCGGCGTTTTGCCGAGGCAGGTTGCAGTAACCAGCAGATCAAGGCGTGGACCGGTCACACGACCGATAGCGAAGTGGCTCGCTATACAGCTGCCGCTGATCAGAAGCTTCTCTCCGACGTTGCTGCTGATATGCTGATGGCTAACCTTCGTGAAAGGTTAGCCAACGAGCCAGCAAACTCGTTGAAAGTGAACAGCTAAATGGACAAGGTGGCGCACCCAAGAGGATTCGAACCTCTGGCCTTTGCCTTCGGAGGGCAACGCTCTATCCAGCTGAGCTATGGGTGCGTGCGCCCTCGTTAGCCGCCGGGGCGCCTAGCGGCAAGCGTCGAGAAAGCGGCCGAGCTCATCGTGGAGCGTGTGGCGGGAGCGTCCAACGACCATTCCCACATGACCCGCCGGCAGTTGGATCTGATTGCCACTGGGGGCGGCGTCTGACGGTGTGATCCGATCGCGAGCGGCCGTGAAATGCAATGTCGGGCAAGACGGCATGGCGATTGCCCGTCCGCCGACGGTCCACCCTCCGAGACCTGTGACATCGCTTTGGAACATGTCCTCCAACAGTTCTCCGGCCGCCGGCAAAGGCAGCGGATCGCCATCGTTCGCCCAGTCTTCAAGCGCGACAAAGCGCCTGAACTCGGAGCCGCTCGGATCCATTTCCGCAAGCTCGGCAAATTTGGCGACGGTGCGCTGGGGGTCGAGTGACCAGAAGCTCGCCTGAAGAACCTCCATCGGCAGAACGCCGAGCATTCGTGCGCCCGGAAGAGCGTCGTCCCATAATCGTTTGAGCCCTGCTCGGCCGGCATCCGGGTAAGCGGAGAAGCGCCACGGTGCCGCCAGCGTGACGACCGCTTTGGCTGCAGCGATATTTGCGGCAGCAACGGCCATCGTGCCGCCCAGGCAGTAACCGACCAGGACCGCCGGCTCACCAAGCGCCTTCATCAAGGGCAGCAGAAGCTGTTCGACGTGTTCGCCGATGGAAAGGTTGCGCTGCTCGGCGATGCCCCAGTCCACCAGCAGCGATCGGAAGCCCTTTCCGGCCACGGCTCTCGTAAGTGAAACTTCTTCATCAAGATCGAGGATGCCGGGCGGATTGATGAGCGACGGAACGAACAGGATCGGCGTTCCTTCGCCCCCTTGATCCCGAAGCGTTGCTGCGCCGGCTTCCGCCACGATCGGGCCTGCTCGCTCCCGCGGTTCGCGCGGCGCCGCAGCATAGAGCGACAGGCCACGAAGGGCACGATGCGCAAGTTCCGGATTGTGCACGGCGACGTCGCGGACCAACTGCAAAAACAAGGGCAGCGGGCGCGGCGCATGTTCATGTTGCAGTGCACTATGTTCCGTGACTATCATGGGTTCACGTTTCGGGAGCGGCAAATGGCAAAGGCAGCGGGCAAGGTCACGATCAAGAAGTACGCCAACCGGCGTCTCTATGACACAGAAAGCTCGACCTACATCACCCTCGACCGTCTTGCCGAGATGACTCGCGAAGGGCGCGAGTTTGAGGTGGTGGACGCGAAGACGGGTGAGGACATCACGCGTCAGGTACTGACGCAGATCATCGTCGACGAGGAATCGCGCGGATCGACCATGCTCCCGGTCAATTTCCTGAAGCAGTTGATCGGCCTGTACGGCAATTCGATGCAGGGCATGGTGCCGCAATATCTCGAAGCCGCCATGGACGCGTTTGAGCGCAATCAAACGGCGGTTCGCGATGCCTTCGGCGGCAACGTCCTGGCCGATATGGCGAAGCGCAACATGGCCATGTTCGAAGATGCGAGCCGGGGGTTCACCGGCGGTGCCAAGCCGGCGGGCGACCAGACCGAGGTCGAACAGCTTCGCGCGGAGCTTGCGGCGCTTCAGGCCAAGGTCGACAAGCTCGCTCGCTGAGGAATGACGATCATGCGTTTGGTAGTGGCGGGCGGAGCCTTGGCCTTGTTTGCAGAGGCGGCGCTGTCGCAGCCGCGCATCGATCATCAGAACATAGCGCCGCGGCCTGGCAGCTGGAGCTATGCGGCCACGGCAAGCGGAAGCGAAGCAAGCTTCCGGGATGGCGCGGGGCAGACGTTGCTCATTATGCGCTGCACCCGCCAGACAAGGCGCATAGCGATCTCCGCTCGTACGATCGCCGCCAGCTCAATGACGGTTTGGAGCAGCACCACGTCGCGCTCGCTGCCTGCAACATACAATCCCTCGACCGGCTTCCTGACAGCCGAGCTGCCCAGTTCGGACGCGCTGCTCGACGGCGTGGCATTCAGCCGCGGGCACTTCACGGTGACTGGAGGAGGGTCCGCGCCCTTGGTAGTGGCCAACTGGCCGGAGCCGGCACGAGCCATCGAAGATTGCCGAAATTAAATTTCTTTACAAGACTTGTGTTGCACCTGCGTTCGAATCATCATCTCCCTGGCTTTAACGCAGCGAAAGGAGGTGATCCGATGTCTCATGGTTCAGCAGAGGGGTCGGTCTCAGTCGTTTCGGGGGTGAGGGGCTAACCTTCACCCGATGGAACGGCCGGGTACCTCCGGCCGCTGACCATGTCTTGAGGGAGCCATCGCGCAAGCGGTGGTTCCCTTTAGCTTATGTGCGAAGCGCCGGAGTGCGCCGGCGCGGAGAGGGCGCGAGCACCGGCCGGTGGGCGAACCCGACCAACGTCACAGATTCTCTGCGTGACCGCTCAACGGGCTCCTAAGCAGCCTTCCCAGGCTGCAGCAGTTTCAGGTTGAAGTTTCTATGGAACTTGCACCCGAATTGCGTGCCTTTCCGCCACCGGATCTCGGCGGCGATCAGCCCGCCAGCAGCGAAGTCCAGCTGGATTGCCGCTCCCTCGGGCAACTCCTCACGGCACTCCACCAGGGCTCCGCCTGACGAAATGTTGCGAAGCCTCGCGCCGAGCACACGGCCTTCATGATGAAGCAAGGCCGCCCGAATGATCCGCATCCGCGGTTCGCGCTTGGGCAGGTGAGAGTCGGGCAATGCTGCGGACCCTTTTGCAGCCAGCGCTCGCGCCTGCTCGTCCGGCATCGGCTTTCCGAAAATGTAGCCCTGAACTAGCGAGCAGCCAAGGTCGCGGACCAATTGAAGCTCTTCCTTCGTCTCCACACCCTCGGCCGTCGTCTGCATCTTGAGGTCGGAAGCAAGCCCTACCATCGCCCGAATGAGCGCGGCATTGCGGCTTGCCGGATCGGATGCGCCGCTGACGAAGGAGCGGTCGATCTTGATCTTGTCGAACGGCACACGCTGCAAATAGCTCAGCGAGGAATATCCGGTACCAAAGTCGTCGAGCGCAAGCTTGATTCCGATGTCCTTCAGACTGCCGATCATTTCATGGACGTGGTCGTCGTTGCTGAGGAACACGCCCTCCGTGATCTCGAGTTCGAGCCGGCTGGGCGGAAGGCCGGATTGTGCAAGCGCCATCCGAACGACGAAAGGCAATTCCGGCGACTTGAACTGGACGGGCGACAGGTTAACCGCGACACTGATGTGCGCCGGCCAGTTTGCCGCCTCGGCGCACGCGGTCTTCAGCACCCATTCGCCAAGTTCGTCTATCAGCCGGAGCTCTTCGGCGATGGGAATGAAGTGAGCGGGACTGACCGGCCCTCGATCTGGGTGGACCCACCGGATCAGCGCCTCAAAGCCGGTGACCTCCTCGCTGAGCGAATCAACGCATGGCTGGTAGGCGAGGCTCATCTCCCCGCGTTCGAGGGCGACACGCAAGTCGGATTCGAGCAATTGCCGCTGGCGGGCGGCCTCATGCATGTCAGGGATGAAGAAGCGGTAGCAGCCCTTTCCGGCGGCCTTGGCGGCGTAGAGCGCGAGATCCGCGTCACGCATCAGGTCGTCCGCGGTACGGTCGTCGTAATCCGACGTGACGATCCCCACCGACGTGCCGATGGAAACAACGGTACCGTTGATCGTGTAGGGTCGCGAGACGCTGTCGATGATCGTCTTGGCCAGGCCCGCAAGCTCGTCCTTGTCGGACGTGCCCGGGAGCACGACCTGAAATTCGTCGCCGCCAAGACGGCCTACCTGCCCCAACTTGCCCACGGCATCGCGAAGCCGAAGCGAGACGAGCCGAAGCAAGGTGTCTCCCGCGGGGTGGCCGAGCGTATCGTTGACTGCCTTGAACCGATCAAGGTCGAGCAGGAATACCGAGCAGCGGTGCTTGCGGCGCGCAGCGCCCACTAATGCGTCGTCGAGTGCCCGGCGGAGCATCTCGCGATTGGCCAGGCCGGTCAGCGAGTCCTGCCGCGCCAGCCGATCGAGTTCGACCTCCGACTGGCGCATCTTGGTGAGGTCGGACGCGAAACCGCGAAAACCGAAGAACCGGCCTACCTCGTCGAGCACGGGCGCGCCGCTGACGGACCACCAGACCTCATCCTTGGTCTTCGCACGAACGATCAGGTCTTTGAACGCCACGTGCGACGACAGGTAGAAGCCGAGTGTTCGCTCCGACGCTGCCGCTCCCTCGGCCGTTTCAGTGGAGATGAGATCCGTGAATGGTCGGCCGAGAACATCGTTTTCAGTGCGGCCGAGGGCGTGCGCCACGCTGTCGCTAATATAGGACAAAGTCCCGTCTCGCGACGTTTCCCAAAACCAGCCCTTGCCGCTGCTTTCAAAGGCGGCGATCAGCTTTTCGGCGCGTGAGGAGTGAAGCCGCACGTCGGCCGCCGGCTCGGCATCCGCCCGGCTCGTCCTCAGCAATCCTCGGATGGTCCCCACGGATGATCCTTTCGACGGCGGTGCTTAGCGCCATTTCGTTGACTTTCCGTGACCTTGTGCCCTGCAATGCGGCTGCAGGGCGGCCTTGCCTTCGTGGCATCCGGCGAATAGGACGCAGCCCTTGTTTTCGGCCCGCGGCAGCGTCGCGCTGTGGGACCGCCTTCCAGGAGACGATGCGAGATGGCGACTGCCGCGCCTGCCCAGGGCCTGCCTTTACTGTATAATCAGCTCGAGCCGCTTAATTCCAACCAGCATGGTGCATGGCGCATCCGGCGGCTGGAGAAGGTCCCGGCGATGGCCTCCGTTCATGCCGTGCCCGCGACCGTGGAGGAATTCCCGCTCCTGCAGCGGAACTATCCGGTCGTGTTTTCAGTGGGCGACAATCCCATTCCTCTCGCTCTGATGGGCCTCAACGAGGGCGTGAACGTCTTTCTCGATGAGGAAGGGGCGCTGATCGATCGATCGGTGTACGTGCCCGCTTACCTTCGCCGTTATCCGTTCCTTCTCGCCCGCCTGCAGCCCGACAGCGACGAACTGTCGCTGTGCGTGGACCCAAGTTCCGGCAGCGTTGGCGAATTCGAGGACGGTGAGCCCTTGTTCGACGGCGACCAGCCGAGCGAGGCGACTAAGGCGATCCTTCAGTTCTGCGAGCAGTTTGAGACTGCCGGCCAGCGCACCGGTGCGTTCATGGATGAGCTTAAGAAGGCCGACCTTCTGATGGAAGGTGAGGTTGCGATTCAGCCCGAAGGTCAGGAACAGCCCTTCGTTTATCGTGGCTTTCAGATGGTCGACGAGGAGAAGCTTCGGAACCTCCGTGGAGATGAGCTTCGCAAGATGAACCAGAACGGCATGCTCGGGCTGATCTTCGCTCATCTGTTCTCGCTGGCGCAGACCCGCGACATTTTCTCGCGACAGGTCAGCCAGGGTAAGGGACCAATCCCGCTTCCCAATGGTGCAGCCGCTGAGGCGTGAGTCTGGCGCGACAAGCTGACTTGAAGGGTGCAAGGGTCGCTACCATTTGAGCATTGCTGACTGGCGGCGCGTCTCCCCCTCGCTCCGCCGATATTCGGCAGCGCACGAGAGTGCGTCCCTCCCTGAACTGGCCGTCCCGCGTAACTGCGGGGCGGCCATTTTCTTATCTACTTACTCGGCCGCGACCGCGAACTGCCGGCGCAGGAGGCTGCTGCCCAGCTCGACGGTGAGCGCCTCCAGGAGACGGGCAACATCGTCGAAGCCGTCCGCCGGTTCTCGAAGGCGCTCGTCGAGATAGCAGCGCCGGTCGATCTCCACCTGGATGGCGTGCACGTTGCGACCCGGCGCTCCATGCCGCTCGACGACATAGCCGCCGGCGAATGGTTCGTTCGCCTGGGCAGCGAAGCCTTCGTGGGCCGCTACCGCTTCCGCCTCCCGTGTCAGCCAGTCCGCCGCTGTTCGTCCGTGGCAATCGCCGAAGACGATCGGCGGCGTTCCCGCAGGAGGCGGCGGCATGGAGTGGCAGTCGAGCAGAAGGGCACAGCCGAACCGTTGCAAGATGAGTTCAAGCTGATCTTCCACCGCCTGATGGTAAGGGCGGTGAGCAGCATCGAGCCTCTTCTCGAGATCGTGGCGGCGGATCGGACGGCGCCATAGATAGCCGTGCTGCTGTGTGCGGCCCGGTACAATCCCCAGTCCGCCTCGGGCACGGGCGGTCAGCGGCCTTGCCGATCCGCCTTCCACGACGCTGGGATCGATCTCATTCTCGGCCCGGTTGCAGTCAACCGCCGCGCGCGGGGTCCGGGCGATCACCGCGCCGACCCCGTGCTGCATCGCTCGCCAGACCAGCCGATCGACGAACGGATCCTCCAGGCTCGACAGCGAGCGAAAGCCTTGGGTTGCCAGGTCCAGAAGCCAATCCGGATAGTCTCGGCCCGAATGCGGGACGGACAGCAGCACGGGCAAGTCGCCGCGGCCGTGATGAATGATTGGCGGGGGAAGGAACGGGGATGACATGTGCCAGTTTAGGACTCGCGCTGATGCGGTGAAACGCGCGGGGCGCCAGAACGCTTCTGGAAAAATTCACTTCTTGGGCGCATAGTTGAGTTGATGATGCGAATCCTGCTTGCCGAAGACGATAGCTCAATGCGCGAGTATCTCCAGCGTGCCCTGCAACGTGTGGGTTACGAGGTTGTGGCGGTTGGCTGCGGTACGGAGGCGATGCCCTTGCTAGAGGCCGAGCGCTTCGACCTTCTGCTGACGGACATCGTCATGCCGGAGATGGATGGGATCGAGCTGGCCCAGAAGGCCTCGGCAATCGATCCCGCGATCCGCGTCATGTTCATCACGGGCTTTGCCGCAGTCGCGCTTCAGAGTGGCCGAACCGCACCCGAGGCCAAGATGCTGTCCAAGCCGTTCCACCTCAAGGACCTGGTGGCCGAGGTCGATCGCATGTTCCAGACCGAGGATCAGCACGGACGACTTTAGGCGGCGCTGGAGGGTTGCGCCCGCCGCTGCCCCCCTCTACATGCGCGTCACAGTGGGCGTGTAGCTCAGTGGTAGAGCACTGTGTTGACATCGCAGGGGTCGCAAGTTCAATCCTTGCCACGCCCACCATTTTCCTTCCATTTATGTTTTGATTGAGCCCACGTGATCTGAGCGGGCTGGTGAGCGCTGAAAATGGCGAGGCCAGCAAGATCCTCAAGCGAGTGTCTGCTCTAAAGAAGGCTACAAGACACGACATCCGCGCGAAAAACCTCGGCCGGGTTCAATCCTTCGCAACATTCTCATAATAGCTAGCTGATGAGGCTTCGTTGCTGAAGCGTGGCGGCACATCGGTGGTCCGGTCCGCAAACGGGAGAAGTATTGCGTATGGACGATTTGCGGAAGCTGTCGGATCCAAAGCGGATGAGCGCGGTTCGGCGCACCGGCCTGCTCGATACCGGCTCGGAGCCGGATTTCGATCAGCTTACCCGGATGGCGGCGCGCCTCCTGGGAGCGCCGAGCGCCTTCGTCACGGTGATCAGCGACGAACGGCAATTCATCAAGAGCGCGTCGGAAAATGGCGCACCATCCGAGCTCGCGGGTGTGTCGCAGCCGCTTAGCATGTCGTTCTGCAAGCATGCGGTCGCCGCCAACCAGCCGCTCGTGGTCGAAAATGCGCGCGAGCACCCGGTGCTGAAGGACAATGACGCGGTCGATGCCGGCGTGATCGCATATGCCGGTATCCCGCTTGAGACGGAGGACGGCCAGGCGATCGGTGCACTGTGCGTTGTGGACTCGAAACCGCGCGCCTGGTCGCCCGAAGATATCGAGGGTCTGCGGGCCCTGGCGCGATCGGCGATGAAGTTGATCGACGAGCGAACTCCTGCCGGCGACGGTGGGGAAGGGCAGGTCGGCGATGGCCTGCTCGCCTGCGTCGAACTTCATCTCCGGGCGTCTGACACCTACGCTCGGCTGGTGCGTGGGTCGAAGGAGCTCGACTTTGCGGAAGAAGCAAAGGCGCGCGGCGATCTGGTGCGCACGCTCGGCGGTCTCCGCGACCATTATAACCAGAACGCATCGGCTGATGAGGAGCTGCGGCAAGCAGTCGGCCGCTACTTGCAGGCAGACGAGACGCGAGGCGCCGCCACGCGGCAGTTCGCGAACGGCGAAATCGACCTGCCCGTTCTTGAGTCGGCGATCCGTCAGCACATGGACTCCACGGATTATCTCCGCCTCATCGCCCTGAACCAGGGAGCCGATCTATGACGTCGTCGGCGGCGGTTGAGTACTCCAAGCCCGCCACCTTCCATGAACGCCGCACCCCCGGAATGCCGCCGCTGCAATGGTCTGCAAATGCAACCAGGGTGAGCAGGCTTTCGCTGATCATCGCCGATGCGATCGCTCTCGCGCTGGCTTTGGCGATCATCGTGCTGTTCCGGCGCCTGCTTTTCGGCCCCCTTCCGCCGTTGCACTGGGGGTTGTGGTCGACCGCTGCCGCCTGGTTCCTGTTCCGCGGCGCAAGCGAACTCTTCACGCCTTACGGCCTCTATCCGCCGGAGGAACTGAGACGCTCGTTTCGCACTAGTTCGGCCGCCCTCGTAATCCACTGCGCGCTTCTAATCGCTTCCGGCAGTTATGAGACTTGGCGGCTGTTCGGCCTGTTGATCTGGCCGCTTTCCTTGCCGCTCACCTACACATGCCGAACGTTCATCCGGTCCCGCCTGATCGCACTGAAGCAATATGGCGCTCCGGTCGCAGTGATCGGCAATGGCCTGGCCGCCCGTCGCGCAATCCGCGAACTGCTCTCGCGCCCGGAACTCGGCTATGTTCCTGTTGCGGTGTTCACGACGGAGAGGGCTGAGGCTAACGAGACCCGCGACTTGTTCGGCGTGCCTTTGGTCGGTCGGGCTGATGCAGCAGGCAGTTTCGAATTCCCCTATCATGTGTCGCACGCCTTGTTGGCGGTTGGCACTGGCTGGGCTGATGAACGGAACCACCAGCTCGCGCAGCAGCTTGCGCGCCGTTACCCGCATCTTCAGATCTTCTCGAATCTGGTAGGGCAGGGCCACTGGCTTGCCCGGGCGCGGCCGCTCGGACCCTATGTTGCTATCGAGACTCGGCACGCGCGCTTCACGTGGCACCAGCGGTTGCTGAAGCGCGCGATGGATATCGCCATCTGCCTCCCCGCGCTGATCCTGGCGTCGCCACTGATCCTGATTGCCGGCATCGGCATCTATGCCGCGGATCCAGGGCCGATTTTCTTCTCGCAGACACGTGAGGGCCGGCGCGGGAAGCCGATCAAGATCTACAAGCTGCGGTCGATGGTGGTCGGGGCGGAAGCCAAGCTTGCAGCCTATCTCGCCAAGGATGAAATGGCCCGCTTCGAATATGAGCGGACGATGAAGCTTCGTAACGACCCGCGCATCATCCCCGGCGTCGGGAAAATCATCCGCAAGGCAAGCATCGACGAGCTTCCGCAGCTTTGGAGTATTATCAAGGGCGACATGAGCTTGGTCGGGCCACGGGTCATGCCGACGCGGGAAGTGGATTTGTACAGCGAAGAGGGGCGCGACCTGCGCCGCGACATGCTGCCCGGTTTGACCGGCTTCTGGCAGGTCGAGCACCGCAACGACAGCGACTTTCGGGTCCGCGAGCTCGCCGACTCTTTCTACGTGGCGAACTGGTCCGTCTGGCTCGACTTGTGGATCGTGCTTCGGACCGTGCGCGTCGTCCTGACCGGGGCCGGTGCCTTTTAGTAGGGTCGGAACACGGCGAGGGCCGGGGCCGCGCCGAGGAAGTCGCGGAAGGCACCCTTTAGTTCGGAAGTGCCGACGACGACAATGTCGCCGCCCAGGACTAATGGGTCGGGTTCGAAGCCGCGCCGGATCCGGCGAAGGTCGAACATCGCACCCATCCGCTGACCGTTCACGGTACGGAAGATAATGACTTCGTTCAGGCGGGCAGTGCGGGTCGGGCCACGCGCAAGCGCAACGGCTTGGATCAATGACGACGTACCGCGAACGTCATAGCGCCCGGGCTCTTCGACATCGCCTTCGACCGTCACCACTTGCCGAGCGAATTGGGTGATGTTGACCGAAACTTCCGGTCGCCGGAGATAACGGGCACCGAGCAGTGCCTCAATCTCGCGCGCGGCTTCCTCGGCCGTCTTGCCGCCCACCCGAACGGTACCGAGAAGGGGCATCGAGACGTTGCCGGCCGTATCGACGCTCGCCTGATCAACGCTGAGGTCCGGTTCGTAGGCTACGTTGATGTCGACCACGTCAGCTGGACCAAGACGATACACGCCGGGCGTCATTTCGGGGTTGGCGATGCCGGTCGCCGTCAGCGCTGCTTCACCCTGGTGCAAGGTAGGGCTGACGCTATGGCACCCGCTTGCCAGCAGGGCGGCCCCGACGGCGATCAGCGCCGGGATGCTGGAACGACGACCCGATTTGAACGCCAAGGCTAACTCTCCTCTTGCCCGATGGACCCAAGTCCAACTTGATTTTCGCGGCAAAGTCTAGACTTTGGGATTCAAGGAACAAGGGGATGCGAATGGAAGCGACGCGTGCGGCTGCTGGAGATCCGGTGGCCAGAAGTTCGGACCTGGAACTGCTGGTTGCTTACGGTCGCCGCAACTGGTGGGTGGTTGTGGCCAGCGTTGTCGCCGCCATCCTTCTTGGCGTCGCTTATCTGCTGCTTGCTCGGCCGGCATATCGCGCAACGGCCGTGATGCTTATTCAGCCGCAGAGCAGCCAACCCGACACGCGCGCAGCCGCTCCAGCGACACCCGAACTGGTCCGCAGCCAGGTCGAAGTCCTGAAGTCGCAACCGGTGCTTGACGCGGTGGTGAAGCAGCTTCGGCTCGACCGAGATCCGGAATTTGCCGGCGATGCACCAACTGGCGCGAGTGCTGCGGTCCGGGCAGCGGCAACGCGCGAGGAATTGGGCGACAAGCTGACCGCCGACAATGATGGCCGGTCTTACACCGTTAGCATGACGGCGAAATCCAAAGACCCTGCCAAAGCCGCACGGATCGCGAACACAGTCGCCGAGAGTTATATCGAGATCCAGCGCGCACAGAAGGTGCGCCTGGTGGAGACCACCCGCTCCAACCTTGCAAAGCGGCTCGCCGACCTTCGCGCGGAGACGTTCGCGGCCGAGCAGGCCGCGGAAGGCTATCGTCTTCGCTCCGGATTGGTGCCGCTCAGCAGCGTGCCGGAGGACAGCGAAAGCTATGCGGCCGCTACACCTGCGTCCCGCGAGATCATCGAAATGTCCAAGGAGCATGCCGCACTCGCGGCGCGCAGGGCGGACGCGCAGGCGAAATATTCGGCGCAGCAGGCGGCGGTCGCGCGTGGGCGCGGCGATGCCACCAGCGAAGTTCTATCCTCGACCGTCGTGTCGGAACTGCGTCAGCAAGAATCGCAACTTGCGAGCCGGGAGGCAGAACTGCTGGCCCGTTATCGCCCCGACCATCCGCTCGTTCGTCCGGTCCAAGCCGAGCTTGGACAAGTCCGCCGAGCGATCTCCTCCGAAGTGGCGCGAATTCATCGCGGCGTCGCGTCGGCAGCGTCGGCCAGCAATCAGGCCTATGAGGGCGGCGACCGCTTCATGACCTACCTTGCGCAGCGGCGAAGCAACGATCTTCAGGCCTCGACACGGCTGACGCAGCTGCAGCGTGAGGCCAAGCTTAAGCGCGACACCTATGAAGAGTTTGCGGCGCAGATGCAGCGCGCGTCGGAGCAGGCGGGCCTTCAGCTGCCTGACGTTCTCCTGGTATCCCCGGCAACGCCGCCGGTTCGCACCAGCGGGCCCAAGCCACTGATCGTGTTGGTGGTTGCGGCATTCCTTGGCCTGATCGCAGGACTTGCCCTGGGCTTGCTTCGCTCACTTGCAGCCGAGCGACGGGTGGTCCGCCGCGAGACCGTGCGCGCGACGGCCTAGCGCCTCAGGCGGCGATAAAGCTCAAGCGTCGCATCGCCCATTGTGGCATCCGTATGGGTGGTCGCTAGCGTGCGGCAAGCGATCTCCAATCGATTGCGCTCCGCTGGGCTCATCCGCGCAAGGTGCTCGATCGCGCGTGCTGCGGCGATTGGGGTTGGATCCACGACGAAGCCGCTTTCCCTGTCGTGAACCAGCTCCTCCGTTCCGCCGACCGGGTAGGAGATGATGGGAATGCCGCAGTGAAGCGCTTCCAGGAACGAGACCGGCATGCCTTCATACTCGCTGGTGCAAAGCAGGCAGTCGAATGCCGAAAAGAGCGGCTTTGCATCGCGTGAACCCGCGAACAGCACTCGGCTTCCATTGCGCGCTGCTTTCTCTTCCGCCTCGGCACGCAGGTCGCCGTCGCCAATGATCGCGAGGTTGGCGTTGAGCGCAGGGTCGACGCCATCGATCACGTCCACGGCTGCGAGCGGGTCTTTCTGCGGCGCGAGCCGGCCGACGAAGCCGATGACGAAAGCGTCCGCGGGCAACCCAAGCTGTCGGCGCGCTTCGTCCCGCGGGAGTGGCTGATAGGGTGCGATCCCATTCTCGACGACGGCGACGCGGTCCGAGCCGATGCCAAGGTCGATTGCATGACGCCGCTCGTAATCCGACACAGCCACGATCTTGTCCGTCAGCAATCCAAGTGCGCGCTCGACCGGGCCGATGTAGAACGGTGCTTGGCCCGTCATCGTGTAGAAGCCGTGGGGAGAATAGACCTGGGCGGTGCCTCCGAACCGGCCGAAGACGCGGGCCAGGGCGCCTGCTTTCGAGCTATGGCTGTGAATGACGTCGAGCTTCCCGAGCCCGGTCAGGGTGCGTCGCAGTATCAGCCCGTCGGCGCCGTCCCAAGGACCGATCGATCGCCGCATCTGAGAGGGGCGGACCGCCGCCAGGCCCCCATTGTTCAGCGCTTCCACGACAGCCGGATCGGCCCGGTCGGGAGAGTAAATGGCGAACACGTCATGGCCGCGCTTGGCGGCGTGAAGCGCCAGCGCAACCATGATGTTGGCGCTTCCCCCCGATGCCGATTCGATCACGTGGCAAATTCGCAATTGCCTCTCCCCTTCGCGGTCGGCCTATCTATGCTGCGGAGCAGTGATGACTCAATCCACACCCCTGCTGGCCCGTTCCAATGCGGTCCGCTGGCTGTTTGCAGCAGGATTGGTTTTCATCCCGTTCGACGCCATCCGCGGTGTTGGCGCGCTTGGCGAATTGGGCAACGAGCTTTCCTTTCCCTTTTTCGCTGCCGCGATTGCGCTCGCGATGGTGTCGGCCGTCAGGTCGGGCGAAAACCGTCTGTCCGCTAGTCTGGCCTTACGGGTCGGAGTTGCAATCCTGGCGCTCACCATCGTCTCGTTCGTCGTCAATTTCGGCGAGATTCAGAGCATCGTGTTCCGCGAGCGGACCGGCACCAACAAGTTCGTCACGTCGCTGTTGGTGGTGCTCTATGGCATCGCGCTGGCGTGGCTTGCCGAGCAGGTCGAGCCTGAAGAATATACGCATCGCGTCGCCCGCTTCATCTGCTGGAGCGTCGCCATTTGCATCTTCTACATCATTGTCGAGCTCGCCGGTCGCAACGGCCTGATGGGTGGTCTGTTCAGGACCATCGACGACCTCGTCCACACCCGGCAGGCCGACGTGGTGAACGCCTGGAACGGCCAGGTGAACGAAAAGGTGCTGTACGGATGGGACGAGCGCTACCGCTCGGTCTCGTTCGAGCCGCCAGCGTTCGGCAATTTCACTGGGTTCGCCTGGCCCTGGGTCTGGTATGCAGCGGTGAAGGCCAAGTCGCGGCGTACCCTGCGGTCGTGGACGTTGCTGATCGCCTTCACGCTTGTGATCATCGTCACCGCGAGCCGCACCGGATTGCTGATGCTTATGGTCAATTGCGGGCTACTGGCGTTGATTGCCGGGCTATATGCCCGGCGTGGCGGCCACACCGAAGCGGCGGCGGCGGCACGCTTGCTCGTCCCAGTCGGACTGATTGGGGTCGGCCTGATCGCCGCTTTGTATATCGCGACAAACTTTCAGAACATCGTGGTCGGTGTCGTGGCCGGCGAGTCCGTTTCCAACCTTTCGCGGCTGGCGATGCAGACGGCGGCGTTCAAGATGTTCATGGCGCATCCGCTGTTCGGCGTCGGGCTTGGCCAATTCGGCTTTCACGTGACTGAATTCCTACCGAGCTGGGCCTTTCGTAGTCCCGAAGTCGGTCCAATGATCACCTATCCGCTGGCGCCGTGGCCCAACGTTTACTCCGTCTACGCGCGCATCGGGGCGGAGTTGGGCATGGCGGGACTGATTGGATGGTGCGTCCTGTGGCTGGGCCTTGCGTGGAAGCTCGCCATCCGCGCGCGGCACGACCGCCGAGATGGAGATTCAGTGGTCACTTGGCACTTCCCGGTGGTTCTCAACTGCATCGGTGTGCTGGTGTCCGGTTTCACCACCGACACATTCCGGACGCCGATGATCTGGATCGCACTGGGCCTCGGTTGCGGGCTGTTATTGCGATCCAGAGTGGCGGCTGAAGGTCGGATCAGCGCTGCTGCAGTGCCTGCCGAATAGCCTCTTCGACCCCGCTGTCTCGGATCACGGCTGGCCAGGCCATCGGCGCGGCATCGGTCGTCGCATTGTCGGGCCAGTCGAGATTGTCCGGCACGCCCGCGAACATGTCCGTCGTGTCACCCCATTGGCAGTGGATGTCATATTGCTGCGATGTGATGCGGCTCTGCGGGTGATCGTTGGCTAGAATTCGCATGCCCAGAGCGCCGTATTCCAGCAGCTTGGTCGGGGTCTGGAGCACATGCGGATAGTGCATCGGGAAATAGCAGACACCGACGCGAGCAGCCTTGAGGATGGCCGGTAGCCGTTCCTGCGGGATCAAGCCGTTAAACCTGATGTTGTCCTTGCCGGCGTAGCGCGCCTCCAGCTCTGGATTGGGCGGTCCATAAAGGTCGAAGGTCTTGGCGACTCCGAACCGCTTCAGGAAGCTGTCCAGCATCAGCTCGCATTTGCGCTCGCCGAGCATGCTGCCGATGTAGATGAAGTCGGTACCTGGCTCTGCCCGAAGGCCGCGCTGGTCGATGAACTGCGACGGCACGCCCATCGGCAAATAGTAGGTGCGCGAGTCCTCCTTGAAGCCCAGCGCAGTCCGGATTGCGTCATTTTGAAAGAAGCGCAGATCGGGATCGGCGTTCAGCAGCTTCTTGACCTTGTCCTTCAGCTTTCGTCCGCGTCCGACCGACAGTGACCGGTAATCGTGGATGGTCAGCGCGCAGGGAAGCTTTTTGGGGTAGAAGCCCATCATGTACCAGCAGACGGTACGGTCGAGATCCGGCGCCGCGGCGGCTTCGCTGGGTGAGCATTCCAGCACCTCGTAAGTGCCGCCGAAATATTCCATGAAGGCTTTAACGTCAGGATAGGCTGCCTTGCCCTCATGGATGAACCGGATCACGGATTTGCCAGTCGCCACCTTCTGCCTGCTCCCTGTTTGCCTTGGCTCGAGCCATGCCTAGCCTAAGTGCGCTCCTGACCAAACGCGGCATTGCCGGTTCGGCTTCGCTGTTGCTTCGTCTCGCCAGCCTGGCGGGTAAGCTGGCGCTGTCGCTCTACATGGGCAAGTTCTTCCCGTTGTCCGAGCTTGGGTTGTACGGCCTCGCATTCGGCGCAGTGATGCTTGCGATCGTGCTGTTGGGTTTCCGCGTCGATTACATCCTGGCGCGCGAAATCCTCGGCATGGACGAGGATCGGCAGCGCCGTGCCGGCATGTCCGTTCTGGCGCTTTACCTTGGCAGCTTCGTGCTTGCGGCACCGCTCGCTGTGTTGGCGCTGACGACATCGGGCGAGGGAGGAAGCGTTCGCTTCCTGCTGCTCATCTACCTGCTGTGCGGGGTCGAGGCCTATGCCAACTTTCTCTACACCATCACGATCGCGCTTAAGCGGCCGGCGCTTGCGAACGCGCTCTTCTTCATTCGCTCAGGGCTGTGGACGGCGCCGGCGATGGTCATCAGCTATCTCGATCCTAACTACCGAACGGTCGGCTTTGTGCTCGGCTGTTGGCTCGCCGGCGCAGGCACAAGCGTGGTCCTCAACCTCTGGTTCATGCGCCGCCAGCTGCTGGGTCGGATAGGGTTGATCGCCGAAGGTTGGCTCGAAATGCGGGCGGTGATCGGCGGAGCCTTTCTGGTCTGGATCGGCTCGGTTGCGGTTACGCTGGGTCAATATCTCGACCGCTTTGTGCTGGCATCCTACCTGACGCTTGAGGATGTCGGCGTCGCCACCTTCTACACGTCATTCACTTCCGCGGCGCTGACGCTGGTTCAGAGCGCCACAACAACCGTCACCTTTCCCGTCCTGATCGAGCATTTCGACGCCGGAGACATGGACCGTTTCAAGCGCGAGTTGCGAAAGACGGCAGTAACGGCCGCTGCGCTCTGCTTCGTCATTCTCCTTGGGCTTGCAGGCGCCATGCTCCTGATGGGCGGAACGCTCGGCAAACCGGAGCTACTGGCGGCCTTCCCGGCCTTCGTCCTTCTGCTGATTGCGACTTTCATTCGCACGCACGCGGAGACGCTTTACTATGGCCTGTTCGTCGAACGGCAACACCGCGCCATCTGGCTTGGCAATTTGCTGTTCCTTGCGGTCTCGCTGCTCCTCAACCTGCTGCTGGTGCCGATGCTTGGATTGAACGGGCTCGGGATCGCCGCGATCGTTGCTGCTTTGGCCATCTACCTCTGGCGGAGCTTGGCACTTCGCCGAGGACCCGCTGCTACCGATCTTCGCCGCGGATCGGCCGATGCCGAATGGCGCGTGGCATCGGAAGGGGAGGAACCAGCCGCCTAAGCTGTACTTTTCGGAAACAGGCGGTCGAACCAGCGCCCTAGTGGCCCAATGGAATAGGTAAGGCCCCGATAAGCCGTCAGCGATGCTCGGGCCCAGGCCGTGTATACACAAGGCAGTCCGGTTCGGCGTGCCGCATAGGCCATGCGGTGGCTCCAGTGCGCGATCCAGGCGCGCGACCGGAAGACGAGCTTACGTCGGCGGTCGATGCCGGCGCTCGATGGCGCGACGCGCTTCTGCAGCGGCAGGGCAGGGGGCATGAAGCGTAAACGGTACGCCAGGCCCTCGCGCCGATGCCGAAGGCCCGCGGCCTGGGTCTGGACGATGAAATCGGCGTCGACAGACGCGAGTTCGAGCGAGCGCGTCGCCGCCCCGCTGTTCAGCAAGTCCCGCATCTCGGGCGTCCGAGCAACCACCACGTTGGTGCCGCGGCCGTCCGAGGAATATGGCTCCAACCACGCGTCGCCGAACGAGATGTCGGCAGTCTCCGCCACCACGTCGTCGCAATAGTTGCATGCGTTGTTCTGGAAAAAGCCGGCGCCCCAATCGCCGTCCACCAAGTGCCACCAATCTTCGGCACGGCTGCTGCCGTCCTTGAGCGTAAGGTGCGCGCGATACCAGTTCGCCGGGCGGCCCTGGTCCTTGATGCGGTAATCGACGGCAGCGACTTCATCCATGGCCGTGTCCAGTTGCCAGGCGAAGCTTTGCACGAAAGCGGCGCTCTTCATGTGGCCGCAAAATAGGCCAAGCGTGTGCGTGATCCGATCTTCCAGCACTGGATCGGCGCGGCGGAGCAGGTGAACGGCCTTGATGAAGCAGGGCACGCCAACGATCGCGTAGCGTCCCGGCGTCTCTCGAATGGTGCGGATCACCTCTGTCAGGTGGACAGGGTAATATCGCGACTTGGCGCCGCCGGAGACCTCTTCGCGTGTGCGCGACAGCCGGAAGTGGAACAGGCCGCCGCTTCCCGGATCAGCCGGCTCGACATGTGCGACCGAGTCGACGCGCCCGCTGGCGAGCAGCGCAGAAGCGACCCAGCTCACCATGCCGCCGCTGCTTCCTTCAGCCCGGTAAGGGTCCTTGGCGGCGCCGACATAAGCCTGCTCGAAGCTGCCGATCCGGGGATCGCGAACGGCGGCGGTGGCAAACCGGTCTGCTGCGAGTTCGTCTTCGTTTGTTGCCAGCGTACCGAACGGGCACTGCCGGGAGAATGCTTCCGTGCGTGCCGCATACCAATCGGCGGGACCTCGCGGCTTCAACTGACCGAAGCGGTCCCAGTCCATGCGCGCGCGGGGCTCGGCTGCGGCGCAGCTGCCGCAGCCGATGCACAAGCCGGCGCCGACCACGTCCGCCGGACTGACGAGTTCCTTCAGCGCCATTCAGGCGAGTGCGGCAGTGAGATATTCGTCGGACTGCCCCCGCAGATCGCGGATGCGCTCCCCGATCTCAGACGACAGCGGCGTACCAAGTAGCTCGGGGAGGCGATCAGCATCCTTTTCGGCCACCATGTGGTGGGTGGCAGCCAACGCAGCGGTGAGATCGCGCACCTTGTTGAAGCGATAGGGCGTGGGCGTGGTCGCAAATGGCTTGTTGTTCAGCAGCGCGAACACGCAGCCGTGGAAGAAATTGGTGACGACGGCACGCGCCCCGGCCACCAGCGCGGCAAAATCGTCAGGACCGGCACTCAGCCTTTGCTCGTCTGCCCACTCGTTGCGGTAGCCGATACTCAGCAGCTTGATGCGGGCATCGCTCGCCCAACGTTGCACCGCCTCGGCAAACCATACGGGAAAGCCATGCCCGTAGACCACCGCATAGGGCTCATCCTCATTGGCCGGCTCGACCTGGGCGATTCCCGGGAATTGGAGACATGGGTCGAGCACCATCGTCGGCTCGCGACCGGTGCCGTCCTTCACCAATCGCCGGCTGTTCTCGTCGCGTACGGAGATGGCACCGAAGTTGCCGAGGTGCCCCGCCCACCAGGGGTGAAGCCCCTCGTCGGCGTCGTGATTTCCAAAGCTGGCTGCGTAGGAGACCAGGCGATCGGCCTTCAGGCCATCGCCGTAGAAGATCGATTTCTGACCGTACCAGGGATGCCGAAGATTCCAGACTTCATCGCTTCCAATCACGATCGTGTCGAAGCCCTGAACGGCGCCGGGCTCGTAAAGAGAGAAGGGGGCGGAGACCGGAAGTCCCGCAAACGCCTTCAGAAAGCTCCGGACCTTTTGCGAGTAGTCGCGAATGTCCGACCGGGGCGATCGCTCCGGTAATTTTGGCTGAAAGGCGCATCGTATCTCCGCGCGCGCAACTTCATCCGAATGATGGTCGAGCAGAACCGCGTCGTGGCCTTTTGCCTGCAATCCTTCCACCAGGCACCGGGCCTGCCAATAGGAACCGTAGTTGATGCATTTGTGAAAGGTCAGGACCCCGATCTTCTGCCGCTCCATGCCAAGCCCAATGCCTGCGGCGGTGAGCGGTTCCGATCTACAAAGAGGCTAGAGACAGGCTTCCAGATAGGGCTGATCGAACCCGAACTGCTTGGCCTTGTCGAGGGTGTAGGGGCGAAGGCCCATCGAGCGATATTCGCCGATGATCTTGCCGTCCGCCGTTTCGTCCAGATATTCGAACTTGAACAGCTCCTGGGTGACGATGACCTCGCCCTCCATGCCGATAACCTCGGTGATGTTGGTGGTGCGGCGCGAGCCGTCGCGGAGGCGCTTCACCTGCACGATGAGGTCGACGGAGTCCGCGATCTGGCGGCTGATCGCCTCCTTCGGGATCTTGATGTCGCCCATCATCACCATGTTCTCCATACGCGCCAGGCACTCGCGCGGGCTGTTGGAGTGGAGCGTCGCCATCGACCCGTCGTGGCCGGTGTTCATGGCGGCCAGAAGGTCGAAACACTCCTGGCCACGAATTTCGCCGAGGATGATTCGGTCCGGTCGCATACGAAGCGCGTTGATGACGAGGTCGCGGATGGTGATCGCGCCTTGGCCTTCGAGGTTGGGCGGGCGGGTTTCGAGCGGCAGCCAGTGCGGCTGCTGAAGCCGAAGTTCCGCCGCGTCTTCGATGGTGATCACGCGTTCGCCCGGGTCGATCATCTTCGACAATGCATTGAGCATGGTCGTCTTACCCGAACCGGTACCGCCCGAAATGACGATGTTCATCCGGCTGGCGCCCGCGATTTTCAGGCAGGTCGCCATCTTGTCCGACATGGAGCCAAAGCCCTTCATCATGTCGAGCGTGATCGGCTTTTCGGAGAATTTACGAATGGAGATGGCGGTGCCACGAAGCGACAGCGGCGGAATGATGACGTTGACGCGGCTGCCGTCCTGAAGACGGGCGTCGGCAAGCGGTGAGGTCTGGTCGACGCGGCGGCCGACCTTGTTCACGATGCGCTGCGCGATCTGGAACAGATGCTCCTCGTCACGGAACTGGATCTGAGCCAGCTCCAGCTTGCCCTTGCGCTCCACGAAGGTCTGCTCGGGGCCGTTGACCATGATGTCGCTGACGGCCGGATCGGAAAGCAGTTCTTCCAACGGCCCCAGGCCGAGGAGTTCATCGACAAGCACCTTTTCCAGCGCGAATTGCTCGCGGCGGTTGAGGGTAATCTTCAGTTCCGCCAGGACCTCGCCGATAATCGGCCGGAACTCCTCGGCAAGCTCATCCTTGTTGAGGGTTGCCGCAGCTTCCGGATCGACGCGCTCGAGCAGGCGAGGAAGCACCTGCTCCTTGATCCGGTGAACCGCAGCCTCGAAGCCTTCCTGCTTGGAGGAAGCCGCTTCGCCGCTGGCGTTCATTCGGGTGTTCAGGCGATCCATCGCCCCCATCGGAGCGGCGCCGGGACCGGCCGAAGACTCGGGAGCCGCGTCCAGTTCGGAGGCGAGATCGTCGAGGGGCGGGAACTGGTCGCCGCCTTCAGAGGCGCCGAGGGTGCTAAGGCCGCCGCTGCCGCCGCCTTTCATGGGCTTTGCGACACCGAATGCGGGACGCGGCCCGCTACCAACGCCACCACGCTTGCCAAATGCACTCATCGAAGCCTGTACCCTATCGGACGCGAAAGAAGTCTTAGTGGTGAATAGGCTGGAAACTTTTACGAAAAGCCTAAAGGTCGCCTATTTTTAGAACGCCAAGGTAATCAGCGGAGGAGTGTAGCTTCACTTAAGTGAATTCGAACGGGCTCGCACTTGGGGGGTTGGCGGTTGCTTTCCCGCAGCTGGGGGGCGACGATGTACAGATAATAAGGCCTGCCGTCGTAGCCGGCGGAAAAATGTGCGATCCTTTGCAGCGGCACTGTCATGTGCCGTTCCAGCGCATAGCTCGTCACCAGATAATAGCGTCCATAATCACGACTTACCTGCTTGAAAGCGGCATCCAACTCATTCAATTCCTGATAATCGTTTCGGTAATCCCAGCGTAGGAAACTCTGGGTGCACCCTTTCCCTAATGTGTGAGCCTCCCGGTCTAAGATCCCGAATACTCCTGCGGCCATGGAGTCGGGGTACGAAACCCAGTGTTTGTCCTGCAGTCCATTATTGGCAATGTAATCGGCGACCTCCGGAATCCTATCAAATGGCCGTTGAAAGCTGATTGCGGACACAGCGGCACCCGCAAGAGCGATCACCAACAGCCACATGCGAAACAACGGTTCCAAGGTTCCGCCAATGCGGAGTTCCCGCCATTTCAAAAGGATTAGCAGCAGGGGAATGAGGGCGAGGTGACGAACCGACAGTGGATATATGAACACGCGAAACAAGAGCACTGCGACGATGAACCCTGCCAGAAGCAATAGATGCAGCCTCGTCTTCCGGGTCTGGTGAAAGGCGAAAGCCAGGAAGATCAATCCGCTACCAATGGACAAATTCCACGGCAAAATGCCTCCCCATTTAAGGTGACCGGCGTAGGTATGAAGTGGGATGAATAATGGCCCGAAACTGACGATCGAATGCACCAGACCGGTAAAGGGGACCGGAACTTCCAACGTGGGCTTGACGTCAGCTGCCGGAAATACCGTCCATGCTGCGAAGAGACTGCCCAAAGCCCAAAGTCCCGCGCCGAGCCACGAGAAGCGCCCGTCTTTTTTGGTGATCAGGATGCCCACGATCGAAATCATCCCGAACAGAGCATCGACGTTCGGCAGTAGGGCCAGGATAAGCCAGGTCAGGGCTCTCCAATGGGCGGCGAAGAATGCGACCGTGAGGAATGCTCCAAGTCCCATGCCTCGAGACAAAGTGCCAAATTCAAACAGGATGAAGTAGCTGCCGCCAATTAGAAGTCGCTCGAACCGTTGAAACGGCGAAGCGAAGAGGATTGTCGCCTGCATCGCGAGCGCAACCATGAACTGAGCCACCGCAAGAACCCACATGTACGGCAGCAGCAGACCGAGTAGCCTCAGCAAGAGGTACCATAAGGCGGGGTGACCCTCGTACCTCAGGTTTGCGAACAACGCGGGCAGAGTGGGTGACTGAAGGGCGATCTGGAGTGCTTGCCACTCGTCCATCCACGCGACGTGGGTGCCGACCAGCAACACCTGCAGCAACAACAGGGTTCCTGCAGCGACCAACCATCGCTTTTGATTTTGCAAACCGAGGTTGATTTGGCCGAAAGCGCGCTCGGTGAGGTCGGCGCACCTGCGTACGAGCAGCTCAAGCTGGTTTATCGCAGTTGCGTACAAGGCTCTCTCCGGGGGCGTGGCAAGCGTCGGAACTGCGGGTGCAGCTTCGACATCTGACAGTCAGGACGCCAGCAGCCAGGCTTGGCTGAGCCCAACCCGCTTCGGTGGACAGGGTCGCGCTGGCGCCTTCTCCGGCAATGCCGGCGCTACGACATAGATGAAGTAGTCCCGGCGATCGTAGGCCTTTCCGAAATGCGCAATCTTTCGGAACGGGATGGTGATCCTGTCATCGAGATCATAGCTGGAAATCAGGTAAAATCGTCCTCTGTTCGAGGCAACTTTCCTGAGTGCCTTGTCTAGCTCGGCAGCGTTATTGATGCCTTCACTGGGATCGCCCCGGTCCCAGCGGATGAAGCTCTGGGTGCATCCTTTTGGCGGGGTCTCGAACTCCCGGTCGATCAAACCTGATACAGCTTGTCCCAGAGAATCGGGGTAAGAGACCCAATGCTTGTCCTGTAGGTTATTGGCCGTGATGAACTTGGCCACTTCTGGGGCACTGTCAAATGGACGATCAACACTAATCGCGACAACCGCCGCACCTCCCGCGGCAAGCACTGCCAACCACGCCTTGAACCAAGCGCTTGTTGCACCACCAGCTTCAACTTCTCGCCATTTAAACAAGATCACCAGCAGTGGGATCAAGGTCAGGTGGCGAATGCCGAGCGGGTAGATGAACAAGGTGAAAGCAATTGAGAGAAGGAAGAAAAGCCGGAACAGCCAGCCGTGCAGCTTGACGTCCCTGATCTCTGAAAGCGCAAACAGCAGGAATAGCAGTCCGCCGACCGGACCCAGCAATCCTGGCAACCCGCCGCCCCAGCCAATTTGACCGTCAAGCGTCTGAAATGGGATGAGAAGAGCCGACAAATTGTTAAGTGCTAGGAACAAGCCGTAGAGCACATGCGGGGTGGCTAATGCGGGGCGAATATCCGGTGCGGGAATGATCGACCAGGCTGCAAGCAGGCTGCTCGCGAGCCACAGCCCAGCTCCTAGCCTTGAAAATCTCTTGTCGTGCAGTGCGAGCATAATGCCGATGAGGGAAATTAGGCCGAACAGGAAGTCTACCAGCGGCAGGAGGATGATGGTTGCCCAACGCAAACGCTTATCCTTTGCCGCGAACAACGCGATGGTCAGGAAGGCGCCCAGGCTCAGCCCTCGCGATAAGGTGCCGAATTCAAACAGGATGAAGTAGCTCGAGCCGAGCAGTAGCCGTTCCAGCCGAGTGAAGGGCGCCCGCAGCAGGATGAGAGCCTGCATCCCAAGAGCAACCGCGAACTGGATCCCGGCCAAGACCCAAAGATAGGGAATGAACCACCCCGCGATCCGCAGCAGCGCATACCAGAGCGGAGGGTGGCCTTCGTAGCGGAGATTTTCGAGCAGTGCGGAAAGGTCGGGCGATTGCAACGCAATCTGGAGGGCCTGCCACTCGTCGAGCCAAGCGGCGTGGGAGAAGACCATGGTGGTTTGAAGCAACAGAAGAGCAGCAACGGCGGTTCGCCAGCTGCGATCTTCAGCGATCAGCGAATCACCGCGGGAGAACACCCGGCCAAGGCGGCCGCCGAGGGCAGTTGCACGGGGAGTGCCTGCGATCGATAGCTCCCCGTTCAATCGGCCACCCTGTCTCAAAGCGACGCTTCGAAGCTCTTAAGCGTTCGGCTTCTTAGCGACAATGACACTCTGGCCGCAGCTGAAGGCGCGAATGACGGGCAGACGTTCGACAAGGCGCTCGATCAGTTCCAGCGGACGCACCATCCAGTCGGGACAGAAGAACGGCACCAAGTTGACCATCTTGGTCTGCACTTGGGTAAAGCCGGCCGCTTTCAGCCAACATCTAATGAGCCGAGGCGCGAATGATTGTTCCTCATGTTCAACATGATAGCTGGAATACCGTTCAAGAAGTTTGAGTACGGGGTTGTTGCCGTTCGGCTCAACGATGATGAGCGTCCCCTTGTAGCCGGCCAAAGCAGCGATTGCCCTTTCGGCATTGGGAAGGTGGTGGAGCACGCCCCGGATGACGATACAGTCGAAGTCTTCGGCCGCCAGAAGCTCGTTTAGAGCATAGATGTTACCCACCGAAAATCGGGCGATGCCGTCAACCTTCATCAGCTGCGACCGAACGGCCGCAGCTTCCACGGCAACGGCGGCAGGATCGATACCCAAGACGGAACGGACACCCAATGCGGGGAACTCAACCGTATAGGCGCCGTCGCCGCAGCCCACATCCAAGACGCGCTTGCCCCGAAAATCGAAAGCTTCCGCGACGCTCCTGGAAAGGCGCGCGTTGGCAGTTTGGGCGGACAGGCGTTCGGCAGTGTAAAGATAAGATCCGCCTGCCAGCACATCTCTGTCGAACTGCCGAACATTCTGCTTGATTGATTCCGCGGCTTGGTAAGTCATAGTTAGTCCCTGTGCTTTTCGCGGGCTGATCCGAAATTCCAAGGTGCAAGTTGACCTCGGAAAGTTGGTATTTGGTTAACGCGCAGCCAACCATGATTTACATCAGGCCGGCGACGACGCGCCTCAGTCGTCCGAGACGGTTGCCCAGCCATTCGGCGTGGACCAGCGGCGATCCCAGCACTTCTGTGGGTCCGATCGACCAGCCATGACCTGGGTATAGCGGAGTCCCTCGGGCATTGCGGAAAGCGGCACGAGATAAGTAGAGTAGGGGACGTTGAGGTTGTCGAGTTTGTGCCAGACGCCGACCAGAGAACACAGCGGCGACGGTGATGGCGGATGGATGATCGAGCGCCGAAGCTCCAGCATCGTCGTAACCGCACCAAGCCCGACCGCAACGAGCGCGTAAGCCAAGGCAGTTCGGCGGATCGGCTTCTGCTTCAGAAGCAAACAGATCCACTGCGCAAACAAGATGGACAATATCGCCAGCGGCATGATGGATGCCCGCATTTGGAAGTCCAGACTTACCCCGATCTGCACCAAAGGCATGAGCAGCAAAAGCGCCAAAACCAATAGCAGTACCGGTCGATCGATAGCCGTCGACTTGGGTTCGCGAAGCAACGGTATGACGAAGGGCAGTACCTCCAGCACGATGCAGAGTGTCCAGACCAGCAAAGCTGCCGGAAGAAACCGCATCGCGACCGTCTGAGCATCGATCTGAAGGTAGAACAAGGCAGGCAGTGCCACGGCCGTGCAAAGGGCTGCGATGGCAACATCTTTGATGCTATAGGCTCTACCTCGCAAGCTGTGCAGCCCGGCAAAGAGCGCGAACGGAACAGCGCCCATGACAGCGAGCGGCGACCATAATGCTACCAACGGGATCGTTGCGGCGAAAAAGCCGACAGGCAGCAAGCCTTTGCGCCAAAGCAGGAAGGCAACAGCGCATGTCCACCCCGCGATGGCATGATGCGGTACCCAGGATATCAGCGTGAAAGTGGAGCTATACTGATATCCCGCATTCCAGGGTTCGATGTGGTCCCACGGCAGGTTAAGGCCAAGTGCCGAGTAAATGGCAGTCCCGACCACGTCCCAGCCACTGAACAAAACGAACACGATCGCGGCGATTATTCGCTGATGACCCCGCTCGAACAGGTGCCAGGCTAAATTGAAGATCCCCGCTAGGTGGAGCGAGCTCCACAACAGCAGCGCGATTTCGGCATGCCTACCGGACATTGCAGGCGCCAGGTAAAGCCCTATCGGAGCTCGTAGGAAGTAGGGAGTTCCACCGATGTCGTAAGCGAACGGCCATGGGTGGGTGGCCAAATCGCGAAGGACGGCGTCTCGAACTTGCCAATCCACATTGGAATAAAAGAAGCGGCCTTCGCCCCCTAAGGCACAGAGCGCCAGCGCCAGGAGGAAGGCAGCGACAACGGCACAGTATGGTATTGGCGCACCATCGGCCGGGAACCTCCCACAAAGCCAGGTCAATGCCATGACTAGCACGGCAATCAATCCGGCAAGGGCCCATAGCGGCAAGCCAAGAAAGTGCAGCAACAGGAGATTGTCGATTGCAAATAGCCCGAGGAGGCACGATGCAACGCTCAAGGGCGGCAGGCCAGCCTTCGCCGGGCTTTCCACCTCCAGCAACGAAGTCGCCTGGATCATGCCGCGTCAGCAACTCGCTTCTGAAGCTTATGGACAGGGCTCGCGAGCGCCTGCGAGTTCATGTTGAGGCGGTCTCGTTCGACAACCAAGGGCCGCTTGCGGACCTGGCTGTGGATCGAGGTTACGTACTCGCCAAGGATGCCGATGAACGTGAGCTGCATCCCTGAAAGGAAGAATAGCGCAACGATGATCGTCGTTATCCCCATCGGCGCAAATCCCGGATGCAATAGCCAGGCCCCGATCGCGAACATTGCGTAGAGGAAACACAGGCTGGCCATCATCAGACCGGCAAACGTACACAGGCGCATGGGAACGCTCGTGAAGGAGAAGATGCCGTTTAGCGCCTGATCAATCAGCCGAGGCAGGTTGTTCTTCGACAACCCGCGCTCCCTTGTTTCCCAAGTGTAGGGAACGATGACCCGCCGAAAACCGACCGAGGCGATAATGCCCCGAATGTAGGGGTAGTGGTCGTCGTGCTGGACTACCGCGCGCCAAACCGTCCGGTCGATCAGTTGAAATTCACCGACATCAACAGGAATGTCGATGTCCGATAGGCCGCGAACCAGACGATAGAAAACCGCCCGGCACGATCGAAGCGCGAGGCTTTCCTTTCGGTTTGTCCGCGCACCCGCAACAACCTCGACACCGCTCTCCCAAAGCTTCACGAATTCCGGGATCATCGCTGGCGGGTCCTGGAGGTCAACGGGCAGGAACACCAAAATGGCGTCGCCAGTGGCTGCCCGTAAAGCATTGAAATTCGACCGGAAGGGACCGAAATTTCGGGCGTTGAGAATGACTTTGGTCGAATGGTCTTCCGCGGCGATCTCTCGCAAGATTTCCACGGTGCCGTCGGTCGATGCGTTGTCCGCAAAGATATGCTCGTAGCGGTACCCGGCAAGTGGGCCGCTGGGCGCGAACAAGGCTCGCACGGCATAGCTGCACCCGCGGACATTGTCCGCTTCGTTGAAGCAGGGCGAGATGATCGAGATGGTTTTCATGGCTTCAGCTCCAGCGCGTCCGCAAAGACCCAGAAGCGCAGGGTTAGGAATGAGATGGGAGCAACTAGGGCGATGATCATCGCTTGGCCAACATAGGGACTTAGACCAGTGGCCGTCAGAACATGCAGCAGCACGATGTTTGAACAAGGCATGGTGGCGTAGAAGGCCAAAAACCGCGGCAGCCGCGACATCCCCTGTGCAACGAATACCACCTTGTAGGTATTGAAGTTGAACAGGATACCTGCGAACGTCCCGAAAACCACGGCGACTTCTTTGATTCCGGTGCCCCAAAGCAGGGACGCAAACGCCAGATAGCCGAAGCATGTGTTCAGTGCGCCGGCCATACCAAAGCGCACCAACTGCCGCAGGTTAACCGTGGTGCCGTTCATGCTGCTGCCAGCCTTGGCTCGTGCAAGCTCCGAAGGCCATCTTCCAGCGCAACCTTAGGCTGCCAGCCAGTGGCTTGCCGAAGGCGCATGTTGTCTCCTTCCAGATGCATGATCTGGTCGGGTCCGAATGGAATTTTGCCAAAGGTAAGATCGAGCCCGGGCGCATAGATGTCCCGAAGCTGCTCGATGATGTGACGTACAGCCACCGGTATTCCGGACGACAGATTGAACACGCCGGTGGCGGAATCGGAATCTGCTGCTGCTAGGACGCCGGCCGCAACATCATCGATGTGAAGATAGTCCCATTTTTGAGTGCCGGCGGTGCATTTGGGCACGATGCCTCGTAACAGCGAGGCAGCAACTGACGGGATTAGCCAGTTGGGGTTGTCGCCCGGGCCGTAAACCGAGAAGAGCCTCAGCCAGGAGAAATCGACAAGGGCCTCGCGGCAACGCTGGGAAGCAAGATGCATGGCCGCGAGCTTGGCTGCGCCGTACAGCATCGTTGGCTGCGGCAGGTCAGTTTCGACAATCCTCCGGTTGAGCCCGCCATATTCTGCTTGTGACCCGATTCCCACGAATTTGTGCGCGCCCGCTGCAATGCTGGCATCGGTGAGAGCGACTGTTGTGCGAATATTGTCGAGCTGAATGTCGCCGCTGCGGAGTGGGCCGCCGACGCCCTCCCAAGCGGAGTGGACGACAATGTCGGGGCGAGTGCGCCGAAGCAGGTCCGAAACGGCAGCGTCATCGGCGAGGTCCGCGCGTTCGATTTGGATCCGGGCCAAGTTCCGCAGGCGGCTGGCATCATTGCGAACAAGCGCAACGACGTCGTGACCGGCGGCAGCGGCGGCTTTCACGACTGCAGCACCAACGAAGCCGCCGGCGCCGGTAACAAGGAGGCGCTTCAGGGGCATCAGGCTGCTGCCGTCTGCTCGGAGGAAAGACTCTGATAGGCACCGATTTGGTCGAAGCAGAGCTTTGCAGCATCGCTCCCGCCAAGCCGCGCGTGGTACCAATTGGCGGTCCAGGCGATGGCTTGCTCGAAGTCCAGCCGCGGCTTCCAGCCGAGCTCGCACCGGGCGCGTGTTGAATCGAGTGTCAGGAGTTCGGCCTCGTGCGGGTGATTGCCGAGTTGCGGCGCAACTGTCTCATCGCTCCCCCAGCAGCGCGCGAGCTGACCCACGACGCGGGAGACGCTTGCGACATCCTCGGCCGGGGGACCGAAGTTCCAGCCTTTGGCGAAGCGCTTCGGATCGGAGGCAAGCCGCTCGGCAAGGAGGCAATAGCCGCTCACGGGCTCCAGGACATGCTGCCATGGGCGTACAGCATTCGGGTTGCGAAGCTCAATCGGCTGGCCCGCGCTGAGCGCCTTCACCGCATCGGGGATCAACCTGTCTGCGGCATAGTCGCCGCCGCCGATAACGTTGCCAGCACGCGCGGTGGCGAGCCCAATCTGTCGTTCGGCAAAGAAGCTGTCGCGGAAACTTTGCGATACCAGCTCGGCGCAGGCTTTGCTATTGGAATAAGGATCGTGGCCGCCGAGCCGGTCGTCCTCAACATAGCCGGTGCTGCGGCCATCATTCGCGTAGCATTTGTCGGTGGTGACTGAGACGATGGCGAGCAGATTGTCGAGCCCGCGAGCCGCCTGAAGGACGTTGGCGGTGCCAAGGACGTTGGTTCCGTAGGTCTCCAGCGGGTCGAGGTAGGACTGGCGCACCAGCGGCTGCGCCGCGAGGTGGAGAATAATGTCGGGCTGCGCAGCTCCGACAACCGACTTCACGGCGGCGAAATCGCGAATGTCGGCGATGTGGTGCTTGCAGCGGGCCGCTCCGTTGATCTGGCGGAACAGGGTGTCCTCTTCTGGCTTCAGCGACAAGCCGGTGACGTCGGCGCCTAAGGTTTCCAGGAGCAGCAGGAGCCAGCTCCCCTTGAACCCGGTATGTCCGGTCAGGACGACCCGGCGCCCGCGCCAGAAAGCCGAGTTCACGCCCAGATCTTCCAAGCGGCTTCGCGGCGCTCCCACATGCCTTCCAGCATCTGACGGTCGCGAAGCGTGTCCATGGGCTGCCAGAAGCCGTCATGGAAGTAGGACCGAAGCTCGCCTTCCGCGGCCAGGCGCTCGAGCGGCTCACGTTCCCATACGCATTCGTCGGAGTTGGAGAGATATCGGCTCACGGATCGGTCCAGAACGAAGAAGCCGCCGTTAATCCAGCCGCCTTCGTCCACTGGTTTTTCGGCGAACGCTTCAACCGTGTCGCCGACCAGGGCGAGCTGCCCGTACCGGCTTGCGGGGCGGACTGCGGTCACGGTTGCCTTCTTGCCGTGGCTGCGGTGAAATTCGATGGCGCCGCTGACGTCGAGGTCGCTGACACCGTCGCCGTAAGTCAGGCAGAAGTCCTTGTCGTCCTCACCCAGATATTGAAGCGCGCGGCGGAGGCGGCCGCCAGTCATCGTGTCCGAACCTGTGTCGACCAGCGAGATTTTCCAGTCTTCCGTGTCGTTGCGGTGGACGTTGGTGGTCCCGGTGCGCAGGTCGATGGTGACGTCCGACATGTGCAAGGCGTAATTGAAGAAATACTCCTTGATCATGTAGCCCTTGTAGCCAAGGCAGATGATGAACTCGCTAACCCCATGCTGGGCGTAGATCTTCATGATGTGCCACAGGATCGGCTTGCCGCCGATCTCCACCATCGGCTTGGGCCGGGTGGAGGTTTCTTCCGCAATTCGGGTCCCGAGACCGCCTGCAAGGATGATTGCTTTCATGCCCCTCACCGTGAACAAGTATCGTCAATAAAATGTTAAGCTGCGAGCCCGCCGATGCGGTTCAATGTCGCCTGGTTGGCTACCCGGTCGCAGATTTCGTGGGAAAGGGCGATCGGGCGGATAGTGGCCGCTGCCGCCGTTCCGGCAACGCTTTCGGTTAACCAAGACCCGAAGCCGCCGTCCGCTAGATGATCTTCGAGAGTCGTGACGAACGCGTGCCGGGAAATCTGCTCCGCCTGCTGAACTTTCGCCGCCATGCTCCACAGCGGCAGCGAGTAAACGGCACGGCCGTCAGCGCGGCCAATGGCGGCGCCAAGCGCCCCGCCCGTCGACAGCATGACCGAGGCTTCGTCGCCCGAGCGCACGGGAACCCAGCGGCCCGGTGACACCTCTGGCATGGTCTCATGAAACCTCGGCTCGCCGGCCTTGCCAAGGCGGAGGTAAGAGGGACCGGGATTGTCCACCAGCCAGCGGAGGCAGGCGCGTGTCTCCGACGGGTCACCGGGGGCAGCGATGGTCATGTTCGGCATCGCCCGCATCAGGGCGTAGTCCTGCACCGCATGGTGCGAATAGCCGAGCGCTCCATACGCAACGCCTCCCCCACGGCGACGACGGTCACGGCAAGCCGGTGATGATCGACATCGTTGCGGATCTGCTCGGCGCAGCGGAAGGTCGGGAAGTTGGCGATCGAATAAGTGAAGACGTGATAGCCTTCGCTCGCCATGCCCGCCGCCAGGCCGGTCATGTTCTGCTCGGCAACGCCGACGTTGAAGAAGCGATCGGGAAAGCGCTCGGCAAAGCGCTCGATGACGCTATAGCCGAGGTCGCCGACGACGAGCGCGATTTGCGGGTTGGTCTCGGCAAGCTCGGTCAGCTCGTCGATGAAGGCGTCACGCATGCTGGGCTCCCTCGATTTCGGCGATGGCGGCGGCGAGCAGCTCGGGCGTCGGGTTGAGGTAGTGCCAGGCAACCTGGCTCTCCATGAAGCTGACGCCCTTGCCCTTCGTGGTGTGACAGATCAGCATGGCGGGCTTGCCGGCGGGCCAGGAGGTGGGATCGATTGCGTCGGCGAGCGCCGCGTGATCGTGGCCGTCCACTTCCTGAACCGCCCAGCCGAACGCCTGGAACTTGGAATGCAGCGGCTCCAGCCGGAGCGTATCGTCGACCGTGCCGAGGCTCTGCAGCTTGTTATAGTCGATGATGCACAGCAAATTGTCGAGGCCGTGGTGCGCCGCGAACAAGGCCGCTTCCCAATTGCTGCCTTCGCCCCATTCGCCGTCGCTGGTCAGCACGACGGTTCGCCACGCGAGCCCACGGCTCTTCGCCGCCAGCGCCTTGCCGGTGCCGAACGGAAGGCCGTGGCCGAGCGCGCCGGTGGAAAATTCCGCCCCCGGCACCTTGTGGCTGATGTGCGCCATGAGCGGAGAGAAGTCGGTGCCGTAGGTGGTGAGCAGCTCGCGATCGATGAACCCAGTTTCGGCAAGCGCCGCATAGACCGCGACGCAGGCGTGTCCCTTGGAAAGAATGAAGCGGTCGCGCTCGGAATGCTTCGGCTCGGCCGGGTTCAGCCGCAACGAGCGACCGTAAAGGACCGCGACGATGTCCGCAATCGATAGGGCGGAGCCTATGTGCGATGCCTTGGCTCGCGTCACCATCTCCAGCGCGCGACAACGGATCCGCGCCGCAAGGTCTTCGGTGGGGAAGGAGGCTGCAGCGACGAGAGCACGATATTCCATGGCCGTTGATGTCGCGCCATATGGTTAACATTTGCTCAACCACATTGGGCTAGCAGCATGGACATGAACTACCAACCGATCACCGCCGCCCTCCGAGCCTGCCCGATCTGTGGAGCCGGGTCCGACGAGACCGAGCCGTTCCTGGCCGATACGCGCAACGAGGAATTGCTGAGCGCCTCAAGCTTCGCGTCGCGCAAGGTGCCAGAATATATGAGCCATGCAATGGTGACCTGCCGCGTCTGCGACCTCGCTTATGTCGACCGGCCACCGAGCGCGGAGGAATTGGCTGAAAGCTACCACTCCGCGGACTATGACAGTGCGCGGGAAGCGGAGGACGCCGCCGATGCTTATGCCGAGGCGATCGAACCTGTTCTCAAGAAACTAAAATCGCGCGGCTCTGCATTGGAAATCGGCACCGGAACCGCCGCGTTCCTAGAGCGGCTCAAGCACGCCGGCTTCAAGGAACTGGTCGGGATCGAGCCGTCGACAAGCGCCATCGCCGCGGCGCCCGAGCATCGCAAGGCGTGGATTCGTGAAGGCGTTTTCGAGGGCAACGACTTCCCGCCGGATAGTTTCGATCTGATCTGCTGCTTCATGACGCTGGAGCATGTGCACGACCCCGGATCATTGGTCGCCGCGGCCCACCGGCTGCTCCGCCCCGGCGGCGTGTTCGTCGGCGTGACTCACGACCGGCGCGGTGTCCTAAACAGGATGCTCGGCAAACGCTCGCCGATCGTCGATGTCGAGCATATGCAGCTCTTCTCGGCGCAAAGCTCCAGGGAGTTGCTGGAGCGCAATGGGTATTGCGACGTCGCCGCAAAGAGCTTCTGGAACCGCTATCGGCTAAGCTACTGGCTGCGGCTCGTCCCGATGGGGCGCTCAATCAAGGATCCGCTCACGGCTGCCATTCGGGTGACCCCGCTAGATGCCTTCCGAATTCCGATGAATGTAGGCAACACGATCAGCTGGGGATTCAAGCGCTGAAACCTCTGGCGACTCAGGCCGAGGCGCTCTCCGCCAGGACGGTCAGGCCGCGCTCGCTGACCTCGGCGAAGCCGCCGCTGACGGTGATCCGCTCGGGGCGGCGCCAGCGCTGCGGTAGATGGCGATGTCGCCGTCGCGGAGCGTGGTCATATAAGGCGCGTGGCCGGCCAGGATGCCCGCCTCGCCCTCGGTGCCGGGCACCACGACCATGTAGACGTCGTCGGACACGACCAGCTTTTCGGGCGTGACCAACTCGAAGTGAAGATCGGCCATCAATTGGTCCTTGTAAGTGCCTGGTCGAAGGCCGCGGTCGCGGTCTCGAACTTGTCCCGGCAGCCGGTGTTGCAAAAGCCGACGACCTGACCCTGGTAGAGGGTCAGAGCATCGGCGCTGACCGGCTTGCCCGACCAGGGACAGACGTCATTGACGCAGTCCTCAAGGCGGAGATTGCCGGCCATCCTCGATTAGGCGTCCTGCGCCAGCTTTTCGGCCTTGGCGACCGCTTCCTCGATGCCGCCGACCATGTAGAAGGCAGCTTCCGGGAGGTGGTCATACTCGCCGTTGACGACCGCCTTGAAGGAGCGGACCGTGTCCTCGACCTGCACGAACTTGCCGGGGATGCCGGTGAAGACTTCGGCGACGTGGAACGGCTGGGAGAGGAAGCGCTGGATCTTGCGGGCGCGGCTGACGACCAGCTTATCCTCTTCGGACAGCTCGTCCATGCCGAGGATCGCGATGATGTCCTGCAGCGACTTATACTTCTGTAGCGTCTCCTGAACCGCACGAGCAACTTCGTAATGCTCCTGGCCCACGACGGCGGGGGTCAAAACGCGGCTGACAGAGTCAAGCGGGTCGACGGCCGGGTAGATGCCCAGCTCGGAGATGGCGCGGCTCAGCGTCGTGGTGGCGTCCAAGTGGGCGAAGGAGGTCGCGGGCGCCGGATCGGTCAAGTCGTCGGCAGGCACGTAGATGGCCTGCACCGAGGTGATCGAACCCTTGTTGGTCGAGGTGATGCGCTCCTGTAGCGCCCCCATGTCGGTCGACAGGGTCGGCTGATAACCCACGGCCGACGGGATACGGCCGAGCAGCGCCGACACTTCCGAACCCGCCTGGGTGAAGCGGAAGATGTTGTCGACGAAGAACAGCACGTCCTGGCCCTCGACGTCGCGGAAATATTCGGCCTGCGTGAGACCCGACAGAGCGACGCGGGCGCGCGCTCCCGGCGGCTCGTTCATCTGGCCGAACACCAGCGCCACCTTGGAGCCTTCCGGCGTCGGGTTGCCATCGGCGTCCTTGGCGATAACGCCGGCGTCGAGGAACTCGTGATAGAGGTCATTGCCCTCGCGGGTCCGCTCACCGACGCCCGCGAACACGGACACGCCGCCGTGGCCCTTGGCGATGTTGTTGATGAGCTCCTGGATGAGCACGGTCTTACCGACGCCGGCGCCGCCGAACAGGCCGATCTTGCCGCCCTTTGCATAAGGCGCGAGCAGGTCGATGACCTTGATGCCGGTGACGAGGATGGCGGCTTCGGTCGACTGGTCGACGAAGGCCGGTGCCTCGGCGTGGATGGAGGAGAACTGGTCCGACCCGATCGGGCCGCGCTCGTCGATCGGCTCGCCGATAACGTTCATGATGCGGCCGAGGGTCTTGGGGCCGACCGGAACCTGGATCTGGGTGCCGGTGGCGCTGACCGTCTGGCCGCGGGTGAGGCCGTCGGTGGAGTCCATCGCGATCGTGCGGACGGTGCTCTCACCGAGGTGCTGCGCAACCTCGAGCACGAGGCGGCGGCCGTCGACTTCGGTCTCCAGCGCGCCGAGGATCGGCGGCAGTTCGCCTTCGAACGACACGTCGACGACGGCGCCGATGACCTGGCTGACGCGGCCGGTCAGGTTGCTCGTCCCCGGACGATTGATAGTGTCTGCGGCGGTGGCCATTGTCTGCTTCCTTGCCTTGCGTATGCGTTAGAGCGCTTCGGCGCCCGAGATGATTTCGACGAGTTCGGTGGTGATCGCGGCCTGGCGCTGGCGATTATACTGGATCGACAGGCGGTTGATCATGTCGCCGGCGTTCCGGGTCGCATTGTCCATGGCGGTCATCTGCGAGCCGTAGAAGCCGGCCTGGTTCTCCAGCAGCGCGCGGTAAACCTGGTTCGCGAGGTTGCGTGGAAGCAGGTCGGCGAGAATTTCCTCTTCGTCCGGCTCATACTCAACCGCAGCGCTCGCCGCGGGCGCGCCTGCATCGTTGGCGGCGCGGACCACCGGGATGATCTGGTCGATTGCGGGTTCCTGAACCAGCGTCGAGCGGAAGTGCGCATAGGCGAGGTGCACGACGTCAATCGCGCCCTGGTCGAACCGCGCGACGATATCGCGGGCGATCGCCTGCGCATCCACATAGCTCGGCGCCTTCATGGCTGACGTGTCATATTCGCCGACGATCTGGCCCGGGAAAAAGCGCTGCAGCACCGGACGGCCCTTGCGGCCGACGATGTAGAACTGCACCGTCTTGCCCTGCGCCTGAAGCTCGTCGGCCCGGCGGCGGACCGCACGGACGATGTTGCTGCTGAACGCACCGGCGAGGCCGCGGTCGGCGGTCGAGACGATGATCAGGTGCGTGTCGTCCTTGCCCGTGCCGGCAATCAGCTTCGGGCTTTCCGGACCGATGGTGATCTGGCCAGCCAGTGAGGAGACGACGGAAGACAGCCGCGTGGCATAGGGACGGCCGCTCTCGGCATTCTGCTGCGCACGGCGCAGCTTCGCCGCGGCGACCATCTTCATCGCCTTGGTGATCTTCTGCGTCGACTTCACCGAGCCGATGCGAAGCTTCAATGCCTTGAGGCTGGCCATCTTGGCTTAGCGTCCCTTACGCGAACTGCTTGCCGAAGGCGCCGAGCGCGTCCTTCAGCGCAGCCGCCGTGTCGTCGTCCAGCGCCTTGGTGTCGCGGATCTTCGCGAGCACTTCGGGCTTTTCCGAACGCAGATAGCTCAGCATCGCCTGCTCGTAGCGAGTGACGTCGCGAACTTCGACGGTGTCGAGGAAGCCCTGCGTACCGGCGTAGATGGACGCGACCTGCTCTTCGACCGGCATCGGCTGATACTGACCCTGCTTCAGCAGCTCGGTGAGGCGAGCGCCGCGGGCGAGCAGCTTCTGGGTCGAGGCATCGAGGTCCGAACCGAACTGGGCGAAGGCCGCCATTTCGCGATATTGCGCCAGCTCCAGCTTGATGGAGCCCGCGACCTTCTTCATCGCCTTGGTCTGCGCGGCCGAGCCGACGCGGCTCACCGACAGGCCGACGTTGATCGCCGGGCGGATACCTTGGTAGAACAGGTCGGTCTCGAGGAAGATCTGGCCGTCCGTGATCGAAATCACGTTGGTCGGGATGTAGGCCGACACGTCGCCCGCCTGCGTTTCGATGATCGGAAGTGCAGTCAGCGAGCCGTTGCCATTCTCGTCGTTCATCTTCGCGGCGCGCTCGAGCAGGCGGCTGTGGAGATAGAAGACGTCACCCGGATAAGCTTCGCGGCCCGGCGGGCGGCGGAGCAGCAGCGACATCTGGCGATAGGCCACGGCCTGCTTCGACAGGTCGTCGTACACGATCACGGCATGCATGCCGTTGTCGCGGAAATATTCGCCCATCGCGGCGCCGGTGTACGGCGCAAGGAACTGCAGCGGAGCAGGCTCGGAGGCCGTCGCCGCAACGACGATGGAATATTCCATCGCACCATTTTCTTCGAGCGCGCGGACGATCTGGGCGACGGTGGAGCGCTTCTGACCGACGGCGACATAGATGCAGTAGAGCTTCTGGCTCTCGTCATCGCCCTGATTGGAGGCCTTCTGGTTGATGAAGGTGTCGAGCGCGACGGCGGTCTTGCCGGTCTGACGGTCGCCGATGATCAGCTCGCGCTGGCCGCGGCCGACCGGCACCAGGGCGTCGAGCGCCTTGAGACCGGTCTGCACCGGCTCGTGAACTGACTTGCGCGGGATGATGCCTGGAGCCTTGGCTTCGACGCGGCTGCGCTGGTCGGAAAGGATCGGGCCCTTGCCGTCGATCGGGTTGCCGAGGGCGTCGACGACGCGGCCCAGCAAGCCCTTGCCGACTGGCACGTCGACGATGGTGCCGGTGCGCTTTACCGACGAGCCTTCGCTGATCAGTGAGTCGGAGCCGAACACCACGGCGCCGACATTGTCGGCTTCGAGGTTGAGGGCCATGCCCTTCGCGCCGCTTTCGAACTCGACCATCTCGCCGGCCTGGACATTGTCGAGGCCGTGGATGCGGGCGATGCCGTCGCCGACCGACAGCACGGTGCCGACTTCGGAGACTTCTGCGTCGGCGGCGAAGTTCGCGATCTGGTCGCGAATGACGCGGGAGATTTCAGCGGCGCGGATGTCCATTCGATTAGCCTTTCATCGCCATGGCGAGACGGTTGAGTTTGGTCTGGATGGAAGCGTCGATCATCTGGCTTCCAAGCTTGATCTTGATCCCGCCGAGGATCGCGGGATCGACCGTTGCGTCGATTGCGACCTCACGCCCGGCGCGGGTCCGGAGCTGGGCCTTCAGAGCGTCGATCTGGTCGTCCTTGAGCGGGAAGGCGGTGACGACTTCGGCCGTCGTCTCGCCGCGGTGCTCGGCGGAAAGTCGGCGGAAAGTGCGGATGATCTTCCTGAGCTCGCCCTTGCGGCCGTTGCGGGCAAGGACGCCGAGGAAGTTGGCCGTGATCGGGTCGATCGACAGCTCGGCCGTTAGTCCCCCAAGAGCTTTGCCGGCGTCCTCGCGGCTGACAACGGGGCTCGCCATCAGCTGCCCGAATTCGGGCGATTCGGTCAGCGCGCGGTCGAGCGAATCAAGGCTCCGGCCGACTGCATCGATTTGTCGTTCATCACGCGCCAGGTCGAACAAAGCGGACGCATAACGCCCTGCTAAGCTGGCCTGAATGCCGCCGGATGTCTCCACGCGCCTAAAGCTCCAGAAACGGTAAGTGGCCCCATGCGAAAAGGGGCGCTGACGCAGCCGGTTGGCCGCACGCCCCGATGGGATGCGGCGCCCGTAGCAAGGGGTCGCAAATGATGCAACCGCCTAGGGCTAAAGTTCCATGGTGTAGAAGCGGGTAAAAGCGCTCTCGGGATAATCGCCGAACCTGGGGCCGACGGTGAAGCCATCGCGCTCGTAGAGGCGGTTGGCGGCAGCAAATTCGGGCGTGCTGCCGGTTTCCAGGCTCAAGCGCCGGTAGTGCCGCTTTCGAGCCTCCTCCACGATGTTCGCAAGCATCGCCGTTCCGACGCCTCGTCCAATTGCATCCGGCGCGGTGCGCATCGACTTCACCTCGCCATGGTCGGACTCGATCTCCTTGAGGGCGCCGATACCAAGCAGCTTGCCGTTCTCGCGCAGCGACCAAAAGGTGATCGCCGGATCGCGCAATCCATCGCCGGGCAGCACGTGGCAGAACTCCGGTGGGGAGGCGGCGTTCATCGATTGGACGTGAAGCGCCAGCAACGCCTTCACATCATCGCTGTCGAGATCGCCCGCTTGAAAGGTCCAGCTCATTTCCGCCTGTTCGCGGGCCGCACGTTTGAACGCAAGACTCGGGATGCATAGGGGCGCGTGAAGGTTTAACCAGCATCAATGACCACCACCGATGATCAAGCCTGGGAAGCCTTCCAGCGCCGCGACCGAGCTTGGGACGGTCGTGTCATCGGCGCAGTGAAGACGACCCGCATCTATTGCAAGCCGAGCTGCCCGGCCAAGCGCCCGCTGCGTCAGAATGTAGAATTCTTCGCGCGCCGCGAACAAGCCCGCGCCGCGGGGTATCGCCCCTGTCTCAGGTGTCGCCCCGATGAAGTGGCGCGGGACAGTGAGGCTGTGGCCCGGGCCGTCCGCCTTATCGAAGAAGCGCCGAACGCACCAAACCTCGCCGACCTGTCCCAAGCCGTCGGCTATGCGCCCCATCATTTCCAGCGGCTGTTCACGCGAGAGTTGGGCATTTCACCGGCCGCCTATTCGCGTGCGGTCAGGGTCAAGCGCGCGGAAACTGCCCTTGAGGAGAATGAAACGGTGACGGATGCGATCTACGATGCTGGCTATGCTACGCCCAGCCGGTTCTACGACGATGCCAAGGACCGCTTGGGAATGGCGCCGTCCGCCTGGCGCGACGGGGGCCGTGGCGAGACCATCCGTTACGTCGTGGCGGAAAGCGCTCTCGGCCCTCTCCTCATCGCTGCAACGCCGAAAGGCATCTGCCGACTTACGTTCGGCGAGGATGAGAGCTCGCTTCGCCGCCGATTTCCCAATGCTACTATCCTTGAGGATGACGGCACGATCGCACCGCTGGTCGGCAAGGCCCTGTCGGCAATCAGCGCTCCGCACGCGGAGGCAGATTTGCCCTTGGACGTTCGCGGCACGGCATTTCAGGAGGCGGTCTGGGCCGAACTGCGAAAGATTCCGGCAGGCGAGACGCGAAGCTACGCGGACATTGCTGAAGCAGTGGGCAAGCCAGGCGCCGTTCGTGCCGTCGGAACGGCGAATGGAGCCAACCCCGTGGCTGTTATCGTGCCGTGTCACCGGGTGGTCCGCTCCAACGGCTCCCTTGGCGGATATGCCGGTGGCCTCGACCGCAAGCGGCTATTGTTGGAAACGGAATTTGCTCGAGATCAGAAGGACTTCACACTGAAGAGCCAATAAAATTCGGCTGGCAAGATTAGCAGCTAGGCCTTTTTCTTCTCCTTCTCCTTCTCCTTCTCCTTCTCCTTCTCCTTCACCTTGGCCGCAGCCCGTTTCTCTTCCGCTTCAAGGATCGCCAGCGCTCGTCGGCAGTCGCCGGCTCCGATCGACGTCAGCATCGCTGCTGCCGCATCGCGAAATTCGGCAGGTGCGTGAGGCTGGAATGCGATTGGGCCAAACAGCCGTCTGGCGTCGGCAGCACGATTGTCGATGAGCATCTGCCGGACCGCCATCATCCGCACACCGTCCGACTGCGGCGCAAGGTCCACGGCATAGAGCAACGCTTCCACAGCGTTTGGATTGGCAGCTTGGCCCGCCGCGCCGAAGCTCTGATAAAATAACACAAGCGGTTCGGCATTTTCCGTGTCGAGCTTGTTGGCGCGGATGAATAGGTCACGGATGCTCTTCCAATCCGCTTTTGCAGGATCTTTCTTGGCCAACTCCATGCGCGCACGGCCTTTGTAGATCAGTGCAAGCGGTAATTTCGGATGTTCGGCGAGGGCACGGTCCGCCGCGGCTTCCGCCGCCGTATAGTCGCCGGCATCGAAATGCGCTTCTGCGAGCGAGGTCAGAACAAGAGTCTCTTTCGGATAAGAGGCGGCGACTTTCACGGCGTCGGCCAGGATCTTCGGAGCTTCCTTCTCATTGACTCCGCTTCGCGACCGGATGTGGACGTTCATAATCGCCGCTTCGCCACTCGAAAGTTGCCGGACAGCAATGGAACCGGTCTTCAGCATTCCGCCGTCGATCGTCAGAGCCATCAGCGGCCGCTTGGTATGCCGCATCACGTCTGCTTCAAACTTCTTAAGGTCGCCAAATGCAGTTCGTGCCGATTCGATCGCAGGAGTGCCGGATTGAATCGAGTCCAGGTAGCGGGACAACTGACCAGCCCTACTAGGTTCAAAGGTCAAGTAGTGGGTCAGCTGCCAGGCCTGGCCGTAAAGAGCGTTGATCTGCGACCCGTTGAGCTTGCCGTAGGTTCCTCCGAGTACTTGCTCCATCGGAACGCTGGTCAGGCCGAAAATTCCCCAAGCCCGATACTTGGGAAACTTCCCGATGATGACACTGCCGTCCGGCTTGATCTCCGCGGTCGCGAAGAATTCGGCAAATCCCTCCACCGTCCACGCGGGCAATGCCGCAGAAGCGAACTGCAGCTGCAGATGATGAGCATATTCGTGGAAGAAGATCTGAATTGCGTTGAGGTCCCACTTGTCGAAACCGGCGCCCGACTCACTGGGTACGAAGGCGACCGCGCCAGATGACGACGCACGGTAAAAGCCGGCGACCATGCTGCTTCCCGCCAGCTTGCCGACATGATCCTGACTTTTCAGGGCATAGACCTTCAGCCGGCCGGCGTCGCTCAGTTCCGGGTCGGCCATTCTGCGGATGTGGCGGACCGCCTGATCGAAACGCTCCAGCTTTTCTGCAAATCTGCGGATTTCGCCTGAAGGCAGGTCGGCGTAGATGATGAAGTGTTTGGATTTGGCTTCATGCCACGCAGCACCGGCAGGCGCGGCGAAGGCCATCAACGCCGCGGCCGCGAGTAACAATCCCTTACGCAAGAACGACCCCCTCACCCGAGCGGAAGCAAGCTAGCATTCTGCCCGTTGCCCGCAAGCGTGCGTTTCGAGATCACAAGAAGCTGTATGGGTCGACGTCGATCGCGACCCGGACCTTTGCGCTCCACTCGATCGGGGCGAGCCAGTCGCGAATGACATCCTGTACATCCAGGCTTCGGCGGGCGTGGACGAGGAGGCGCTGGCGGTGGCGTCCGCGGAGCATGGCGAGCGGCGCCGGGGCGGGGCCGAACACCGCCATGCCTTCCACTTCCGGTGCCGCATGGGCGATCCTACGCGCGACGCTCTCGGCTTCGGCTTGCTCTTCCGATGAGACGATGATTGCCGCCAAGCGGCCAAAGGGGGGCATGGCCGCATCACGGCGCGCCTCCGTTTCGGCGGCATAAAAGCCGGCGGTGTCGCCTGAGACCAGTGCGGCGATCACGGGCGCGTCAGGATCGTGGGTCTGAACCAGCACGCGCCCCGGCTTGTCGCCACGCCCTGCGCGGCCTGCGACCTGCTGGATCTGCTGAAAGCTGCGCTCCGCCGCCCGGAGGTCGCCGCCCTGCAGGCCAAGGTCCGCGTCGACAACACCGACCAGCGTGAGGTTCGGGAAATGGTAGCCCTTGGTCACCAGCTGGGTACCGACGACGATGTCGATCGCACCGGCTTCCATCTGCTCGACGAAGTCGGCGGCGCGGGCCGGCGACCAGATGGTGTCCGAGGTGACGATCGCCGTGCGCGCCTCCGGGAACAGCGCCGCCACTTCATCGGCGATCCGTTCGACCCCTGGGCCGCAGGCGACAAGGCTATCTTCCTCGCCACACTCGGGGCAAGCCTTCGGCGGCGGCATGACATGCCCGCAGTGATGGCAAGCCAGACGGTGCATCAGCCGGTGTTCAACCATCCAGGCTGTGCAATTCGGGCATTGGAACCGGTGTCCGCAATGGCGGCATAGCGTGAGGGGCGCGAAGCCTCGTCGATTAAGAAAGAGCAAGCTTTGCTCGCCGCGCTCCAGGTTGGCCTCCAGCTCCACGACCAGGCTTGGCGCAAGCCACCGCCCGCGCATCGGTGGATCTTGGGTCAGATCGATGGCGGTGAGGGCGGGAAGCTCGGCACCGGCGAAGCGCTGCGGGAGGGCGACCTCGCGATAGCGGCCGATCTCGACCATGTGCCGCGTCTCGATAGCGGGGGTGGCCGAGGAAAGAACCACCGGAATATTCTCGAACTTGGCGCGCATCACTGCGGCGTCCCGTGCGTGATATTGGACGCCTTCCTCCTGTTTGAAGGTCGGCTCGTGCGCTTCATCGACGACGATCAGGCCAAGGTCCGCATAGGGGAGGAACAAGGCGGAGCGAGCGCCAACCGTCACCTTCGCCTCACCGCTTGCAATCGCGCGCCAGGTCCGGCGGCGCTGTGAGGAGCGGAGGCCTGAATGCCAGGCGGATGGCTGGCAACCGAAACGAGCCTCGAACCGCTTTAGGAAGGGCTCGGTCAGCGCAATTTCCGGCAACAGGACGAGCGCCTGTTTACCCTGCCGGACGCACTCGGCCACCGCTTCGAAATAAACCTCCGTTTTGCCCGAACCCGTTACGCCGTCGAGAAGGACGGGATCGAACCCGCTGCCCACCGCATCCGCAAGGCTCCGAGCGGCCTCGAACTGCTGCGGCGACAGATCGGGCGGGGCAAAGTCCGGATTCGGGCAGTCGAGCGGCCGGTCGGAATCGACCGCCACCGCCTCCAGCGCGCCTGCGTTGACGAGGCCTCGAAGCACCGCATCGCTGACCTCCGCATGGTCGGCCAACTCGCGGATCGTGCCCTGACGTCCTGCTAGCCGCTGCAGCGCCTGCTCGCGCTGAAGAGTGAGGCGGGGCGGCACCAAGCCTGTTGAACGATACTCCGTAAGCTGGCGCGAGCCCTCCAGCGCGCCAGCCGATGGCAGAACCATCCGAAGCACGGCGGCGAGGGGACTTAGGTAATAGTCGGCGGTCCACTCGCAGAACCGCCGTAGCGGTGCAGCGATCGGCTGAACGTCGATGACATGATGAAATGGCCGGAGCCGATTGTCCCCAACCTCTTCGGTCGGCAGCCTGTCCGCTTCCCAGACTACGCCGATCAGCTGACGCGGTCCGAGGGGTGCAACGACGACCGAGCCCGGCTCGACATGCACGCCATCGGGTACGCGGTAATCGAGCGGTCCAAGGGCAGCGTTCAGCGTGACGATACGGACACGGGGGAGGGGCATTCATCCGTCATTGCGAGGAACGAAGTAGCGACGCAATCCGCCCGGCAGGAGCCGGATGGACTTTTACTTGCCCCGCTTCTTGCGGTGGCTGTCGAGGTCGAGGACGGCGCTCTCCTCTTCGCCCTGAAGCAGGCCCAGACGGCGCGCGACTTCCTGGTAGGCTTCCGCCTCGCCACCCAGATCCTGGCGGAACCGGTCCTTGTCGAGCTTCTCGTTCGACTTCATGTCCCACAGGCGGCAGCCGTCGGGGCTGATTTCGTCGGCCAGGATGATCCGGGGGTAATCGCCCTCCCACACTCGCCCAAACTCCAGTTTGAAGTCGACCAGCCGGATGCCGATCGCAGCGAACATGCCGCACATGAAGTCGTTCACGCGGATCGCCATGTCGGCGATGTCGTTCATTTCTTCCTGACTGGCCCAGCCGAAGCAGGCGATATGTTCGTCGGCCACCATCGGATCGCCGAGCGCATCGTCCTTGTAATAATATTCGATGATCGTGCGGGGCAGCTGCGCCCCTTCCTCGATGCCTAGGCGCTTGGAAAGAGATCCGGCGGCCACGTTGCGGACGACCACCTCGATCGGCACGATCTCGCACTGGCGGATCAATTGCTCGCGCATGTTGAGCCGCCGGATGAAGTGGGTCGGAACGCCGATGGTTTGCAGCGACACGAAGATATGCTCGGAAATGCGGTTGTTCAGCACCCCCTTGCCGTTGATCGTGCCCTTCTTCTGGGCGTTGAACGCCGTCGCATCGTCCTTGAAATACTGGATCAAGGTGCCGGGCTCAGGACCCTCGTAGAGGATTTTCGCTTTGCCTTCATAGATTTGGCGGCGACGAGCCATGGGCGATTGTTGCTCCAGCGTTCCGTGAAGCGGCGGCTATAGGCGAGCCGCCGCCCCACGGCAATTCGCGCGCCTTCTACGTGGCGGCAAGCTTGGCCTTGTCGCTGACGATGCGGATGCTGACCTCCCGATCGGCCGGCATATATTGCCGGGCAAGCTGCTGAAGCTGTGCCGGCGTGACCGATAGATAGGTCGCCCGCTGCTTGCGGATGCGCTCGATATCTTCGGGTTCGGTCTGCGCGACGGCGACCCGATCCAGCCAGAATCCATTGTCCCGGCGCGATCGATCGATGCGCTGCAGGGTTGGATTGCGGGCGCGGGTCAGCAGGTCGGCATCGACCGGCGCATCGCGAAGCTTGGCGACCGCTTGGCGGATGGCGTCCTCGACAGCGCCGATCTTGTCGGGCGCAACGGTGGCGCCGACGGCGATATAGCCGAAGTCGTCGAACGTATCCGACGCGTTCACCCCGACGCTTGGGGAATAGGTGTCGCCAAGCTCTTCCCGAAGGGTTTCCGTCAGCATGATGTTGAGAACGTCCGTCAGCACATCGAGCCCGACGAAGCGCTGATAATCGTCGTCGTCGGTCGCGGGCCACACGTCCGTGACCATCGCCTGATCCTCGGTCCCACGATGGGTAAGCGTCACCGGTGTGGTATCCCGGCGAACCCTTGCCTTGCGCTGCTCCGTGTAGGCAGGAGCAGCCGCGTCGCGGGCAGGCAGCGCGCCGAAGGTCTTCGCGACTGCCTCGATCACTTGAGCATCAACGAAGTCACCGACGATGCCGATCTCGATCGGAGCTGATTGCAGCAGCGGTTGAAGTGCTGCCTTGGCCTCATCAAGCGTGCGCTGGGTCAGAACCTCGTTCGATGGTACCCCGAAGCGCGGATCACCGTCGGCAATGATCCTGGGCACTTCGAAGCTCGACACGTTCTGCGCCGTTGCTCGCCGTTGGCCCTCAAGGACGGGCAGCACGCCTGCCCATCGATTGGCCGCCTCCGGGCGGTAGCCGGGCGCCGTGACGTATGCGGCGGTAAGCTGGAGTTGAAGCGGCAAATCCTCCGTCGACGTGCCGCCCTGCACCGCCAATGCATCTTCGGCGACGGCCAGGCCCGGCTGGACATTGTGTCCGGCAGTGATTTTCCGGAGGTCCTCGATGCTGTGCTTCTCAAGCCCGGCAAGGGCGAAGACGCTGTTGATCAGCATCGGTAGCCCCGGTTTGTCGGCGGGCAAGGCCAGCATGCCGCCAGCGATCCTTACCGAGTAGCGGACGGAGCCGTTCTCGAAATCCGTCTTCTTGAGGTTCAGCCGGACGTTGTTGGCGAAGCGGATGGTGCGGATGCCGAGGTCGGTGATTGTCTTGTCGGCAACGATTTTGCCGGGCGTTCCGAAGTCCTGATAAGCGAACTGAAGATCGCCGCCATCGACAGGTGCCGCAACCGCGACCTGCCGGCTTGTTTCCAGCGCCGCCGTGACCTCGGCCTTGTCGACCGCGCTCTTGTCGGTCACGAACACGAGCGGCTTGCTGCCGGCCCACAGGCGGCGGAACTCGGCGTTCACCTCGTCCAGAGTGATGGACGGTGCCGTTTCGCGGTAAAAGGCGTAGCGGAACTCCGGCGTCGTGATGAAGTCGTTCTCCTCGACGATGGCGAGGATTGCGTTGGCGAGTTCCTGGTTACTTCGGGTCGACGAGCGTTCGGCACTCCGCTTCAGCGCTCCCTCCGTTTCGCTCATCTGAACCTTCAGCTCGGAAGCGGTGAAGCCGAACTTGAGTGCACGGCGAAGCTCCTGCTCGGCGACCTGAAGGGCGTCCTTCCACTGTCCGTCCTTCGCCGCCGCCGAGATGCTGGCAGTGTAGCCGAGATCGCGGCTCGGGCTGCGTCCGGCGCTTGCGCCGATGAGTTTGCTGTCGGGTCGGTTCGAAATCTCCTGAAGCCGCCGGGCAAGCAGGGACATGGCGGCACCCTGGATCAGCTGTCGGCGGCGGTTCCAACGCGTATCGGCCGGATCCTCCCACGGAGTCATCACCATCAAGGCAACCGAGGTTTCCACCGCCGGGTCTGTGAAGACATCCACTGCGGCAGGCCGGGTGAGATCAACGCGGCCGCGGTCCAGCTTGGCGCCGGCCGGACCCTGCGGCTGCCAATCGGAGAATTTCGCGCGGATCTTACGCTCGATAATGGCCGGATCCGCGTCGCCGACGAATATCAAGGTGGCATTCTCAGGACGATAGTAGCGGCGGTAAAGGTCGCGGATCGTGTCCGCCGTTGCCGTTTTGAGCACCTCATCGGTGCCGATCGGGAAACGGTTGGGGTAGGGCGTCAGTGGATATTGGAACTGCATGCCCTGAAGCGCGCGCTTAAGCTGGTAATTGTCCCGGGCGCGTCGTTCGCTGAGCACCACACCGCGCTCGCGATCGACAGCACCCTGGTCGATCTTCAGTTCGCTGGCGACTTCCCGCATTAGGAAGAGCGCAGTGTCGATCCGCTCATTGTCCGTCTTGGGCAGATCCAGCATGTAGGTTGTGTCTTCGAACCCGGTACTGGCATTGGTGTCGGGGCCGAAGGCCAGCCCCTGACGCTGAAGGATCCGGATCATGTCGCCCTCGGGCACATGGGTCGAACCGTTGAACGCCAGATGCTCGATGAAGTGAGCGAGCCCGCGTTCCTTCTCGCTTTCGGCAATGGAGCCGAATGCAAAGTTGAAGCGGACAGACGCGGTCCCTTTCGGCGTGGCGTTGCGCCGAATGGCGTATTTCATGCCGTTGGGCAGCTTGCCGAACCGGATCGATGGATCCGGCGTCACGTCCGTGTAGGGCACGCCCCACGGGTTTGACCCGGTACCGGCAAGTGCCGGGCTCACGTAAAGGGCGCAGGCAAGCGCCGTTGCAGAAAGAAAGACGCGGCGGAAACGACGCCTCTGGATGTTCAAACCTATTCCCCTCCGAACGTTGAGTGGCAACCTAGGTTGCCAAAACCGGCGATCAAGCCGGCTTCGATCAGGGGGCGTGAGGGAACGGTGAGGGGCGGGACGTCTGACTATCAGGTGATGTCAGGCGTGGCCGGGGCCTCGGACACGGCGGCGCGCGCTTTGACGCTCCCAAGGGGCTTGCCACTGGGAATGATGAAGCGCGGTGAATCCCTGACGAAGTCCGCTCACGAAGGCGGCGACGGCCTGATCGATGCCGGCGTTCAAATCGGTGCGTGCAGACTGATAGTCGCGGTCGAACATTTCGTCGGTCATCGTCAATCTCCTGTGCGTGGGAGGTCAGAGCGCGAGCGGGTAGCCGTCGCGAACACCGCTTTCGGCAAGTCGCTGTTCGATGAGCTGGAGCCTGTGGTCCGCATCCAGTCGGCGCCACGAATTCACCATCGGCAGCGATGGTGCCGTGAAGATGGGAGCTGAGCTCTGGGCGCGCGATAGCGATTGCAGGCCATAGGTCATGGCGCAGGTTCCACTTTCTTGTCTTGTCGTTTGCCGCCGACGAGAGGCAGAGGAGGGGAGGTGCCCCATCGCCGGCGGTGAGGAGGACATAAGCGGGCGCCTGTCGTTACGCCAATCAAACACTTTGCTCCTGTAATAAGCTTGGCTTATACCCCGTGCCAACTCAGGTGAACGAGGATCACGATGCGTCGACTGCCTCCACTAGCGGCGATCCGCGCCTTCGAGGCTGCCGGGCGTACCGAGAATTTCACTGCCGCAGCCGCCGAGCTTGGAATGACCCAGGCGGCCGTGTCCTATCAGGTGAAGAGCCTTGAAGAGCGCCTGGGAGCGGCGTTGTTCAAGCGGGAGCGCGGCCGCGCCAAGCTGACCCCGCTCGGTGAACGGCTGCTTCCCGCGCTGACCCAGGCATTCGACAAGATCGAAGCTGCGTTTGCCAGCCATAAGGCGGAGGATGAGTCGCTCCTGACCATCACCACCACTCACACTTTCGCGAACACATGGCTCGCGTGGCGGCTTGGGGGATTTCAGATGCAGCACATGGATTTGGCGGTGCGCATGACGACCAGCAACGCCATCGTCGATCTTCACTCGGGGGAGGCCGACGTAGCGATCAGGGCCGGCCTTGGTCATTGGCCAGGCCTGGAAACCCATAAGCTGATCGAAGCCGACTTCACGCCGATGGCAAGTCCGGCCTGCATCGAAAAATACGAAGGCGAGCTCGGCCGAACGCTCCAGCCCTCAGACCTTGTCGACCTGCCGCTGATCGGCCGTCAGGACGAATGGTGGAACCTGTGGCTTCGCGCCGCCGGAGTATCGCTCGATCGACCGCTGCCGCGCGGCGGGATCCGCTTGGACAACCAGGCCAACGAAGGACACGCGGCAATGGCGGGCCTTGGTATCGCCCTGCTGACCCCATTTCTCTGGCGGGGCGATGTTGCCGCCGGCCGGTTGCGCCCGGTGTTCGACACCACGGCGACCGCCGGGCATGCCTATTGGCTTGTCCTACCGCCTGAGCGGCGGATGCTGCCCAAGGTGAAGCGCTTCCGCGAATGGCTGCTTCAGGAAATCGCGGCTTAAGAAAAGGGGCGGGGACAGGCTTGCGTGCCGAACCTGTCCCCGCGGCCAGCAGACGTCAGGGGTGTCGCTCGGCCGACAGGAGAGATAAACCCTACTAAACAACTAGACAATACCTGTTTTGATCAGTTCGGCGATGATGAAAGGGCGTTCGTCGCTCAGTCATTCCGCAGCGGCGGCAAATTCTTCGGATTTCTCCAGTATGGTCACTTCCCGGAGCAGTTCGTCCACGCTCCGGCTGAGCTCGGGTAGTAGAGGCATTGGGTGGCGCGCTCCGCGCATCGACTCGACCAGAAGGATTGCGTCGATGAGGATGGGGACGACCAAGGCTTCGGGATCATCCAGCTCCGCAAGCCGGCGGAGCTTGGCGATTGCCTTGTCCCGCGCGGCCTGCGGGTTCGACACCGCTTCCGCCCGCCCGATCAACCATCCCATCGTCCTGCTCCTGCTACGCTACAAACACGCAAGATAGCGGGAGCTGCATTGCGGTGAAGCTCGGCACAGCGCGGCCCCGAGTCATTTCAGCGTGAAGGCGATTAGCTTTGCGCGATTTCCCTGCTGTGCGTCACGGGAGCGGGGGCGAGTAGTCCGTCATCGTCATGAAGGTGCTGTCGATCTTTGCGACAAGCGGGCCGTTCACTTCGGAGTTCTTGTACACCTTCTGCCACTCCGGATCGGCGATGAAACTTTTCCAGTCCGCTTCTCGCGCTTCCTTGCTGGGGTAGGAAACGACGTAGACGATCCGGCCTTCCGGCCGCTCGGGGGTCGGCAATTCATTCCAGTAAGCGACGTTGCGCATGCCGTGCTTGGCAAAGAGCTTGGTCGTGTGATTGCGGAACCGGGCGTTGAGCTCCGCCAGTTTACCAGGAGCCGGTGTGTAGACGCGAAGCTCATAAACCGGTGTTTGCTGGGGTGCGGCCGCCGCAAGCGCGAGTGCCGACAGAAGGTGCGCAATCATCAACTAATCCTTCTTGGTTCCAGCCGCGGGTTTGTCGAGCGCCTTCATCTGTGCATCGAATGCCGCTCCATCCTTCATCAGATCCGGGAACATGGTCATCATGTCGGGCATCAGTTGAAGGGAGCCGCGCATCACCTCCGGCTCGAACCACAGACCGACCATCTGCCGACTATAAGCCGCTCCGGTCGGGGTCGCGAGGAAGGTCTGGATTTCCGCGAGCTGCCTGTCGTCGAACTTGCGGGCGAGCGCGCGGGCCATGCCCTCGCGGAACTTGGGCTCGGCGACGTCGCCCAACTTAACGAACATCACACCCGCAAAGGCCCGGATGGCCGCAAGCTTGGCGTCGAAGTTCGGCTCCTTCTTCGCTAGCATCACGCGCAGCGGCTCGGTGCTGGGCGGACCGGCCTTCTTGTCCTTGCCCGCCTTCTTGGCGAACTCCTCCGGGAACATGCCGGCAAAATCGGCCTCGCTCATGTTGAGGACGCGGTCCGTCATCGTGTCAACGAAGCCGTTCACCGCCTGTGCATAGGTGCCCTTCGGGAACATTGTCATCGTCGCCTGACGCGCGACTGCCAGACGCGCAGGGTCGGGCTCCGGGCCGGCTGGGAAGAATTTGTCGAAGACGTTCATCATCAGCGCCATGGCCTTCATCGGGTCCATGTCCGGCTTCTTGTCGGCCTTTGCAGAAGCGCTGGTCTCAACCTTGGGCTTGGCGGCCGCGTCTTGCGTCGGCGCGGCAGTGGTGGCGGCAAGCGCCAGCATAACGTGAAGCGGCAATCTGGATCTCCCCCGAGTAGGCGGCCAGCCTATTGTCGCTGCACATCTCTTTCAATCTCGTTTTGCAGCGGAGGTTGTCAGCCGCACTCGGCGCGCTAGAGCGGCGTCGCTGATGAAGGGGGTTCGAATGGCGAAGAGCGTGGTCGAGGGCAGGGCGATGTTCGGCAATGGTCGATCGTGCGGATCGATATCCGCTCGCCGGTCAGGCGCGACGCTTGGCCGGTAGCCCGGATCGAGCTTGAGCATCCTGATCGCGGACGCGTCACTGACATCGGCAAAGCACCGGGCGCCTTCGACGCCGCCTTCGTCGCCGCAAGCCACATTCTCGGCGTCTCACCGCGGCTTCTGAGCTACAATGTCCGCTCCGGCGCACCGAAGGAGGGCGAAGCCCTGCCGATCACCATCGATGTCGAGCTGGAGATCGACGGCGCGACCTACACGGGAAGCAGTTCGGGGGCGGACCTTGTCGAATGTTCGCTGGAGGCCTGGTTGGACGGTATCGCGAAGTCAGGCGCAGGAGCCTGAACCGCCGCAGCTGTGGATAAGTTCGGCCGCTCTGCTTGAGGCTGCGGGCGGCGGGTTGCTAAGCTTCTCCGATGCAGCCCGACGATCTTCCCTCGACCACCATCGATACGCCATTCGATGCGGCGCTGAGCGAGCGCTACCTCGTCTATGCGCTGTCGACGATTACGGCCCGGTCGCTTCCTGACGTCCGCGATGGTCTGAAGCCGGTTCATCGCCGGCTGTTGTGGGCGATGCGGCTGCTTCGGCTCGATCCGACCGGTGCCTACAAGAAAAGCGCCCGTGTCGTCGGCGATGTTATCGGCAAATACCACCCTCACGGCGACGCATCGGTCTACGACGCGATGGTCCGCCTCGCCCAGAGTTTCGCGCTCCGCTACCCTTTGGTCGACGGTCAGGGCAATTTCGGCAACATCGACGGCGATAATGCCGCTGCCTACCGCTACACCGAGGCGCGGCTGACGGCGATTGCCACCCAGTTGATGAGCGGCCTCGACGAAGGCACCGTCGATTTCCGCGCAACCTACAATGGCGAGGAAGAGGAGCCGGAGGTTTTCCCCGGCCTGTTCCCGAACCTGCTCGCCAACGGTGCAAGCGGCATCGCCGTCGGCATGGCGACCAGCATCCCGCCGCATAACGTCGGCGAACTGATCGACGCAGCGACCCACCTCATCGACAATCCCAAGGCCGACGACCGCGACCTGATGGACTTTGTCGCGGGACCCGACTTTCCCACCGGCGGCGTGCTGGTCGACAGCCGCGAAAGCATTGCCCAGGCTTATGCAACGGGCCGAGGCTCCTTCCGCATCCGCGCCCGCTTTTCGACCGGGCAGGACGAGAGCGGCGAATGGGAGTCGACCGGAATTGAAAAGCTGGGCGGCGGCACTTGGCAGCTCGTCGTCTCCGAAGTCCCCTACGGCGTTCCCAAGGCCAAGCTGATCGAGCAAATCGCCGAGCTGATCGCCAACAAGAAGCTGCCGATCCTCGAGGATATCCGCGACGAGAGCGACGAGAAGGTCCGCATCGTTCTCGTGCCGCGAAGCCGCAACGTCGATGTCGACCTGCTCAAGGAAAGCCTGTTCCGGCTGACCGACTTGGAGATCCGCTTCCCGCTCAACCTCAACGTCCTCGACGCCACGCGCACGCCCGGCGTGATGAGCCTGAAGCAGGCGCTGACCGCCTGGCTCGCCTTCCAGATCGACGTGATGGTGCGCCGGGCGGGCGTGCGCATTGGCAAGATCGATGACCGGTTGGAGCTGCTCGACGGTTTCCTCGTCGCCTTCCTCAACCTCGACCGCGTCATCGAGATCATCCGCACCGAGGATGAACCTAAGGCGGTGATGATCGCCGAGTTCAACCTGACCGACCGGCAGGCAGAGGCCATCCTCAACATGCGGCTGCGCAGCTTGCGCCGGTTGGAGGAGATGGAGATCGGCCGGGAGCGAGCCGCCCTCGCCAAGGAAAAGGAGGAGCTGGAGAAGCTGCTCGCCGAGCCGGGCCGGCAACGCCGCAAGCTCAAGAAGGATCTTTCGGCGGTTCGCGAGAAGTTTGGCGACGACCGTCGCACCCGCGTCGAGGAGGCTGCGGGGACACGCGAGATCGACTGGTCGGCGATGATCGAAAAGGAGCCGATCACCGTCATCCTCTCACAGCGCGGCTGGATACGGGCAATGAGGGGGCATGTCGCGCTCGAGGAGATGAAGGATTTGAAGTGGCGCGAGGGGACGGACCCTTCATCCACTTCCACGCTCAGACCACCGACAAGCTGGCGCTTTTTGCCTCCAATGGCCGCAGCTACACGCTGGCCGGCGACAAGCTGCCGGGCGGTCGCGGGTTCGGCGAGCCGGTCAGGCTGCAAATCGACCTCGATGCAGAAGTCGACATCGTCACGCTGATGATCGTACGTCCGGAGACACGGTTGCTGATTGCCTCCTCCGACGGCCGAGGCTTCGTCGCGAGTGGCGAGGGCACGATCGCCGAGACCCGCAAGGGCAAGCAGCTCGTCAACCTCCGTACTGGGGCAAAGGTCGCGCTGGTGAAGCGCATCCCTGAAGGCGCGGATGCCGTTGCCGTCGTCGGTGAGAACCGCAAGATGGTTGTGTTCCCACTGTCCGAACTGCCTGAGCTGACCCGTGGGCAGGGCGTGACCTTGCAGCGCTATCGGGATGGCGGCTTGTCGGATGCAGTCGCGTTCAAGCTCTCGGATGGGCTTAGCTGGGTACTTGGCGGGGAAAGCGGCCGCATCAGGACGGAGTCGGATTTGACGCCATGGCGGGCCGCGCGCGGGGCCGCGGGCCGCATGCCGCCGCTGGGTTTCCCACGCTCGAACCGCTTCGATTCCTAACGGCGCAGTAACCTTGATCTTTTAATTCGGACTGAATTTTCCGACTTTTGGATACTCCGCATTAACTCCTTGCGGCCCATAGCCGCTGCCTATGCAGGCTGCAGCACAGCTGTCGTCGGGATCGCCGAAGTCCCGTCGTACAACGGAAAAAGGCGGCAATCCGTATGCTTTGGCGGAGGATGTCGCTTTGCTTGCAGCGCTGCCCATCGCGGCGGCAATCATCGAACAATCCGACACCGAGGGCTTCGTTGCCACCGCCAGCAATCAGCGGTTCAGCGATCTCGTCACCCGCACCAGCGCTGCCGCGTTCGCATGGGACAAAGGGTGCCGGGTTCCGTCCGAGGGTCCGTTCACACTCCTGCTTTATGAATTCTTCTCGGGTATCAATCCGACCGGCGAGCTCGACTTCATCGATGGCGACGGCGTCTCGGCCCATTATTTCCGCGTTAAACTAGCGCCGCTCCCACGGATGGCGAGCGGCAAGCTTCGCTGCCTTCTGAGCGTCGTCGATCGGACAGTCGAGGTACAGGCGGAGAGGGCGCTTCGAGCCGAGATGCTTCGGGACAGCCTGACAGGGCTGCCGAACCGGCTTTCCTTCACGGAGTCTATCGAAAGCCTTGAAGGCGTGCATGATGACGAGATCGAGCATGCGGTGCTCGTCGTCGATATGCTGCGCTTCAGCCGGATCAACGAATCCATGGGCACGCTTGCCGGCGATGAGCTTCTGATCACCTTCGCGCGCCGGCTGATCCTGACGCTTCGGGCAGGCGACATCCTCGCGCGCACCGGCGGCAATGAGTTCGGTGTGCTGGTTTCCCTTCGCCGTGGCGTGGAGGATGCGCTTAAGGCGGCCGAGCGGATCCAGGAGGTCATGACGACCCCGTTCAAGATTTCGGACCTCGAGATCCGGGTCGATTGCGCGGTGGGCGTGGCGCTGATGCAGCCAGGCCAAGACCCCGAGGAATTATTCCGCTCAGCCCAGTTTGCAGTCAAGCAGGCCAAGCAGGCTGGCAAGCCGCAGGTCTATGAGCCCAGAGAAGCCAGCGCCGCCCGCCGACGATTCTCCATCGAAACCGAGCTTCGCCGCGCACTCGACAAGGATCAGCTCAGGCTCTTCTACCAGCCGCTTATCGATCTTAAGACAGGCAAGGTCTCGGGGTTTGAAGCTCTCGCTCGGTGGACCCATGAGGATCGCGGCGAGATCAGCCCCAACGAATTCATCCCCGTTGCCGAAGAGTCCGGCCTGATCCTCCAGCTCGGCCGCTGGGCGATGCACAAAGCATCACAGACACTCGCCGATTGGGACAGCAAGATCGGGCAGCAGCTGCCGCTTTACGTCGGCGTCAACCTATCCGCGATCCAGGTCGCTCGCGACGACATCGCCGGCATGGTTTCGAGCGCATTGAAGTCCAGCGGCATCAGCGGAGACCGGCTCACGCTGGAGCTGACCGAAAGCTCCATTGTCCAGGATCCTGGGCGGGCCACCCGGGTATTCGATGCGTTGAAGGCGCTCGACGCGACAGTCGCGATGGACGATTTCGGAACCGGATATTCCAGTCTCGCCTATCTCCAGCGCCTGCCCATCGATGTCCTGAAGATCGACAGAAGCTTCGTGTCGGGAATGATGGTCGATCCGGACAGCGTCGCCATTGTTCGCGCGGTGCTCAGCCTTGCTGATGCGCTCGGCATGTCGACCACGGCCGAGGGCATCGAGACCGTTGAGCTTGCAACCACGCTGGCCGCGCTCGGATGCTCCAGCGGGCAGGGCTATTACTTCGCCAAGCCGCTCGAAGCCGAAGCGGCGCTTGAATATTGGGCGTCAAGAAATCGCGGTTGATGGGCCGGAACGATCGGGCGTGAGGCGCATTCCCTCGCACTCACCGACCGGAACCGACCCCCATGATCCAACAATTACAGCCCACCGACTTCCGTAATCCGTCCGTTCTCCTGACGGGACCGGTCGACTATGAAATGTACAACAGCTTCCGCGAAGGGCTGAAGGGCTGTTCGGGCGAGCAGTTGGTGATTGTGGAGCTGTCGACTTTGGGCGGCGATCCCGAGGTTGCCCGGATGATGGGCGAGGACATCCGCTACCATAGCGAGTTGGAGCCAGAGCGGCGCTTCGTCTTCGTCGGCAAGGCCGCGATCTACTCCGCCGGAACGACCTTCATGAGCTTCTTCGCCCGCGAGAACCGCTACCTGACCCGCGGCACCCGGCTGATGATCCACGAGAGGCGGCTGACCCGCACGCTCAACATCGATGGCCCGCTGACGACCTGCATCCCGGACCTGGAGGCAGTGCTGCACGAAGTGCGGGCGTCGATCGACATCCAGCTCGAAGGGTTTGCGAACCTGGCTCGCGGATCGAGCCTGTCGACCGACGAGATTGCGCGGCGCGCCGCATCGAACTGGTATGTCGAGGCGCAGGAAGCGAAGCAGCTCGGCCTTATCGAGGAGGTGCTGTGAAGCTGAGTTCCGGATTGAGAATCGATTTGGTTGCCTCGTAAAGCAGGGTCGACCAGCGCCGCGACACTTCGTTGAAATAGGCGTCGTCATGCTCGATCCGGCGGATCAGCGGGCGAGATGCGGGTGCGCTTGGCAATACCAGCATGTCAAGCGGTCTGCCGATCGCAACGTTGGAGCGCATTGAGCTGTCGAACGACAGAAACGCGATCTTGACTGCTTCTTCGATCGGGGTGCCAGTCCGAATGGCGCGGTCGAGAATGGGACGACCGTACTTCGTCTCGCCAATCTGCATAAACGGCACGTCGGCGGTGCATTCGATGAAATTGCCCGCCTCGTAGATCTGGAACAAGGCAGGCGGAGCATCGCCGATACGCCCTCCGAGCAGCAAAGTGGCGCTCGAGGAGATCTTCAGCGCCTGCAGCGCCTCGCCGATCGTACGATTCGCCATTTGCAACGCTTCGCCGACCATTTGCGCAGCGCGAAACATGCTGGTCGCTTGCGACAAGGTTCGGATCAAGGCGCTGTCGTCGGTCGCGGGTATGCCCTCGCGGAGCATGCTGACGACCGTTTGGGTAACCGACAGGTTGCCGGATGTGGCGAGATAGAGCTGCTGCTCCGGCTCATCGGCAAGGATGTGCAGCTTGCGGTAGCTGCTGATGTTGTCGACGCCTGCATTCGTGCGGGTGTCAGCGATCATGATCAGCCCGGCGTCGAGCAGCATGCCAAGGCAGTAGGTCATTGCTGGGCCTGGCTTTGGTACTGGCCGGGCGTCGTGCCTTTGCGAACCTCAACCGCGACGTCGAGAGTTTCGGCCCCCCCACCGAAGCGCCGCCCGGCGACCGGCGACGCATCTGCATAATCCAGGCCGCAGGCGACCCGGACGTAGGCATCGTCGGTACAGATGGCATTGGTAGGATCGAACGCGGTCCAGCCGAGCCCATCGATCCAGGCTTCGGCCCAAGCATGGGCGGCCTGCTGGGCCTGAGTGCCGTCGCGGCGGAACAGGTGGCCCGAGATGTACCGCGCAGGGATGCCGCGAAGGCGCGCGGCTACGACGAACAAATGCGTGAAGTCCTGGCACACACCGTGCCGCTGCATGAATGCCTCCCCGACCGGCGTGGTGGCGTTCGTAACGCCCGTATCGAACCGCATCAACCGATGGATTTCGCCGTTTAGCCGATGCAGCAGGTCAAGCCGCGTATCCTCTTCCCGGATAAGGCTGTCGGCGAATCTGCGAATGTCCTCGGTCGGGCTCGTCAGCATGGTGGATCGCAGGAACACAGGTGGAGGCAGGTCGACACCGAGGCCTTGGATAAGGCCCGCGCGGTCTTCCGTGAGGACGCGTGCCGTGACCGTGACGGAGAGTCTGGAGATCGGCTGGTCGACGTAGATCGTGTGGGTGCCGTTGCCGTAGCCGTCACGGCCCTCCCGCACCCGGGCGTCGCAATCGACATCCACCCGGCAGTCGAGCACGGATTGGCCATTGAACGTCGACGGTGTCACGCGGAGAAGCTGAATAAGCCGCCGGACAGGCTGCTCGTAATTGTAAGTGGTCGTATGTTCGACAAGCAGGCGCATCAGGCGAACCGGAACTGACGAGCGATGGCTTGGTCCAGCGCGGCCGTGTCCGCAATGAAACGCTGCAGATATTCATGCATGCCATAGTCGATGACTTGGGCGACATCGTTGTTCTCGAGACGGTCCAGGCGCCGCCGCGCGAGGCGATCGGCTTCGCCTTGCCGCCCCGACTGCGCACCGATCTGCCCAAGCAGCGCCACCGCCTCACTGGAGGCCGCAGTGAGCGATCTGGGCAGTGCGGAGCGGAAGATCAGCAAGTCAGCGACCAGCGCGGATTTCAATTCCTGCTTGTAGATCTGGCGATAGGCGCCTTGCCCCGACACCACCTGGAGCAGCGTCGTCCATTGGTCGCGGTCCAAACGGCCGCCCACTTCTTGGCCTTCCGGCAGCAGAAGGTAATATTTGACGTCGAGCAGGCGTGCGGTGTTGTCGCCCCGCTCGATCATTGAGCCCAGTCGCAGGAACCAGTAAGCCTCGCTTCGCAACATGCGAGCAAGGGCGCCTTCGAAGCCGCGGGCTTCTGCTTTAACCTGTTCGATGAGGTTCAGGGTTGCCTGAATGCCGCCGACGGATGCACGTCCGCGTAGCAGGCCCCAGGCCCGGTTCAGCGCTTCCCATACCTCCTGGGTCAGCAAGTTTCGCGACGCACGTGCATTTTCCCGGGACAGGTCAAGGCAGGAAAAGACACTTCCCGGGTTGGTGGGGTCGAGCAGAAGGAAGCGCCGAGCGGCTGCCGGATTGGTCCTCTCGTCGGCCGCATCGATGAGTTGCCCACCGACCACGGCAAGTGCGCTCTGCCACGCTTGCTCGTCGTTGCCGGCAAGCGAGCCGAGCCGAATTGTCGCCTCGATCAGGCGGGTAGTGAACTCAGCCCGCTCCATCGCGCGGCCGATCCAGTAAAGGTTGGACGCTGTCCGCGACAGCATCATGGCGAGGGATCCTCGGCCAGGACGAAGCTATCCTTGGTACCGCCACCCTGACTGGAATTCACCACCAGAGAGCCTTCGCGCAGTGCAACGCGAGTAAGGCCGCCCGGTACGATGGTCACTCCGCCGGCCCCGGTCAGAACGAAGGGACGGAAATCGACGTGTCGCGGAGCGATGCCCTGATCGGTGATCGTCGGAACGGTCGACAGGGCCAGCGTCGGCTGGGCGATGTAGCGCTCCGGCTGTGCCTTCAGTGCGGCTCGAAACTGCTCGATCTCGCCCTTGGAGGCGGTCGGACCGACGAGCATGCCGTAGCCGCCGGAGCCATCGACAAGCTTTACGACTAGCTGATCAAGGTGGTCGAGGGTGTATTGCAAGCCGTCCGGCTCGCGGCAGCGATAGGTCTCCACATTCGGCAAGCGTGCGTCCTCGCCGGTGTAGTAGCGTACGATCTCGGGCATGTAGCTATAGATGGCTTTGTCGTCTCCGATGCCGGTGCCGGGCGCGTTCACCAGCGTCACGTTGCCGGCGAGGTAGGCTGACATGAGCCCCGGAACGCCGAGCATGGAGTCGGGGCGGAACACGAGCGGGTCGAGGAATGCGTCGTCGATACGGCGGTAGATGACATCAACCCGCACGCGCCCCTCGGTCGTCCGCATCCAGACGATGTCGTCGTCCACCTCCAGATCTTGCCCTTCGACGAGCTCGATCCCCATGTGGGAAGCGAGGAAGCTGTGCTCGTAGAAGGCCGAGTTGTAGTGGCCGGGGGTCAGTAGAACCGCCATCGGATTGCGGGTGCCCTGCGGCGCAACCGAGTAGAGGGTCTGACGGAGAAGCTCGGGATATTGGTCGACGGGGCGCACCGGAAGAAGATCAAACAATTCCGGGCAAAGGCGCATCATGGCTTCCCGGTTCTCGAGCATGTAGCTGACGCCCGAAGGCGTTCGTGCATTGTCCTCCAGCACCCAGAACTGGTCTGGTCCAGTTCGGACCAGATCGATGCCGCAGATATGGGCGTAAATGCCATGCGGCGGCTCGGCACCGGCCACGGGTATGCAGAACTGGCTGTTCGTCAGCACGATCTCTTCGGGGATCACCTTGTCGGCTAGGATCCGGCGCTCGCCGTAAATATCCGCAATGAAGGCGTTGATGGCACGAACCCGCTGCTCCAGCCCTTGGGAGAGCTTTGCCCACTCGTTGGCTGAGAACACGCGGGGGACAATATCGAAAGGAATGATCCGCTCGGCCGCTTCCTCGTCTCCATAGACGTTGAAGGTGATGCCCAGGCTGCGGAAGGCGGCTTCGGCTGCAAGCTGGCGCCGATCAAGTTCCGACTTGGGGGTCTGGTCAAGCCACGATTGCAGTGCCTTGAACTCGGGGCGGGACAGATGCACCGATCCGCTGCCGCGTAGTTCGTCGTAGCTCGGAGTCAATTTAGGGACGGATCATCTCCACCGTTTCGCTTGCCGCAGAACACAACGCCTCAAGCGCGAGTGCAAGGGCAACAAAGGTGAAAAATTTGCGTGGGCGATCGTCAGGTGAAAAGAGGGCCCGCCGGAGTGGGGTTCCGGCGGGCCCGATGGAACGTGCGATCGAAAGAGGCTCGTCGCTTATTGTCAGCGCAAGTGGGGTTTGCGCGAACAGGTTTCGTGTAGCCGGCGACGCTTGACCGGAAGTTGCGATTACCTCCGATACGGCCCGAAACCCGGCAGATCAGTTTTCATGGAAGGACCGGCGGAACGAGCTTGTCAGCGGCTCCAGCGCATATTGTAGCGCCGTGCGCTTCCGGATCGGAATGGTCACCGACACCGGAATGCCTGCCCGCAAAGCGTCGTCGCCCCGGAGGTCCGCGACCTTCTTCAGCTCGTCGAGCGGAACGTTCACTTCCGCCGTGTAGAAGGACGTTCCCGACTTTTCGTCGGTAAGAGCGTCCGCCGACACTCGGGTCACCTTGCCCTGGAGCGCTGGCAAGGAGCGCTCATGCAATGTGTCGAAGCGAACCATCGCCCGATGGCCCGGACGAACATCGTCGCCGTCGCCCAGCGACAAGCGGGCTTCGATCGTCAGCGGAACCTGATCGGGCACGATATCCATCAGCTTCTGCCCAGGCTGGATGACACCACCAGGCGTGAAGACCGTCAAGCCGACGACGGTCCCTTCGGACGGCGCCCGGATTTCGATCCGCGCCAGCTGGTCGCGCGCGGCCGCGAGCTTGGGCAGGACGTCGTTCAGGTTGACGTTGACCTCACGAAGCTCGCTGGCGATCCGTTCGTAGTAGTTACTCTGGGCCTCCAGCGATTGAAGCTGGGTTTCGCTCGCCTGCCCGCGGGTCTGCTGGATCGTCGCGGAAATCTGCCCCCGTTGCCCCTCGAGATCGGCTTTCGCCCGCTCGAGTGCACGCAGCCGGTTCATCGAAACAAACCCTTTCTCGGCCGCTTCGCGCATGCCCGAAATCTCTTCCTCGATCAGGCGAAGCTGCTCGGTGATGGCGACAAGTTGCTTGCCGTACCCCTGTCCGGAGGTGACGGCTTGGCCGCTTCGTTCGCCCAGCGCTCCACGCTGAGCGCCGAGCACAGCCGCCCGGGTCCGCATCTGATTTTGCTGGATGCGAAGGGCTTCCGCGGCCGCGGGCCGGTCTTCCGGCGGCAGGCTCGCGAACTCGGGCGGCGGGGTGATTCCGCGCTGCCCAGTCTGCTCCGCGACCAGCCGGGCACGCTGGGCAAGAAGGCCGATCGCCTGGGCCGACAGTGCACGCTCCTGAGCCCTGACGTCGGCTCCGGCCAAGCGGACAAGGACTTGCCCGCGCAATACCCGAGAGCCCTCCTTCACGAGGATTTCGGAGATAACCCCGCCCTCACGGTGCTGGACGGTTTGACGCTGTCCGGAGACAACCAGTCGTCCCGGCGCGAACGCCGCCGCGTCCAATGGTGCGAAGGCTGCCCATCCAAGGAAGCCGATGAAGAAAATGGCAGCGATGATGAGCCCGAACCGGATCTCGGTGCGGGGATCATCCTGGATCGGCGTCACGGCGGGCTCACCGGCGGGAAGGGTAAGGTCGAAGTCGGAAGCGTTGGCGACGATCTCGGTCATGAATTGGCCTTTCCGCCCGCGACGATGCGCGTTCCACCGGGCTGCGGCGGCATGATCTGGCGCAACACTTCCTCGCGGGCCCCGAACATCTTCACACGGCCGTCCTGAAGCACGAGCAATTTGTCGACGATCGGCAGAACGCTCATGCGATGAGCGACGATGAGAATGGTCTTGCCCGACTTCTTGAGCGCGGCAAGCGTAGTGACCAACTGTTGATCGCCCTCGGCGTCGAGATTTGAGTTAGGCTCGTCGAGGATCAGATATCTCGGATCGCCGAAAAGGGCTCGGGCCAGGGCGATCCGCTGCGCCTGGCCAGCCGACAGACCGCGGCCGCCAAGACCCAATTGGCCATCATAGCCGCCCGGAAGCTTCAAGATCAGCTCATGCGCGCCCGCCGCCTTTGCAGCCGCCACCGCATCCTCGTCGATACGCGCAGGGTCGCCGCCCAACCGGTCACTGAACCTGGCGATATTCTCCTTGATGCTCCCGGCAAAGAGCGAGGGCTCCTGGGGCAGATAGCCGACATGTTCGGCAAGACGCTCCGGATCCCAGTTGCGTTGGTCGGCTCCATCGTAGCGGATGATCCCGGCACTTGGCACAGTCGCTCCCGCAAGGGCTCGCACCAGGGTCGACTTGCCGGCGCCGCTGGGGCCGATGATCGCGACCATCTCCCCGGCGTCAACCGAAAAGCCGATGCCGCCGATGATGACCCGGCGGTTTCCGTCGGCAACGGTCAGGCCTTCGACGTCGAGCTTGCCTTGCGGCGGCGGCAGCCGCGTCAGCGCGACATCGGGCCCCGTTTCGGTGAAAAGGCTGCGGAGCGTTGCATAGGCGCCCCGTGCCTGGACGAGGTAGCGCCAGCTGCCGACGAGCTGGTCAATCGGCGCAAGCGCCCGGCCGACGATGAAGCTGGCGGCGAACACCGCCCCCGCGCTGATCTTCGCGTCGATGGCGAGGAGGGCCCCGAGCCCGAGCGCAAGAGATTGCAGTGCCAGCCGAAGAAATTTCGAAATGGCAGTCAGGCGGCTGGACTGAAGGCTGGCCTCCGTCTGCAGCTCCATCATGCGTATGCGGTGCTGCTCATGGTCCGCGACAAGCGCACGGCGGAGGCCCAGGGCGCGTACCGTCTCTGCCGCTGCAACGGTGAAATCGTAGCCGCTATAGACCCTGCCCGCCGCCTCGTTCGCCTGCTGCAGGCGCTCGCTGGTCGAGCGTTCCGTCCGCCAGGCGAGGTAGACGCTCAACCCGGCACCGATGAGGGCGAGAACGCCAAGCCACGGGTGGATGAGGAAGCCGATAACCACGTAAACGGGGGCCCAGGGGGCGTCGAACAGCGCCAAAATGGCCGGCCCCGTCAGCACTTGCCGAAGCGTGTCGAACTCCCGCAGCGCCTGCTTCGACAAGCGCTGACCGCTGAGATCGGGTCGCGAAAGCGTCGAGTTCATGATGGCGGCGGACAGCAGGCGATCAAGCCGAATGCTTGCCCGAACGAGCAGGCGCGACCGGGTAAGATCAAGCAGTGCGAGCGTGGACAGCGCGAAGAGAAGGACCAGAGTCAGGAAGAAAAGGGTTCCGCCGCCTGCCGTAGGGATCACGCGATCGTACACCTGCAGCATGTAGAGCATCGGAACGATGAAGAGCAGGTTGAGCAGGGCGCTGAACAGAAAGGCGTACAGGAAGTGCCGCCTGCATGCGTCGAGTGCGGCGCCGAGAACTGGCGTATCGGTCGTCAATCTGGGCATTGATATCAGCGCCTTAATAAGGAGTGCGCTCGTTACCAGTGCGCGCCGAGCCGCCGCAAGTGGTAAGCGGCAAGATGCGAAAACAGCGACAGCGCCGGTTGTCGATCCGGTCTTTTGTCCTAGCGGAACTCCGTGCTAGAGGTCGCTCAATGCCTGAAGACTCTGGGGAGCGTGTCGTTGATTGCGTGGGCGTGAGCCCGATCGCGACCGTTATCACCAATCCGAGAAGGCCGGATAATCCCATCGAAGTCGCGAACCAGGCATTCTATGACCTGACCGGTTACGGCGAGTCAGAAGTAATCGGCCGCAATTGCCGCTTCCTTGCAGGAGCTGACACGGAACCGTGGGTGACGGAGCAGATCCGATCGGCGGTCCGCGACCGGCGTTCGGTGCTCGTGGACATTCTGAATTATCGGCGGGATGGCCAGGGCTTCCGCAACGGCGTGATGATCACTCCGCTCTACAACGACGACGGCGAGCTTGAGTATTTCATGGGCTCGCAGGTCGATCTCGGCCCTTCTCACGATACGTTGTTCACCACGCGGCGGGCCCGGTCCCACGCGAAGGTGGTGGGTCTTGCGACTCGGCAGCGGGAAGTGCTCGCCGGCATGGCGAAAGGCCTGCTCAACAAGCAAATCGCCTATGAGCTCGGGATTGCCGAGAAGACGGTGAAGATGCACCGCGCCTTGTTGTTGGAGCGGCTCGGCGTGCAGACCACGGCAGAAGCGATACGGATCGCCGTGGAGGCGGGGCTCTAGCCCAACACCTCGTCCACCAGGCGCTCCAACGCAGCGCCGGTTGGAAAGCCTGCAGCAACCCAGCGATCTTCGATCTGGCGCAGGCGGCGCGCAACCTCCGGTCCCTGAGCGATTCCCCGGTCGACAAGTTGCCCGCCGCGGATCGGAAGCGAGGGCACTTCCCAATTCGCGATCGCAGCGGCATCGGCAGGGCGGCGGTCCAGCAGCAGGCTGTCCACCGCGCCTTCCTGCCCCAACCGGTAGGCGCGGGCTTTCGGATCGTCGGGTGCCTTCAAGTCTGCCGCGGCAGCGAGACGTTTGCGTGCCTTGTTCGACAATTTGAGACGCGCCGCCAGCTTCTCGGACGTCGGAGGATCACGGGGTAGCAAGGCGGCGAGGCGGCGAAAAGCATCGGGCGGAATGTGGGCGGCCTGCTCGTCGCGGATGAGCGCCGACAAGCAGCCGACGGCGTCGGGTCCAATTTCCGGCAGCACTGGCGCCAGCACACCGCTGGACACCATCAATGCGATCGTTGCGGTGGGATCCGGCAGGGCCAAAAGCTTCAGCAACTCGTCCGCGATCCGCTCTCTCGACAACGCCATCAGATCGTTGGCGCGGGCGACACAGGCCTGGAAAGCTTCCGGGTCGGGAGTACCAACGCCGAAGCGGGCGTGAAAGCGGAAGAAGCGCATGATGCGCAAATGGTCTTCGGCGATGCGCTGCAGCGGGTCGCCGATAAACCGCACGCGCCGTTCCCGAAGGTCCTCTAGGCCTCCGAAATAGTCGAAGACCTCCCCGGAGACAGGATCTGCCGACAGCGCATTGATGGTGAAGTCGCGCCGCCCCGCGTCTTCCGTCCAGTCGTCGGTGAAGGCCACCGTTGCTCGACGTCCGTCCGTCGACAAGTCGCGGCGCAAGGTCGTGATCTCCGCGACCTGACCGTCGCTCACGGCGGTCACGGTCCCGTGCGCGATCCCGGTGGGTACCGCCTTGATCCCGGCGCTTCCCAATCGTCGCTGCACCTCGTCCGGCGGGAACCTTGTGGCAAGGTCGAGATCGCTCACCGGAAGATCGAGCAATCCGTCGCGAACCGCTCCGCCGACGTAGCGGGTTGCGCCGTCCGCTGCGCCCAAGGCGTCCAAAAGTCGCGAAATCCCTGGGCGGGCCGCCCAGCGCCGGACATCGAGCTTCACGGCCATTGCAGCCGTCTCGACAGATTGACGATCATTGCTGCCGTCGCGCCCCAGATCCGCCGCCCTTCCCACACGATCTCGGTATAAGCGCGCTCGCGTCCATCAACCAGCATATGCTGCCGAACGTGGTTGGTACGATCGAGGAGATAGGGAAGGGGCGCTTCGAACAGATCCGACACTTCGGCTTCGTGAGGTGAGAGCGGAAGGTCGGGTGGCACAAGGGCCAGTACGGGGGTGACCTGGTAGCCGGTGATGGTCGTGTAGGGATCCAGTGTTCCCGCCACGCGCGACGCTGCCTGCGGAAGACCGATCTCCTCCTCCGCTTCCCGCAACGCTGTTTGGATGGGCGTTTCGTCAGGCTCGGCACGCCCGCCCGGAAAGGCGATCTGACCGGGGTGCCGCCGCATGTCCGGCCGACGGACGGTCAGCAAGAGCCCCGGCTCGGGCCGGTCCGTGACCCCGACCAGGACGGCCGCCGCCACGGGTTCAGCAAGCGACTGCTCATCCCAGTCGCCGTTGGCAATCCCCTGCGGCCGGTCCCTTGTCGCCGCCTGTTGAAGCCGCTCGAGCAAGGTCATCTGTCGGGGTCGAGCGGGAAAAAGATGCCCTCGCTCCAGACGCCATCTGAACCATCCGCCAGCGCAAGCTCCGCCAGTTCGTAGTAGACCGGGCGGCTGAGTTCGGCTTCCAGACCATGCCGGACCTTGATCCTCGGCGAAAGTCCGCCGACTCCGTCGCGCACCACCAACGGATGGTCGGCGCCGAGCAGCACTGGATCGCCATGGTCGAGCGCAAAGGCGATCCGCCGCAGCTCGCCATCGCCTTCGACCTGCATGTCGACGGCGCGGAATGCGGTTCGCTCGATATCGATGGACAGCTTCTCCACCGGCGTGACGAGCACATGGGTGCCATCCGGCTCCCGGCGGAGAATGCTTGAGAAAAGCCGGACCATCGCGGGCCGCCGGATTGGCTCACCATCGTGCAGCCAGGTCCCATCGGCGGCGATCCGCATCCCGCTGTGGCCGCAATGCGGAGGGTTCCAGCGCTCGATCGGCGGCAGCTGGCGGCTGTCCAGCAGGCGCTGCAAGCCATGGAGGTCGATCCCCTGAAGCTCGATGGGGGCGTGGAGTTCTGGCATCCGGGCCCCTCTGTCAGGCGCCGCTCTGCCATGCAATGCGGCCTTGCGTGCGGAAGCGCCGTCCGTCACTGCAATCCTCGATGAGGGACGAGCCGCGCACCGCCATTGTGACAGGAGCGAGCAAGCGCGTCGGGGCCGAGATCGCCCGCGCTTTGCTCGCCGAGGGCTGGCAGGTAGTTGCTCACGTCCGGTCGGAAGACGATCCAGTTCCGGAAGGTGCGGTACGAGCCACCGCAGAGCTGAGCGATTACGAGTGCGCCGAGACCATCTTCCGGGCGGCTGCGGAGCTTCCGGCGGTGCGCTTGCTGGTCAACAACGCCTCGCGCTTCGTTTTCGACAGCGCCGAAGGGTTCAATCCGCAAGAGTTCGACGACCATATGGCCGTGAACCTGCGCGCGCCGCTGTTGCTTGCGTCGGCCTTTGCTCGGCGGCATCGTGACGGTGACGGGTTGATCGTCAACATCCTCGACTCCAAGGTTGCGGCGCCCAATCCGGATTTTCTGAGCTACACCTTGTCCAAACAGGGGCTGGCTGCCGCAACCGGGCTGCTCGCGCAGGCGCTGGCCGCGCAAGGGATGCGGGTGAACGCCATCGCACCGGCGCTGATGCTGCAATCTCCAGGGCAGACGGCGGAGAATTTCCGCAAGATGCACGCGGCTAATCCGTTGAGCCGGGGGGTTGAGCCGGCGGATGTCGTTTCTGCCCTTCGATACCTTCTCGATGCAGCGACGGTGACCGGCCAGATCCTGACCGTCGACGGCGGCCACCATTTTCTGCGGCAGGACCGCGACGTCCAATTTCTGGAGGGTGAATGAACGACGAAGCTCGGTTGAGCGGCATGGTCCCCGACCATCTCAAGGTGAAAAGCGCGAGCATCCTTCTCGATTCGCTTGAGGTGCAGACGGACATCGGCTTTCACGATTTCGAGATAGGGACGCCGCAGCGCCTGCTCGTCACGGTGGAGATCTGGCTCGACCAGGTTCTTGTCCCGGACGGGGACGAGCCTGCAAATGCACTCGACTATGATTACCTCCGCTCGGAGGTTCGAAACCTTGCCGGGAGCCGACGGTACAATCTTCAGGAAACGCTGGCGCACGCGATTTACGAGCGATTTGCGGCGCTTGCCGGGGTGCGTGCCATCCGTGTGGCAACCGCCAAGCCCGATATCTATCCCGATGCGCGCGGTGTCGGGGTGGAGATCGCGTCCTTCGCCCGCTCGTGATCGACTGCGGTACGATGACGTTAAACCGTCATAGTTTCCGCCGCTGGAACAAAACCCATTGCACGGCCTTTGAGGCAGCTATAAGGAGGCGCGCTGTTGCCGATGATATGTTGATACATCGGTGGCCAGATTGAGGCGTGCGTCCGAGATGCCCGGTCTGAAACCGCCATCCCGGCGGACTGTCGAGGGGAGAAGTGCCGCTTAATGTCTTACGCTAATCGCAAGCAGATGAGCAGCAACCGGACGGCGGCAATCATCGTCGTTGCGCTGATTCATGCCGTACTCGGATATGCGCTCGTGACCGGTCTTGCATACAACGTCGTCAAGAAGGCGGCGGAAGATCTAAAGACCTTTGACGTGGAGGAAGAGCCGCCGCCCCCTGAGGAGGAGCCGCCGCCCCCCGAGGAAACCCCGCAAGAAACGCCGCCGCCACCCGTGGCTGCGCCGCCGCCCTTGGTTCGTACGCCGGTGCAGGAATCGCCCGTTCAGGCGACTCCCAATCCGCCGCCAGTGGTTCCGATCACGCCGCGTGCAACCCCTGCGCCGCCAGCACCTCCGGCTCCGCCGCCGCCTCCGCGGCAGCTGCAGCCGAAGAGCGTCGTCGGCAACCTTCAGGGCCTGATCCGCGACACGGACTATCCGGAAAGCGCCATCGATCGCGATGAGCAGGGCACGGTTACCGTGTCGCTGACCGTCGGTCCGAACGGACGCGTGTCCGGGTGCAGCGTCGCGGCGTCGAGCGGGTCCAGAACTTTGGACAGCACGACTTGTCGGATTCTTCAGTCTCGCGCCCGGTTCACACCGGCGCAGGATTCGAGCGGCAACCCGACGTCCGGCACCGTGTCGCAGCGGATCACGTGGCGCCTCGCGGGCTAGACGGCCCGCAATCGCCATCAAAGAAATCAAAGCTTTTTAGAGGGAACAACACATCATGGCAGCTCCAACCGGCGAAAATCCTTTCGGCCTAGAGAACGCCCTTCGCGAGGGCGGCATCATTTCGCAGGCGACCTTCGCGATCCTCGTGATCATGTCGATCGGCACCTTCTACATCCTCTTCACCAAGCTGATGCAGCAGCAGAAGATCATCAGCCAGGGCCGCAAGGTGCGTTCCAGCTTCTGGAATGCTCCGAACCTTCGTGAATCCGCCGGCAAGCTCGAGCAGCGCTCGGCCTACCGCGCGATCGTCGACGACGCGCTTCTCGCTCAGGAGCAGCATGACAAGCTGGACGATCCGATCGACCGGCACGACTGGGTCGCCAACAGCCTGGCGCGCAGCCAGGGCTCGATCGGCGCCCGTCTCGGCGAAGGCCTGGCCTTCCTCGCGACCGTCGGTTCGACCGCCCCGTTCATCGGTCTGTTCGGTACCGTCGTCGGCATCATGCGCGCGCTGATCAACATCAGCGCCAAGGGCGACGCTTCGATCACCACCGTCGCAGGCCCGGTCGGCGAAGCGCTGATCATGACCGCACTCGGCCTGATCGTGGCCGTTCCGGCCGTGCTCGCCTACAACTGGCTGATCCGCCGCAACAAGTCGATCCTGGAGGACCTCGCGGCCTTCACGAACGACCTCAACGGCTTCATGTCGTCGGGTGGCAAGGTCAAGCCGCGCCTCGGTGGCCCGGCCCCGGCTGCTGCCGCAGCCAAGCCCGCTGCCGGCACCACGGCGCCCAAGGCGACTGCGTAACTTAAAGCCTCATCCGGACCGGGTTCGCCCGGTCCGGACCCAGCAGGCCAGATCAAGGACGTAATTCTTTATGGCAATGAGCGTAGGCAAAGAGGAAGGCGACGACGTCCCGATGTCGGACATCAACACGACGCCGCTCGTCGACGTCATGCTGGTGCTCCTGATCATCTTCCTCATCACCGTCCCGGTCGTGCTGCAGTCGGTTCCGATTCAGCTGCCCACGACCAGCTACGAGGTCACCGAGACGAAAAAGGAAAACGTCAATCTTTCCGTTCGCGGAGAGCCGGACGGAACTTGCGGCGTCTATTGGCAGGGCGTGAGGAAAATGGGCAGCAAGGAGCTGACCGAGCGGGCCGTCAAGCATCTCGAGGATCAGATCAAGGCCGTTGGCGGCGTTGATAAGCTCACCGAGGAGAACATGCCGGAAGCCCACATCCGTGGAGACAAGAATTCGCCGTACAAGTGCATCGGCGGCGCCGTCTACACGATGCAGCGTGCAGGCTTCGCGCGGGTCGGGTTCATCTCCGAACCCACCGGCGGCAATTAATAGGAGCTTATCGCCATGGCGATGCAGACAACCGGTTCGAACAACGAGGGCGAACCAGTCATGGAGATCAACACGACGCCGCTTATCGACGTCATGTTGGTGCTCCTGATCATGATCATCACGACCATTCCGCCGCAGTCTCATGCCGTGAAGTTGGACCTGCCGCAGAATAGCAACACGCCCCCGCCGCCGGTCGATCCGGTCAAGAACAAGATCGTCATCTTGGCGAATGGGTCGATCCTCTGGAACGGCACGCCAGTGGACCAGCAGCAGCTGCGTCAGTATCTCGATGCTTCGCAGCAGCTGACGCCCTTGCCCGAACTGCATCTTCAACCGGAGCCGAACGCACCATATGGTCTGGTCGACGAAGTGTTGGCGGTCACGAAGTTCGCCAAGGTCGAGAAGATGGGCTTCGTCGGTAACGAGCAGTACGGAAACTTCTAAGCTTCCAGCTCTTGAACCAGCAGGGGCGGTTCCTTCGGGAGCCGCCCTTTCTTTTTGCTCCGCTATTCTTTCGTTGGAACCAGGTGTTCGCGACTGGCGCCGGCCGCAGCCCCATGCCATTGCTTGCGCCGAAATGACGAAAACACATGATTTCGCGGCGGTGGTTCTGGCGGCGGGGCAGGGGACCCGGATGCGGTCCGATACGCACAAGGTGCTTCATCCCATCGCCGGACGGGCAATGCTTCTCCACTTGCTAGGAAGCGTGGATAGTCTGTCGCCGGCGCGGACCGTGGTCGTGCTTGGCAAAGGACGGGAACAGGTGCAGTCGGCCCTGGCCGGACGAGAGGTCCGCTTTGCCGTTCAGGAAGAGCAGAAGGGCACCGGACACGCCGTTCAGCAGGCGGCCGAAGCGCTCGGCAGATATGAAGGCGCCGTGCTGGTTCTTTATGGTGATACGCCGTTCGTAGAGTCGGCGACGCTCGCCAGGATGCTCGAGCGGCTCGACGCTCCGGACGCACCCGGCGTCGTGGTGCTTGGCGCCGTGCAGAATGACCCTGCGGCCTATGGGCGGATTATCGCCAATGGCGACCGCATCGTGAAAATGGTCGAATTCAAGGATGCGTCCGATGAGGAGCGCGCCGTTCGGCTTTGCAATAGTGGCATGCTGGCGGTGCGGTGCGCGGACCTGTTCCGCTGGCTCGGGCAGGTGGGCAACGCCAATGCGGCGGGTGAATATTACTTACCGGACATCGTCAACATCGCTGCCGGTGAGGGACGGCAAGCGGTGGTGATCACGGGCGACCCCTATGAGACTGCGGGGGTGAACAGCCGTGCGGAGCTCGCGCACCTTGAACTGGAGTGGCAACGCCGCCGCCGGGAGCAGGCACTGGACGAGGGCGCCACCTTGATCGACCCGGAAAGCGTCTGGTTCGCTTACGACACGAAGCTCGGGCGCGACGTGACGGTGGAACCCCATGTGGTCTTCGGCCCGGGCGTAGAAGTCGCCGACGGTGCGACCATCCACGCGTTCAGCCATATCGAGGGCGCGACCATCGGCGCTTGCGCCAGCATCGGCCCATTCGCCCGCCTCCGACCCGGCGCCGATCTCGGCGAGAAGACCAAGGTCGGCAACTTCGTCGAAATCAAGAATGCGGTCGTCGCCAAAGGTGCCAAGGTCAATCACCTGACCTACGTTGGCGACGCCGAGGTCGGGGAGGCCGCAAACATCGGTGCGGGTACCATCACCTGCAATTACGATGGGTTCGGCAAGTATAAGACGGTAATCGGCGCCGGCGCTTTCATCGGCTCGAACAGCGCACTCGTTGCGCCGGTGACCGTAGGGGATGGCGCCATCGTCGGCGCCGGTTCGGTGATCACCCGGGATGTGGAGCCGGACAGCCTTGCGGTGGCGCGCGGTGAGCAGAAGGGCATCGCGGGCTGGGCCGCGCGGTTCCGTTCCAAGATGACCAGGAAAGCGGCCGAATAAATGTGCGGAATTGTCGGAATTGTCGGCCGGTCGGACGTGGCGCAGCGGCTGTTCGACGGCCTGAAGCGGCTCGAATATCGCGGCTACGACAGCGCCGGTATTTGCACGATCGTCGATGGTGAGCTGGATCGTCGGCGGGCGGAGGGCAAGCTGGAGAACCTCGCGGCGGAGCTGGGCGCACATCCGCTCGGAGGCGAGGTCGGCATTGCCCATACCCGCTGGGCGACCCATGGCCCACCGACCGTCGATAACGCCCACCCCCACATCGCCGGGCGCGTAGCGCTGGTGCACAATGGCATCATCGAGAACTTCAAGCCGCTCCGGGACGAGCTGATTGCCGACGGGCGCACGTTCCTCAGCGAAACCGACAGCGAAGTCGTCGCGCATCTCGTCGCCCGCGAGGTCGAGCGCGGCGCTTCCCCGCAGGACGCGGTTGCGACGGTGCTGCCGCGCCTCCACGGCGCCTTCGCCATCGCCTTCCTGTTCCAGGATGATCCCGACCTCATCATAGGCGCGCGGATGGGGGCTCCGCTGACCGTCGGCTTCGGCAAGGGCGAGAATTACCTCGGCTCCGACGCGCTGGCGCTGGCGCCGCTAACCCAGCAAATCGCTTACCTCGACGAAGGTGATTGGGTCGTGGCGCGGCGGGAAAGCGTGCAGATCTACGACCGGGGCAACAATCCGGTGGAGCGCGCGATCGTCACCTCCGGCGCTTCGTCGGCGCCGATCGAGAAAGGCAATTACCGCCACTATATGCTCAAGGAGATTCATGAGCAGCCTTTGGTGGTTGCCCAGACGCTCCAGAGCTACGTCAGGCCGTTCGAAGGGGAAGTGGCGCTGCCCGACGCTGGCCTCGACCTGGCCGAGGTCAACCGCGTCACCATCGTCGCCTGCGGCACCAGCTTCTACGCCGGCATGGTCGCCAAATATTGGTTCGAGCAGTTCGCGCGCGTGCCGGTCGACATCGATGTCGCGTCCGAGTTCCGCTACCGCCAGCCGGTGCTTGAACCGGGCGGGCTGGCGCTTTTCATCAGCCAGTCGGGGGAGACTGCCGACACGTTAGCGGCCCTGCGCCACGCGCGGGCCGAGCAGCAGCGGATCGCCGTCGTCGTCAACGTGCCGACCAGCTCCATGGCGCGTGAGGCGGACCTGCTCCTTCCGACCCACGCCGGGCCGGAAATCGGCGTCGCCTCGACAAAGGCCTTCACCTGTCAGCTGGCGGTGCTTGCCGCACTCGCCGCCAACCTCGCCGCCGCCAAGGGCCGTCTGACGCGAGAGCAGGAGCGGGAGATCGTAAGCCATCTTCAGGAAGCGCCGGCCGCGCTCAATGCCGCGCTTGGCCATGACGAGGAGATTGCGGCCATGGCGCATCTCGTCGCCCCGGCCCGCGACGTGCTCTATCTCGGCCGCGGCCCCGATTATCCGATGGCACTGGAAGGTGCGCTGAAGCTCAAGGAAATCAGCTACATCCATGCCGAAGGTTATGCGGCGGGAGAGATGAAGCACGGTCCCATCGCCCTTATCGACGATCATGTTCCGGTCATCGTGATTGCGCCTTCCGGACCCTTGTTCGAGAAGACGGTCAGCAACATGCAGGAGGTCCGCGCCCGTGGCGGCAAGATCGTCCTGATCAGCGATGCCGAAGGGTTGGACCAAGCCCGTGAGGGCTGCATGGCCACCATCGAAATGCCCAAGGTGCACCCGCTGATCGCGCCGCTCGTTTATGCGGTGCCGGTACAACTGCTCGCCTACCATGTCGCGGTGGCCAAGGGCACGGACGTCGACCAGCCGCGCAATCTCGCCAAGTCGGTGACGGTGGAGTGATATGCACCTCCTGCATGATCATGAAGCGCCTGCCGCGCCTGAAATCGCATTCGACGACTTCCTGAAGGTCGATATCCGTGTCGGTACGGTCGTTGCGGCAGAGCCTTACCCGGAGGCCCGAAAGCCATCGCTTAAGCTTACCATTGATTTCGGCGGCGCGATCGGGGCCAAGCGTTCTTCGGCCCAGATTGCGCATCACTATGCACCGGATCAGCTGGTGGGCCGAAAGGTCGCTGCGGTGGTGAACTTCCCGCCGCGCCAGATCGGCAAGTTCATGTCGGAGGTGCTGACCGTCGGCTTTCCGGACGTGAATGGCGAGGTGGTGCTGTTCACGCCGGATCATGAGGTGCCGAACGGCGCCAGGCTGTTCTAAGCCTCTCGACGCCGCGCGACCTCCTGCTTAGTCGGGCTGTATGCACCAGCCGCTTCGTCTCACCTTGAGCAAGTCCGCCATTCAGTCGAACTGGCGCTGGCTGGCGGACCATGCCGGCACTGCGTGCGGCGCGGCAATCAAGGCCAACGGCTATGGCACCGGTGCGCGCGACGCGATGCTCGCGCTGCAGGAGGCGGGGTGCCGCGACTATTATGTGTCGACTTGGTGGGAAGCGGAGGAGCTCGGCCGAATGCCGGTCGATTCGGCGCTGTCGGTGCTCCACGGCGTCGGCGCCGACGACATGGTGGCCGCGCTGGCGAGCACTGCGCGACCTGTGCTCAACAGCCTGGAGCAGGTCGAACGTTGGCGCACGGCGGCTCCGGACCGCGCTTGCGATGTGATGGTGGATACGGGCATGAACCGCCTCGGCCTCCGCATCGAGGAGATCGGCGCCCTGGCTGGCCTGCGCATCGACACTTTGATGAGCCATCTCGCCTGCGCCGACGAGGACCACCCGCTCAATGCCGCCCAACTCAGCCGTTTCCGGCAGGTGCGGGCGGCAGTGCCGGCAAAACGCTACAGCCTTGCCAACAGCGCCGGCATCTGTCTTGGGGCAGACTATGCCTTCGATCTCGTGCGTCCCGGCCTTGCGCTTTATGGTGGCATTCCACGCGACGAAGCAGCCGGCAACATTTGTCAGGTCGCAAAAGTTGACGCGCAGATTATTCAGCGCCGTACCATCCGAGCCGGTGAGACCTGCGGCTATGGCGCGACCTTCACGGCAGCGGCAGACACGCCCGCTGCCATCATCAACATCGGCTATGCCGACGGCTACCTGCGCGGTTTTTCGTCGCGTGGCCGAGCCTTCGCAGAGAAGGCCGAGTTGAAGGTGCTGGGCCGCGTGTCGATGGACTTGGTCGCGCTGGATGCGTCGGAAGCGGATGTCGGCGAAGGTGATTGGGTCGAACTTGATTACGACCTGCCGCGCGCCGCCGAAGCCTCCGGCCTGTCGCAATATGAACTTCTGACCGGGCTAGGCGCCCGATTCGAGCGCCGCTGGATCTGATCCTTTCGGCGGCACCAGGTTCTTGTCCTTGAACCGGCATAGGTCGACCATCGGACAGCGCCAGCATTCGGGTCTACGTGCCTTGCAGGTATAGCGTCCGTGAAGGATCAGCCAGTGATGCGCATCGCGGCGGAAGGGCTGCGGCACTAGCCTTTCCAGCTTCAGCTCGACGTCCAGCGGCGTCTTGCCTGGTGCAAGCCCCGTGCGGTTACCGACCCGGAAGATGTGGGTGTCGACCGCGAACGTCTCCTGCCCGAAGGCGGTGTTCAGCACCACGTTGGCAGTCTTGCGGCCGACGCCCGGCAGTTTTTCCAGCTCCTCGCGAGTCCGAGGAACCTCGCCGTCGTGGTCGCGGATCAAGGCCTCACTGAGCGCAATGACATTCTTGGCTTTGGTGTTGAACAGGCCGATGGTCTTGATCGCCTCGCGTAGCCGGTCCTCACCAAGCACGACCATCTGCTCGGGCGTGCTGATTGTTGCGAACACCGGCCGGCAGGCAATGTTGACGCTGACGTCGGTCGCCTGCGCCGACAGCACCACCGCAACCAGGAGAGTGTAGGGACTGCTGTACTCGAGCTCGGTCTGCGGTGACGGGTTCGCCTCCGCCAGTCGCCGGAAGAACTCGAAGATATCGTCGCGCTTCACGCCGCTTCGATCACGTCCCGCATTGTATAGAGCCCGGCGGGTTTGCCGTGGAGGAAGCGCGCCGCCGCCAACGCACCGCGGGCGAAGATCGCCCGGTTTTCGGCCCGATGCGAAAGTACCAGCCGTTCGTCAGACCCGAGAAAAAGCACGTCATGATCACCTGCGACTGTCCCGCCGCGGACGGCCGCAAAGCCGATCGCGCCTTCCTGGCGCTTCAGCCCTGTTCCGTCGCGCGCCCGCTCGAAGTCGCCGGACTGCCGGCCCCGTCGAGCCGCTTCGCCCAGCGCCAGCGCAGTTCCGGACGGCGCATCGGCCTTGTGGCGGTGGTGCGCCTCGACGATCTCGATGTCCCAATCGGTGCCAAGCACCCGCGCCGCCCGCTCGACGAGGTCGGAGAGCAGCGCCACGCCGAGCGACGTGTTGGGCGCCCGAAGCACCGCAATCTCCTTGGCCGCGTCCGCGATGCGCTTGTCGGCAAGATCGTCGAAACCCGTCGTTCCGACCAGGATCGGCACGCCAGCCGTTACCGCCCGATCCAGGCTGGCGGCAAGCGCTGCAGGCGCGGAGAAGTCGATGATGACATCACCATGATCTTGCGAGATCAGAAAGGAAGGATCCTGCTCGGCGGCAGTAGCAATGGCTTTGCCCATGCGGCCGTTGGGAGCGAAAAGCGAAATTCGGATCGGCTGCTGGTCGGTGCGCATGGGCACCCTGTTAGCCAAGCCGCTCGGAAAGGGCGAGGGCGGCAGCCGGTGCGCGCACCTTGGCGCCGTTGATCATGTAAATGTAGGCGTCGCGGCCCTGCGCGGTCCACCCGCGCGCCAGCTGCTCGAACCCGGCCAGCGCCGCCTCGTCATAGCCGGTCGGCACTTCCTCGCTCATCCGCTTGAGCCTCGCGTAAGCGAAGTCCGCTGTGGGCACATCGATGCAGGGCACCTCGTCCGCGTCGCCATAGACCACCGCGATGTTGCGCGACTTGCACAGATCGAAGAAGCGGTCGTCGCGGAAGCTTTCATGATGCGGCTCGATGACATGACGCAGCGGCAGGCCGTCCAGCGTCTCGGGTAGCAGGTCGATGAAGCCGGTGATGTCGTCCCGATCGAACTGCCGCCGCTCCTGAAACATCCACAGGATCGGCCCGAGCTTGGGCCCAAGCGCCGCCATGCCCTGTGCGAAGAAGTTGCCGATGCCTTCCGCGCCCTCCGCCAGCTTGCCGCGCGATACGCAGAAGCGGGAACCCTTGATCGCGAACTGAAAGCCATCGGGCACGGTCGCCGCCCACTTCTCCCAGCTTTTCGGCGCCTGCCGACCGTAGAAGGTGGCGTTGATCTCCAGCGTCCGGAACTTGCTCGACGCATACTCCAGCTCGCGCGCTTGCGGCCACTTTTCGGGGAAGAAGGTCCCGCGCCACGGCGGAAAGTTCCAGCCGCCGATGCCAATCCGGACGTCCGTCATTCGCCTGACGATCGGGGTGGAAGTAGGTTGAGCATGGCGCCACCTACCACATCGGCGACGCTGTTTGCAGCAGACTCTAGAGGTGCGCCGAAGCGAATATTTGACCAGACATTCTGCCGCATTTGTTGCAATGCGCCATTCGGAAAGTGCGGGGATGCAGGTCAGGTTTTTCGGTAAGTTCGCCGCTGAGATTGGCGAGATAATCGAGGTCGATGTCGACCCGGGCACCGTCGCCGACCTGAAGGAGGCGCTTGCCCAACGCTTTCCGGCGTCCGGCGCCGATCTCCGCGGCGCGCGGACGCTGGCCTGCGTCGCGGATGCGATCGTTCCCGATGACTATCGCCTCGATGGCGTGGAGGCCGTCGAGATCCTGGCGCCGGTGTCGGGTGGTTGAGGGCAATAAAACTTGCCGGCTCGAGTTCGGAGGGCTCGACCCGGCCGCCGAACTGGCCGGCCTCGTTCAACACAGCGGCGGCGACGGTGCAGTCGTCAGCTTCGTGGGTCTGATGCGACCGACCTCCGCAGCTGGACCGACGTTGACCGCATTGCACTTGGACCACCACCCAACACTTACCCACGCGTCGCTCGTCGACATCGCCGATTCCGCACTCAAGCGTTTCGCCATCTCCCACGCTGCAGTGGTTCACCGTTGCGGCGATGTGAGGCCGCGCGAGCCGATCGTCTTTGCCGCGGCGTCCGCTCAGCACCGGCGAGCGGCCTTCGAAGCTGTGGATTACATGATGGACCGTTTGAAGACGGACGCCATATTCTGGAAGCGGGAAGACGGTCCTGACGGTTCAACCTGGATTGGGCCGAGGACGGACGACCTGGCCGACCGAGATCGATGGGAACGCTGATGTACGGCATCGATGAAAACCGAACCTTCTACCCGCTTGGCATCGCCGTGCTGACGATCTCCGACACGCGGACGGCCGAAACGGACAGCTCTGGCGCGCTTCTGTGCGCACGCCTTCAGGACGCAGGTCATCGGCTGGCCGGCCAGGCGCTGGTCAAGGACAATGTCGATGGGATCCGCGATCAGGTGCGCACTTGGGTCGACGATCCTGAGATCGACGTCATCATCGCTACTGGCGGGACGGGCTTTGCTCCACGCGATGTCACGCCGGAGGCCGTCCGGCCGCTGTTCCGGCGCGAGATGGATGGCTTCTCCGTGCTGTTCCATCAGGTCAGCCTGACCACGATCGGCGTGTCGACGCTGCAGTCGCGCGCCTTCGCTGGGCAGATCGATGATACGTTCATCTTCTGCCTTCCCGGCTCCAACGGTGCTTGCCGGGACGGATGGGATCGTATCCTCGTCCTGGAGCTGGACAGCCGCTACCGGCCCTGCTCGCTGGCAGGACAGATCCCGCGTTTGCGGGAGGTCTGCGCATGACCGACCTGACACATCTCGGCGCGGACGGGCGAGCGGCAATGGTCGACGTGTCCGGCAAGGCGGAAACGGTCCGGGAGGCGCGTGCCGAAGGTCGGCTTCATTGTGCCGCCCCAACCGTCGATGCCGTCCTGAAGGGCACGGCACCCAAAGGAGCGGTGATCAGCACCGCCGAGCTTGCGGGGATCATGGCCGCCAAGCAGACCTCCACGTTGATCCCCCTCTGCCACCCCCTCGCGCTGAGCCACGTCGCCGTCACCATCGATCCGGTGCGTGAACCCTCCGGCTTCGCAATCGCGGCGACCGTCCGCACACGCGGTCCGACGGGAGTGGAGATGGAAGCGTTGACGGCTGTCTCAGTCGCAGGGCTCACCCTGTTCGACATGCTTAAGGCAATCGATCGCACAATCACGATCGACGGGGTTCGGGTGGTCGCCAAGTCTGGCGGCCGTTCAGGGGATTGGACCGCCGCGTGATCTCGTTCGACGAGGCGGTGGCGGTGCTTGCCGAAGTCGCACGGCCGCTTGGGTCAGAGAGAATTCCTCTCGCCAAGGCACACGGGCGGGTGCTGGCGGAGCCGGTCACGGCGGCGCTCGACTCTCCGCGCCGCGACGTATCCGCCATGGATGGTTATGCGGTGGCGAGCGCTGAACTTGCCAATCTGCCAACCCGCCTGCGCGTGGCAAAAGCCGTATTCGCCGGCGATAATACCATCCCAAGGCTTACAGCCGGCGAGTGCGCGCGCATCTTCACGGGAGGCGCCGTGCCCGACGGCGCCGACCGGGTCGTCGTGCAGGAGGCGGTGGGGCGCGATGGGGATTGGGCAATCTTCAATGCTCCACTCTCGCCGGCGACTCACATCCGCAAGCAGGGCTTCGACTTTCGCACCGGCGACACTCTTCTCGAAGCCGGGGACCGCCTCCATGCCCGGGCGCTGGTGTCTGCGGCCGCCGCCGATCAGGCGGAGGTCAGCGTCTTCCGCCGGCCCCGCTTCGCGATCCTCGGCACCGGCGATGAACTTGCCGAGCCGGGCAGCGCAAGGGCTTCGGGCGGCACCATCCCCGACAGCATCTCTCTCGCGGTCGAGGCACTGGGTAGGGATTGGGGAGGCGAATGCCTCGGGCGGCGGCTGGCCCCCGACCAACTCGCCGAGTTGCAACGCTTGGGCGGGGAACTGCTCCAGGGCGTGGATCTTCTGGTGGTCACGGGCGGAGCCTCGGTCGGAGAGCGCGATTTTGCGAAGACGATGTTCGGCCCCGAAGGCCTCGATCTTCTTTTCTCCAAGGTGGCGATCAAGCCGGGAAAGCCGGCCTGGCTAGGGCGGGCGTCGGGACGACTGGTGCTCGGCCTCCCCGGTAATCCGACGTCTGCCATGGTGACCGCCAGACTCTTCCTTGCCCCATTGTTGGCAGGCCTCGGCGGGCGCGATTCGGCCGCGGCGCTCGACTTTCGCTCCGCGCTTCTGGATCAGCCGGTGGCCGCTGAGGGCGACCGTGAAAGCTTCGTCCGCGCCCGGTGGGTGGGCGAGCGGGTCGCGGCGATCGGCAATCAGGACTCGGGCGTTCAGGGCGCGCTTGCATCGGCCGACCTACTGATCCGGCGGCCGGCGGCGAGCGCTGCAGCGCAATCGGGCGACAAAGTGTCCGTACTCCCTTTTTAGCCGAACAGGAGTTTGGCACCGGCGATCAGCAGCACCAGGCCGAGCAGGCGAAGTAGCCAGGCGCGGGGCAGCCGATCCACACCCAGCCAGTTTCCAATCAATCCACCCGCGGCAACCGCAAGAAGGAAAAGCGGTAACGCAGCAGGCAGCTTGCCGACAGAGGCGACATTCCCGAGCAAACCTGCGGCCGAGTTGAGCAGAATGAAGGCGGCAACAACGCCCGACGTGCGGCGCGGCTCTTCCCAGCGCATCAGGATGATGATCGGGCTGAGGAAAATGCCGCCGCCGGTGCCGGTCAGTCCTGCCAGCAGGCCGAGCACTGCTCCGGTAGGCAAGGCCTGAAGCAATGACGGCGATCTTACCTCTGCGTCCGCGAGCTGCTTCGGTTGCCAAAGCAGGCGAATGGCAGCGAGCCAAAGCAGCACGCCCACCAGCGGCTTGTAATAAGCGGGGGAAGATTGAGCAGCCCGCCGAGAAAGGCTGCGGGGGTGGCGGTGAGCGCGAAGGCGGCGACCAGACGCCAGTTGGTGAGCCCTCGTCGCGCGAACCTCCATGTCCCGAGGCCAGCGACGAGCAGGTTCAGCGCCAAGGCCGTCGGGCGCATCACGTCCGGGGCGACGCCGAGCAATGCCATGGCGGCGAGGTAAGCCGAAGCGCCGCCGTGACCGACACTGGAATAAAGCGCTGCGCCCACCGCGAAGGCAAGCATCAGCATTGCAACCGTCTCTGCCGTCATCAACCGCCGGTGGCGCTCATGTGCCGTGCGACGGCGGGACCGTCGGCAAGCCGGAAGTCGTGGCGCTCGGGCTTGCCGGCGAGAAGTCGGTCCAGCGCGCGGTCGAGTGCCTGCGGACCGCCGCTTCGCAGGAGATCGCGCATCTCGACCTTCTGGTCGTGACCTAGGCAGCCATACACCGTCCCCGTCGCGGCAACCCGAATGCGGTTGCAGCCGGAGCAGAAATTATTGCTCAGCGGCGTGATGAGGCCGAGCCGTAGCCCGAGCGCGGGCACGTCGAAGTAGCGCGCCGGCCCGCCCGTCCGAACCAGTGACGGCACCAGGGTGAAGCGTCGCTCCAGGGTATGCCGCACGCCTTCCAGCGATAGATAATGGTTCCGCCGGTCGTCGGCGACCTCGCCGAGCGGCATGGTTTCGATGAGGGTGAGATCATGCCCGGCAGCGGCGCACCAGCGCATCATCGGCTCAATCTCATCCTCATTGCCGCCGCGCAGCGCCACCATGTTGATCTTGACCTTGATGCCTGCCCCAGCGGCAGCGGCGATGCCGTCGAGCACCGGACCGAGCTGGCCGCGGCGGGTGATGTGGGCGAAACGCTCGCGATCGAGGCTGTCGAGGCTGATGTTGATCCGACGGATTCCCGCCGCGGCAAGCGGCTCGGCAGCCTTCGCCAGTTGCGTTCCATTGGTCGTCATGGTGAGCTCGTCCAGACCATGCCCGATCCGCTTGCCCAACGAGTGCACCAGATCGAGGATGCCGCGCCGGACCAGAGGCTCGCCGCCGCTCAGGCGAAGACGCCGGACGCCACGACGAATAAGGAGGTCGGCGACAGCTACGATTTCTTCCAGCGTCAGCAGGTCCGATCGCGGCACAAAGGTCATCGTCTCGGCCATGCAATAACGGCAGCGGAGGTCGCATCGGTCGGTAACGGACAGCCGCGCATAAGTGATGTGCCGACCAAAACTGTCGACGAGTGTTGTCACGCCGCCGCTCTCGCGTGCTGCAGCCGATCGAGATCTTCAGGCCTGTTGATGTTGGGCACGTCGTAGCCGAAGTCGACCACTCGCGCTTCCACCCATGCCGCCCAGGCGCGCATGGAGTGCTTGGTCGGCTTCTGCATGAAATCGAGGAGGTCATCGGCCAAACGCGATGGCCAAAATCCGAAGAGCGGCTGACCTGCCATAATGGCCGAGCCAGCGCCCCGCAGCCGAGCGGCAAGGTCGACCGGGACATAAGGCGTATCGCAGGCGGAGGTCAGCACGGCATCAAACCCGTGTCGCCGGGCGTGGTGAAGCGCCGCCGCCAGTCCGCCCAACGGGCCCATTTGGGGCTGGGGCAAGTCCTCTAAGCACCTGATTCCTTCCAAGTGGCGGCCGCAGATCACCAATGCATCGCACTGAGCACCGAGCCCGGCAAGCACATGATCGATGAGGTGTCGGTGCTCGAGCATCGCCAAGGCCTTGTCGCTGCCGAAGCGGCGTCCCTTGCCGCCCGCGATCACCGCGCCGAGGATCCTGCGACGAGCGAGCTCAGGCGGCATTGGCGGGTTCCTTCACCTGCTGCAGCAACTTGGCGATGGCCGGACGGCAGGATCCGCAGTTGGTGCCCGCCCGAAGCGCAGTCCCGACTTCCGCCACTGTGGTCAGCCGCTGATCGGCAATGGCATCCATGATGGTCGTGGCCCCGACATCGAAGCAGACGCAGACGAGCGTGCCTCGCGCGCGCACCGGACCGGCAGGCAAGCCGGCGAGGATCTCGTAACCGTGCGGCTGGTCCAGCCGTTCGATCAGCCAGTCGCGCGTCGGAAGCTCGCCGTCCCGGGTCAGGAACATGACCGCCGCCAGCCGGCCGTCCTTCATCACCGCAGTACGCTGTGTTCCACGCGCCGGATCGGAAAGTTCGATGAGTTCGCCCTTCGGCAAGCAGGCGCGGAGCGCGTCGGCGCTGCCCAGGCCTGCCACTTCGAAAAGCGTGCCGCCCTGAACCTTCACCCGTGTCGCCCACAGGCAATCCGGTCGCACCGACGTCTCGCCGTGCAGGATCAGAAAGCCACGCCAGTCGACGGGTTGTGGCGAGACTGCAGCCGGCGTGGACTTGAAGCCGGGCTGGCCTGAAATCGGGTCGGTCAGCGGCCGCGTCAGCTTGCCGGCACGCCCGCCCGTGGATTGCTGGTCCGTCCAATGGATTGGCACGAATAACTCGCCGCGCCTTTGGCTTTCGACGAGCGACACCCGGAACAGGCTCTCACCGACGGCCGTCGTGACCTTGGCCAGCCCTCCGTCGACAAGCCGGGCTGCGGTACCGTCACGAGGGTGCACTTCGACCCGCGGCTCGTCGCGATGCCGCGCCAGCTTCGGGGATAGGCCGGTGCGGGTCATGCTGTGCCACTGGTCGCGATAGCGGCCGGTGTTGAGCGTCAGCGGGAACGCGCTTTTATGCTCTAGAGGCGGCTGCCTGACGGTCACCAGCCGTGCCTTGCCGGTAGAGGTCGGGAACGTCCCATCGGCGAACGGCTGCCCGCCCCAACGAAACGGCGTCATCGAATCGTAGGTGCGGGTCAGCGCGCCGCTGTGCCCCGGAAGCGCAAACAGGCGCCGCCCGTCATTCTCATATGTCGACAGGCGGGCATGCTCCCGCCAGATGTCGGCGGGGTGATGATAGTTGAAGGCATCATGCCAGCCCATGCGCTGCGCGACCTGGCTGACGATCCACCAATCCGGCTTAGCCTCACCCGGCAGCGGGAAGAAGGCACGCTGACGGCTGATCAGCCGTTCGCTGTTGGTCACCGTTCCGTCCTTTTCGCCCCACGCCGCGGCAGGAAGGCGAACGTGAGCGTAGTGGCTGGTGTCGGTCTCGGAGACCACATCGCTGACCACCAGGAACTCGCATCTGCCAAGCGCATCGCGGACTCGGGCAACGTCGGGCAGTGAGACTGCGGGGTTGGTCGCCATCACCCACAGAGCCTTTATCTCGCCGCGGCGAATGGCGCGGAACAGGTCGACCGCCTTGAGGCCCGGCTTGGTGGCCATGCGCTCGGCCGACCAGAAGCGGCCAACGCGCTCCACATTCTCCGGCGCGAAGTCCATGTGCGCGGCCAGAGTGCTTGCAAGACCGCCGACCTCGCGCCCACCCATTGCATTGGGCTGACCGGTGATCGAGAAGGGCGCCGCACCCGGCTTGCCGACGCGGCCGGTCGCCAGGTGCAGGTTGGTGATGGCGTTAACCTGATCCGTGCCGCGCACCGACTGGTTGATGCCCTGGCTGAACAGGGTCACCGTGCGGGGCGTCGCAGCGAACCAGTCGAACAAGGTCGCAAGGTCGCTCGCTGGCACGTCGCAGGTCTTGGCCGTGGTCCAAAGGTCGGCATTGTCGAGACTGGACCAGAAATTGCTGGGTACCTCGACCGATCGCTTCAGATAGGTCTCGTCCAAGACGCCCGATCGGCGGCAGTGAGCGAGCAGGCCGTTCATCAGCGCGATGTCCGTTCCGGGCTTCAGCGCGATGTGGAGGTCGGCATTCTCGCAGGTTTCCGTGCGCCTTGGGTCCACCACGACCAGCTTCGTCCCGCGCTTCTCCCGCGCCGCCTGGATGCGCTGATAGACGATCGGATGGCACCATGCGGTGTTGGAGCCAATGAGAATGATGAGGTCGGCGGCATCGAGGTCATCGTAGGTTGCGGGAACGACATCTTCGCCGAGAGCCCGGATGTGCCCAGCGACCGCACTCGACATGCACAGCCGCGAGTTGGTGTCGATGTTGCCGGAGCCGATGAAGCCTTTCATCAGCTTGTTGGCGACGTAATAATCCTCGGTCAGCAGCTGGCCCGACACATAAAATGCGACGCTGTCGGGACCATATTTGGAAATCGTCCGCGCGAACTTGCGGGCGACGAGATCGAGCGCCTTGTTCCAGTTCGCCTGCCGCTGACCGATCATCGGGTGGAGGAGCCGTCCCTCCAGGCCAACCGTCTCGCCCAGGTGCGTGCCCTTGGAGCAGAGCCGGCCGGCGTTGGCCGGGTGATCGGGGTCGCCCGCGATGGTGACGCTTCGGCCCTCGCCTGGCGTCGCCAACACGCCGCAGCCGACCCCGCAATAGGCACAAGTGGTACGAACGGGGCTCATCCCGTCACGCGGCCAAACTCATCAGATCCGCGCGCCTTCAAGGCCGGCGGTCCAGTCGATCCGCCACCGCGTCTTTACTACAGTCATCACGGCAAGTGCGACCAGCGCCAGCCCGGCGAAGATCAGGAACCCGGGCGCGAAGGAGCCGGTGACCTGCTTCGCGAAGCCAAGGCTGGACGCGAGATAGAAGCCTCCGACGCCGCCTGCCATGCCGACCAGGCCGGTGACGACTCCAATTTCCTTGCCGAACCGCTGGGGCACTAGCTGGAACACCGCCCCATTGCCGCACCCAAGCGCCAGCATTGCAACGATAAACAGGCCGAGCGAGGCGGAGAAACTGGTGGACACCATCGCAATCCCGACGAGCGCCGCGGCCGCCACGCAATAGACGATCGACACGGTCTTCGCGCCGCCGATTGCGTCGGCCAGCGCGCCGCCGATGGGCCTGACAAGGGACCCGGCGAAGACGCAGGCTGCCGTCGCATAACCGGCCTGCACCGCGGTCAGTCCGAACATGTCGGTAAAGTAGATACTGAGCGACGCCGCCAGCCCGACGAAACCGCCAAAGGTCACGCTGTAGAACAGCATCAGGTACCAGGCATCGGGCGTCTTCAACGGAGCGAAATATTCCGTCAGCGACTTGGGGGCGGGCTTATTGGGGGCGTCCTTCGCCATCACAAGGTAGAGGCAAAGAACCAGCGCCAGCGGGACGCAGGCGAGGCCGAACACCTCGTTCCAGCCGAATGCCTTTGCCAGCACCGGAGCGAACAAGGCGGCGAGGACGGTGCCGGAATTGCCCATGCCGGCGATGCCCATGGCTTTGCCCTGATGCTCGGGCGGGTACCAGCGGCTGACCAGCGGCAAGGCGATTGCAAAGCTCGCGCCGGCAAAACCCAGGACGACACCAAGGGCAATAACGCCAAGGAAGCTGTGGACGCCCGCGGCCCAGGCGGTCAGCAGTCCGGCGATCACGACGATCTGGTTGATCGCGCCGGCCTTTTTGCAGCCGATCCGGTCGCCGAGCAGTCCGTTGACGATGCGAAGGACAGCGCCGGCGAGTGTCGGCGTCGCGACCATTAGACCTTTTTGCGCGGCGTTGAGCCCGAGGTCTTGCGCGATCAGCGGAGCGAGCGGACCAAGGATGACCCAGACCATAAAAGCGAGGTCGAAGTAGAGAAAGGAGGCAATCAACGTGGGCGTATGCCCGCTTCTCAGGAAATCGCTCTTCGTCATCGGTACGTCCCCTGCTTCAAAAAAAGAAAAGCCGCTGGCGACCCTCGCGGGCCATCAGCGGCTTTGCTGCTTCTCCATTGCCCCGGCTCCTCGACATTGAGGGCGGCGCTTTGTGCGTGTGCGTTGCAGGTTGTGCGCTGCAGCAGGAAAAAGATCAATCGCCCGCAAAGGCGAGATATTCACGGCCGCCCCACACCTTTCAGTTGATCGGACGTGACGAAAGCTGGAGGCTGCCGCTAAGCATGCGCTGTGACCAGCTTGCGGAACATCGTCGTCTTGACCGGCGCCGGCGTATCGGCGGAAAGCGGCGTGCCCACCTTCCGCGCTTCCGATGGATTGTGGGAAGGTCACCGTGTCGAGGACGTTGCGACGCCTGAGGCATATTTCCGCAACCCGACGCTCGTGCACGAATTCTATGACGCGCGGCGAGCGAAGTTGCTGTCCGTGGAGCCGAACCCGGCGCATGGCGCGTTGGCGCGACTCGACTCCGAGTGGCCGGGCGACTTCCTGCTGGTGACGCAGAATGTCGACGACCTGCACGAACGCGCCGGGTCGAAGCGGCTGATCCACATGCACGGCGAGCTCAAGAAGGGCTGGTGCCTCGCTTGCGACGAGCGCTTCGCCTGGGATGGCGCGATGGGGGAGAACGCTGCCTGCGTTTCCTGCGGCAAGGCGGGCGAGGCGCGGCCCGATATCGTTTGGTTCGGCGAGATGCCCTACGAGATGGAGCGGATCGACGACGCGCTACGGCGTTGCGACCTGTTCGTATCGATCGGCACGTCGGGCGCGGTCTACCCCGCCGCCGGCTTCGTGCAGACTGCACGCTACTGCGGCGCGCGAACGCTGGAGATCAACTTGGAGCCGAGCCAAGGCAGCCTGTTCTTCGACGAGCGGCGGTATGGGCCGGCGGGTGAGCTGGTTCCGATTTGGGTAGAAGAGCTGCTCGGCGGTTAGTCAGCCCATTCCAGGCCGATGTCGCGGTAGAGACTGCGGTCCTCGTCCCAGCGCGGATTTACCTTCACGTGAAGGAACAGGTGGACCTTGCGGCCGAGATGCTCGGCGATGGCTTCGCGCGCCGCGGCGCCGATGCTCTTCAGCCGGGCACCGCCCTTGCCGAGCACGATGGCCTTCTGGCTGTCCCGTTCAATCAGGATTTGCTGGTGGATGACGGTCGAGCCGTCCTTGCGATCCTCCCACTTCTCGATCTCAATGGCGGTTGAATAGGGCAGCTCGGCATGGAGCTGGTTGTAGATTTGCTCGCGGGTCAGCTCGGCCGCAACCATGCGGTCGGTGGCGTCTGAAAGCTGATCTTCCGGGAAGTGCCATGGCCCCTCCGGCATGGCAGCGGCAAGCGTTGCCTTAAGATCGACCAAGCCATCGCCGCTCGTCGCGCTGACCATAAAGACATGTTGCGGGTTCAGCCGCTCGGACAGCCGCGACGCATAAGCGAGAAGGTCGTCCTTCTTGGCAATATCCACCTTGTTCAGCACGAGGATGATCGGCTCCGGCCGATCCTCGATATTCGCGAGCATCGCCTCCACCCGCTCGCCGAGCTTCGCGGCCGCATCGATGACGAGGAGGATGAGGTCGGCGTCCTCTGCTCCCGACCATGCGGCCTGGACCATTGCGCGGTCCAAGCGCCGGCGCGGCTGGAAGATGCCTGGCGTGTCGACGAGCAGAATTTGCGCCTCGTCCGCGATTGCAATGCCCATCAGCTTGGCGCGCGTGGTTTGCGCCTTGGGGCTGACGATCGCCACCTTCTGCCCGACCAGCGCATTCACTAAGGTGCTCTTGCCCGCGTTGGGGGCGCCGATCACCGCGACGAGGCCGCAGCGGGTCTGATCCATGTCCGTCATAATTGGCCCAACAAAGCTGCAGCCGCCGCGGTTTCAGCGTCCTGCTTCGAACCGCCGTCCGCCTGCGCCTCACCGAGGCCTTTGACCGACACCTTGACGGTGAACACCGGGGCATGATGCGCGCCTGAGCGCCCCACTACCTCATATGCTGGAGCCTTGAGGTCGCGCGCGGCGGCGAGTTCCTGAAGCTGCGACTTGGGGTGCTGCGGGGCACGCCCCTGATGCTGGATGGCGTCCGCCCAGTTGCGGCGGACGAAGGCCTCGGCAACCTCCATCCCCCCGTCGATCAGAAGCGCGCCCAGCAGTGCCTCGACCACGTCGCCGACGACATTGTCGCTGCGGTTCGCGCCATCCTCACGAGCTTGCTTTCCTAGGCGAATCAGCGCTGGCAGGCCGATCTGCCGCCCCACGTCGGCGCAGCTCTCGCGATTGACCAGCGCGTTATACCGCTTCGACAATTGGCCTTCCGGCTCCTGCGCGTAGCTGTCGTAGAGCCAGCGCGCGATCACCAGTCCGAGAACGCGGTCGCCCAGAAATTCGAGCCGCTCATAGCTTTCGCGGCTGTTGGCGCTCGAATGGGTGAGGGCGCGCTCGAACAGGTGGAGGTCGCGCGGCTGATGGCCCAACGCCTCGCGCACGAACTGGTCGACCGAGTTCATTCGGCCTGCCCGGTGTAGCCGTTGCCCATCCGGCTGCCGCGAAGGGCGCTGAACCAGGTCCACGGCTTCCAGTAGGATGCGCTGCCGTCGGTCGACCATACGGTAACCAAGGCTCGGCCGATGACATGATCGATGGGCAGGAAGCCGACGCCGCCGCTTACGGGCGAAAAACGGCTGTCGGCGCTGTCGTCCCGATTGTCGCCCATGACGAACAGATTGCCCTGCGGGACGGTGATGGCCGGAAAGTCGTCGGCCGGACTATTGCCTTGATCGAGAACCGTATAGCCCGGACCATCGGGAAGGGTCTCGAGGAAGGCCGGGTAGCTGCACTGCGCCCCCAGTTGCGCTTCTTGCATGCCGCCCACCGACAAGGCTTGCCGGCACGGACTGTTGAGGCTGACGGGGACCGACGCCGCGGGCAATGGCTTCTTGGAAACGGGTGCGCCGTTCAGGATCAGCTGACCGCCGCGAACCTCGATGGTGTCGCCAGGTAGTCCGATCACCCGCTTGATAAGGTCGGCGTCCTGAACCGGATGCCGGAAAACGATCACGTCGCCGCGCTTTGGCAAGCGTCCGAGCACCCGGCCATCGAAGGGCGGGAACTGCAGCGGGAAGCTGTACTTGGAATAGCCGTACGGCCACTTGGCGACGAACAGATAATCACCAATGTAGAGCGTCGGCAGCATTGAACCCGACGGAATGTAAAAGGTCGCCAGGAACAGGCTTCGTACCACCCAGGCGATCAGCGCCACCCCGAGGAAGAAGCGGATCAGCCCGCCTTCCTTCTTCGTCGTTCCGGTTCGCGGCGAGCCTGGAGCCGGGGTGTTGGAAGCAGTATCGGTCATCGCCCGCTTCTTTCGGGCCGCCGCTTGGCCGTCAAGCGGGGATGGCATTTGGCGAGGCCGGGGGTATGAGGCGCAGCCATGACCCAAGCCGCCTGGACCACCATCGACAATCACCCCGTCCGCCCGCTTTCCCACCTCTTCGCCGATCAGCCGGATCGGTTGTCGCATCTGTCGTTCGAGCTTGGCGGCGTATACTTCGACTGGTCCAAGACTCACCTCGATGCCGGCCTGGTCGAAGGCTTCGCCAAGCTCGCGAATGAGGCCGGGATCGATGAGGCGCGGGAGCAGCTCTTCACCGGCGGCATCGTCAATCCGAGCGAGGGACGTCCGGCGGAGCATGTCGCCGAACGTGGCAACGGCAGCGCGGAGGCGGTCGACGTCGCCGCTGCCCGGCGCGAGCGCGTCCGCGCCCTCGTCGACGCAGTCGAGGGCGAGGCTTTCGGTGAACTGACGGGCATTCTTCACATTGGCATCGGCGGATCGGTGCTTGGCCCGGCCCTCCTTGTCGATGCGCTCGGCCGGAACGCACGTGGGCTGGACGTCCGTTTCCTGTCCAACGTCGACGGGCAGGCAGTGGATGATGCCGTCGCCGACCTCGACCCGCATACCACCCTGATCGTGGTCGTCTCCAAGACCTTCACCACCGCCGAGACGCTCTCCAACATGAATGCCGCGCTGGACTGGCTGCGTGACAACGGCGTCGACGACCCGGAAGGACGGCTGGTCGCCGTCACCGCCCAGCCGGACAATGCGGTGAAGCAGGGCATTGACGAGACGCGCATTCTTCAGTTCGCCGAAGGCGTCGGCGGTCGCTACTCGCTGTGGAGCGCGGTCGGGGTGTCGGCGGCGCTCTCGCTGGGATGGCAGGCGTTCGAAGAATTGCTGGAGGGCGCGGCGGAGATGGACCGCCACTTCCGCTTCACTGAGCCGGCCAAGAACGTGCCGATGATCGCCGCCTTCGCCGACCTGCTCTATACCCAGCGGCTGAAGTGCCAGTCGCGCGCGGTATTCGCCTATGACGAGCGGCTTCGGCTGCTGCCGGACTATCTTCAGCAGCTGGAGATGGAATCGAACGGCAAGTCGGTGACACGCGACGGCAGTCCGCTCGACCGGCCGACCGCGCCAGTGACGTGGGGAGGGACCGGGACCGACGCTCAACATGCGGTGTTTCAGCTGCTCCACCAGGGCACGACTGCGGTGCCGGTGGAATTCGTCGCCTCACGGGAGAGCGAGGACAGTCAGGATCCCGAGCATCACCGCCAATTGTTGCTCAACTGCTTTGCGCAGGGCGCGGCACTGATGCAGGGCAAGCAGAGCGACGACCCGCAGCGCAGCTATGCCGGCAACCGCCCGAGCGCGACCATCCTGCTCGACCGCCTCGATGCCCGTACGCTTGGCGCCTTGCTCGCCTTCTATGAGCATCGGACGTTCGCCAATGCGGTGCTGCTGGGGATCAACCCGTTCGATCAGTTCGGCGTGGAGCTCGGCAAGCAGATCGCCAACAGCCTGAACGAGGGTGGCGGTGAGTTCGATCCGTCGACCAAGGCGCTGATGGAGCGAGCAGAGGTATGAGCTTCGACTACGACCTGTTCGTCATCGGGGCCGGGTCCGGTGGCGTCCGTGCCGCCCGTGTCTCCGCCGCTCACGGCGCCAGGGTCGCGGTTGCAGAGGAATTCCGCGTCGGCGGCACCTGCGTCATCCGCGGCTGCGTGCCTAAAAAATTGCTGGTCTACGGCGCCCACTTTGCCGAGGACCTCGAGGACGCGACCATGTTCGGCTGGGACGTGCCGACGAAGCGCTTCGACTGGCCGGTGCTGCGCGACAGTGTTCTCGCGGCCGTCGACGATCTCGAGGTCAAATATGGCGAAACGCTGAGCAACTATAAGGTCGAGGTCGTCCGCGAGCGCGCGGTGCTTACCGGACCCAACTCGGTCCAACTCGCCTCCGGCGAGACGGTCACGGCCGGAACCATCCTGATCGCCACCGGCGCCCGGCCACAGTTGCCCGAGATCGAGGGCATCGAACATGCGATCACATCCAACGAAGCGTTCAACCTGGAGGCGGTGCCGCGGCGCATGGTCATCGCCGGGGGCGGCTATATCGCCAACGAGTTTGCGGGTGTGTTCCACCAATTCGGAAGCCACGTCACCATCGTCAATCGGTCGGATGTGCTGCTGCGCGGCTACGATCAGCAGGTGGTCGACCGCCTGATGCAGATCTCGATCAAAAAGGGCATCGACTTCCGCTTCAACTCGACCTTCGAGCGGATCGAAAAACGTGAGGACGGATCGCTGAACCTGACCATGAAGGGCTGCGACGATATCCATGCCGATGCGGTGCTGTTCGCCATCGGCCGCATCCCCAACTCCGAAGGGTTGGGCTGTGCGGACGTCGGTGTGGAGCTCGGGGAGCGAGGCGCCATCAAGGTCGACGAGTATAACCGGACCTCGGTTCCCTCGATCTACGCGGTAGGCGACGTCACCGACCGGGTGCAGCTGACGCCCGTCGCCATCCGCGAGGGCCATGCGTTCGCCGACACCAAGTTCGGTAACAGTCCGCGCACCGTCGACTATGACTGCATCCCGAGCGCGGTGTTCAGCCATCCGCCGCTGGCCTCGGTCGGTCTAACCGAGGGGCAGGCCCGCAACCGGCTCGGCGACGTCAAGGTTTACACCTCCGACTTCCGTCCGATGAAAAATGTGCTCGCCGGCCGCAACGAGCGCTCGCTCTACAAGCTGGTGGTCGAAGGCGAGCATGAGCAGATCGTCGGCATCCACATGATCGGCCCGGACGCGCCCGAAATCCTCCAGGCGGCGGCGATCGCGGTGAAGGCCAAGCTCAAGAAGTCCGACTTCGACGCGGTCGTCGCCCTCCACCCGACCATGGCGGAAGAGCTAGTGCTGATGCGCTGATGCACGATGCGGTCGTCATCGGCGCCGGCCACAATGGGCTGGTTTGCGCTTACTACCTGGCCAAGCGTGGTCTCAAGGTCGCAATCCTCGAAGCCGCGCAAACGGTCGGCGGTACCGCGGTTACCGACGAGTTCCTCCCCGGCTTTCGCAACTCGGCGGCAAGCTACACCGTGAGCCTGCTTCAGCCCAAGGTCATACGCGACATGGAGCTGGAACGGCATGGGCTGAAGGTCGTGCTGCGCAAGACCGACAATTTCCTGCCGGCGGAGGACGGCTATCTGCTGTCGGGCCGCAACGGCCTCACCCGCAAGGAGATCGGCCGCCACGTCAAGGCGGACGCGGAGGGCTACGACCGTTACGTCAAGCAACTCGAAGCCGTGGTGCCGCTGATCCGCAAATGGCTGCTGAAAGCTCCGCCGGAGGTGGGCGGCGGCCTGTCAGGCCTTCCGGCCCTTGTACAACTCGGCCGCGACCTCCGGGGGCTGTCGGTCGAAGAAGCGCGCATCGTTCACGACTTTGCGACCCGCAGCGCCGCTGAAATTCTCGACCGCTTTTTCCAGGGCGACCTTGCGAAGGCGCTGTTCGGCTTCGATGCCATCGTCGGCAACTTCGCCTCGCCCTACGATCCGGGCACCGCCTATGTGCTGCTCCACCATCTGTTCGGCGAGGCGGCGGGGGTTCCCGGCGCTTGGGGTCACGCAATCGGGGGATGGGCTCGATCACACAGGCCATGGCCAAGGCGTGCCGTGAGGCCGGCGCCGACATCGTTCTTGGGATGCCGGTCGAGGAGTTGATCGTCGAACAGGGGCGGGCACTTGGCGTTGTTGCCGGCGGCAAGGCCTGGCGCGCCCGTCAGGTAGCGGCTGGCGTCAACCCGAAGCTGCTGTTCGACCGCCTGATGCCGAAAGACGGGGTAGGCGCGGACATCGCCGCGCGCATGAACGGCTGGAAGTGCGAAAGCGCCACCTTCCGCATGAACGTCGCGCTGTCCGAACTGCCGAAGTTTACGGTCCTGCCGAAGCGGGGTCAGCACCTCACCGGGGGGATCATCGTCGCTCCGAGCCTTGGCTACATGGACCGTGCCTATCTGGACGCGCGGACCGAAGGCTGGTCCAAGACCCCGGTGATCGAAATGCTGATCCCCTCAACGCTGGACCCGAGCCTTGCGCCCAAGGGCAAGCATGTCGCCAGCCTCTTTTGCCAACATTTCCGCTACGATCTCGGTCGAGGGCGAAGCTGGGATGAAGAACGAGAGGAAGCGGCGGATGCGGTCGTCGCAACCGTCGACGCCCATGCACCCGGCTTCGCGGCGTCGGTGATTGGCCGCCAGATCCATTCGCCGCTGGACCTTGAGCGCCGCTTCGGCCTGATCGGCGGCGACATCTTCCACGGAAAGATGGGTCTCGACCAATTGTTCAGCGCCCGCCCGATGGTCGGCCATGCCGATTACCGCATGCCGCTCAAAGGCCTTTATCTCTGCGGCTCGGGTGCCCACCCCGGCGGCGGGGTCACCGGCGCGCCCGGTCACAATGCGGCACGGGCGATGCTGGCGGACCGGCGGCCCTGGCGGCGGGCGGCATGAAGCCGCTCGACGGCATCAAGGTGCTTGACCTTAGCCGCGTGCTCGCCGGCCCCTGGTGCACGCAACTGCTGGCCGACCTCGGCGCCGAAGTCATCAAGATCGAAAAGCCGGTGAGCGGCGACGACACTCGCCATTGGGGACCGCCCTGGCACGGCGAGGGCGATGCGCGCGTGGCCGCCTATTTCCTAAGCGCAAACCGGGGCAAGAAGTCGGCCGCGATCGACATAGCAAGAGCCGACGGCGCTGCCCTAGTGCGGCAGCTTGCGGCGCAATGCGACGTCGTAGTCGAGAACTTCCGTGTCGGCGGGCTGAAGAAGTACGGCCTCGACGCGGAGAGCCTCCGCACCGCCAACCCACGACTGATCTACGCCTCTATCACCGGTTTCGGGCAGGACGGGCCCTACGCTGACCGCGCCGGCTACGACTACATCATCCAGGGGATGGGCGGGTTGATGAGCATCACTGGCCAGCCGGACGGCACCCCGGGCGCAGAGCCGATGCGGGTCGGGGTCGCGGTCGTCGACCTGTTTACCGGCCTCTACACCTGCACCGGCATCCTGTCCGCGCTCTATCGACGCGAGAAGACGGGAGAGGGCGCCCACATCGACATGGCCCTTCTCGACACCCAACTGGCAATGCTCGCCAACCAGGCATCCAATGCCCTGGTCTCCGGCAAGGACCCGCCGCGGCAAGGCAACACCCACCCGAACATCGTACCCTATCAGCCCTTCGAAGCGGCCGATCAGCCGATCATCATCGCGGTCGGCAATGACGGCCAATTCGCCAGGCTGGCGGCGCTGTGCGGCCATCCGGAATGGGCCGCGGATGAGCGCTTCGCGAGTAACGGAGCGCGCGTCGCCAATCGTCACGACATCGTCCCCCTGATTTCGGCGGAGATCGCCAAGGGGTCAGCATCCGAATGGCTCGCCAGGTTGGAAGCCGCCGGCATTCCCGCAGGGCCGATCAACTCCGTGACGCAGGCGCTCCGAAGCGTTCAGGTCCAGCACCGCGCGATGGTGCAAACGATCGCTGGCGTACCGCTTGTTGCATCGCCTTTGCGGATGGATGGGGAGCATGAAGTGTCCGACCTGCCGCCCCCGCAACTGGGACAGCATACCGACGAGGTGCTGACGAACCTTGGGATCAGCGCTGCGGCGGCGAGTCGCCTTCGTTCGGCTGGCGCGATCGCCTAGCCTTCGATCCGCTCCTCGCCGTAGCGGGTTTTGATGAAGCGGCCCTGTGTTTCCAGCGCGGCGATGTCCGAGCGGGCGATCTTCTCGCCGATATCGTGGAGCGCCGATCGGCCCGCGGCCAACCCTTCGACCAGCCGCTCGTCGACCGTCTTGTCCTCGCCGTCGCGCTCTTGCCGGTAATTCGGCGGCACGTTGACGTAGCGGTCGATTAGGCCGGGTAAGTGAATGGACATCAGGCGCCGTGCGTCCTGGGCGTTCGGGTCCATCGGATCGAGGCGATCCAGCGTCTGCTTCAGCGACGGCAGGCCGGTACTGATGGCGTCGATTTCCGCCTGTGCCGGGGCGGGGAGGGCGCGCCGGCTGCGGAACAGGTAGGAATCGAACTGCTGGACCATTTCACCGTTGGGCAGGTCCTTGGCCGGGGGCGCCGTGCCGCGATCCTTCGTCGGCATGAACGCAAGCAGCGCCGCAATCCCGATCGCCAGCCCGACCGCCGCGAGGAAGCCGAACATGCCGATCGGCATCACCAGCCCCACGATGATGGTAACCAGGCTGACAAGTCCGACCGCGATCCCGACCCGCGCGGCGCGACGGCCGAGATCCGCATTCAGCCGCTTCCGTTCGCGTTTCGCCGCGGCCCGCGCCGGACCGTCGCGCTCGTCAAGCGAGCGAAGCACCCGCTCCACCCGCTCTAGCGACCGGTTGACGCGGGGATCCTCGCTCATTTGCTCTCAATCGGGGTGAAGGGCGAAGGCGCCGCCTCCAGCCGTCCCTGCTGCACGCCCTCGGCGCGAGCGATATAGCCCTTCGATTTCTCAACTTCGCGCCCCAGCGTGTCGACGGTCTGCTTCATGTTGCCGAGCGCCTGCAGCTTGAACGTGTCGATCTGATCCATCGTGTCGTAGATGTTCTGGAACGCCCGCTGCAGCGTCTCCAGGGGGATCGTCGAGGTCGCCGCCTGCTCATGGATCGCGCCTGTCTGCGTCCGCAGCAGCTCGCCCGTCGTGTCGATGATGTTCGCCGTCGTGGTATTGAGAGAGGTGATCTGTTCCAGCACCAGCTTCTGGTTGGTCATCGCCTGCGCCACGGTCACTGCGGTGCGCAGTGCCGACACGGTCGTGGTGGACGCGCGGTCGACGCCCTTCACCAGCTCGACATTGTTCTTCTTGACGAGATCCAGCGCCAGATAGCCCTGCACGGTCACCGCCATCTGCGTCAGCAGGTCGGTGGTGCGCTGGCGGGTGTAGAAGAGGGCGCTTTCGCGGATGGCCTTGGCCTTCTGCGGCTCGGTTGCGTCCAGCTCGGTCGCCTTGTCCTCGAGCTGCTTGTCGAGCGCCTTGGAGATGTGGATCATCTGCTCGAGCTTGTGCATCGTCTTCCACAAGCCGGCGCGCTCGGTGTCGATGGCGGCATTGTCCATCAGCAGCTCGTCCTTGCCGTTCGCAAGCCTGCCGAGGATCGCCGAGATGTGGGTTTGCGACGAACGGTATTTGTCGAAGTAGTTGTTCACCTTGCGGCCGAACGGGATGATCCCGAGTAACTTCTTGCCGGTCAGCGACTTGCTGTTCTCCTTGGGGTCGAGATCCTCGACCGTGCGGCGAAGCTCGACAAGGTCGGCGCCGATGCCTGTGTCGCTGTCGATCGCCTTCACCGGCCGGTCCAGGAAGCGGTTGGATGCGCCCGCGGCCTCCGCAATCTCCTTTCGGCCCATGGCGGTCAGCTGATCGACCTTCTTGCCGAACTCCGGGCTGTTCGCGTCTAGCGCTGCAAGCTCGTCGACAAAGGTCGCGACCTTGCGGTCGAGCTCGCTGGTCTCGTCCGCCTTCAACGGCACCAGCCCGGCCGCTTCGGCGGGCGCCACCGGCTGAAGAACCTCGGGCGGGTCCAGCTTCAGCTTGGTCTTGGTCTCGGTTCCCGGTTCGCTCGCCATGCCGTCCTCTTCGTCTGTCCCTTTCCGCACGTTGGCTTCCACATCAGTCGAGCGCAAGGGGAACTCCGACTGTATTATAGTAACAATACACGCAGCATCAAGGTGCTGAAGGTTAAGCGGCCTTAACCAAGCGGTTCAACGCTTCGGATACCTTACCCAGCTAATCCCGCCTCATGCGCTTAGGACTCCTGAGGTTGAATCGATGATTTCTAGGCTGAAGAAGCTCGTCCGGAACGTTGACGGCAACGCCCTCATGATTGCGGCCGCCTCCATGCCGCTGATGATGGGTGCTGCCGGCTTGGGCGTGGACGCCATCCAGTGGGCATTGTGGAAGCGTCAATTGCAGCGCACGGCGGACTCCGCGGCGATCGCTGCGGTGTACGGTGCCATCGGCGGGCAGACGCGCGCCGCCGCTGTTGCCCGTGACCTCATTCACAACAGCCATCTGGATACGACGCCGACGATCACTTACCCGACTCCGCTCGCGCCCTATGCTACCGATGCGAACGCGGTCCGAGTGCAGATGACCTACAGCAGGCAGCTGAGCTTTTCCTCCTACTTCATGTCTTCGGTGCCGGTGATCACCGCCAATGCAACAGCCACGGTGGTTCCCTCCGGAGACTATTGCGTTGTCAGCCTGGAGACCGAAGCGGTTACCGGCATCAACGCCACAGGCAGCACCCGGGTGAACCTGGGGTGCGGGATGGTCACCAACTCGCCCGACGACCAGGCGGCGGTTGCCACCGGCAATTCGAGCGTGACGGCAAACCCGATGGCAGCGGTGGGACAGATCCCGGCGAGCGACAACTGGGGTGCGGGAACAGTGCTTCAACCGTTCACCCTGGCGCAGGCCGACCCGTTTGCTTCCGTTGCTGCGCCGGTGCCGTCGGGCACCTGCTCAAACGTGAATATCGGTCCTCAGGAGGATACGACTCTGGCCCCGGGTTGCTACAGCGGCATGACCATCAAGGGCAAGGTCGTGATGTCGCCCGGGACCTACGTCATCGACGGCGGTGATTTCACCGTGAATGCGGGCGCCGACATCAGCTGTGCCGGATGCACCTTCGTGTTGACCAACCGAAGCACAGCTTCGGCACCCACGATCGGCACCATCAACATCAATGCTGGTGCGGAGCTGGATTTGTCGGCTCCAGACAGCAGTACAAATCCGTTTAACGGCATTCTGTTTTATCAGGATCGCCGGGCAGCCGCCAACAACGATATCACCATCAACGGCGGCGCCAACATGACCCTTAAAGGCGCCGTATACTTGCCCCGCGCAAACCTGAAGATGGACGGTAATGCGAGCATGACCACCACATGCTTCCTGATCGCCGCCAAGAGGGTGACCTTCACGGGCAACAGCTCCATCGACAACAACTGCCCGTCTACTTGGTTGGACAGGTTCAAGGGCCGTCGCGTACGGCTTGTCGGCTGACGATGAAGCGCCTTCGTCACTTTGTCGGTTGCGAGTCCGGAACTTCGGTCATCGAACTCGCCCTGATCCTGCCTACCTTCGCGGCATTCCTTATCGGCATCGCGGAGTTCAGCCGTGCCTTTTCCGAGAAGCTGCAGCTCGAACAGGCCGCGCAGCGGGCTGTCGAGAAGGTGCAGCAGTACCAGGCGAGCACCAGCACATTCAGCACGATGAAGGCCGAGGCTGCGACTGCTGCCGGGGTTACTGCCACTGCAAGCAACCCGACCGTGGAATGGTGGCTGGAGTGCGACGGCGTCCGCCAGTCGAGCTACAACAATCCCTGTTCCACAACCGGAGCCATCGAGGCGCGGTGGATCGAAGTGCGAATCACCAAAACTTATACGCCGATGTTCCCAAGCAGGGTGTGGCCTGGCGCCAACTCGGACGGGACCTTCACGCTTGTTGGCGAAGCGGGAGTGCGCACCCAATGAAGCTTGGGCGCAAGATCCTTCGGCACGAAAATGGCGCCTCGACGATCGAAGCTGCCATTGCACTGCCCATTCTGGCGTCGACGGTTTACGGCATCTTCCAGCTGGCGCTGCTGTTCTTCGCCAATGCCGGCATGCAATGGGCCCTGGGTGAAGGTGCCCGCTTCGCGACCTTGTACGCGACGGGGCGAAACGTCACGGTCACGACGACGAGCGGAAGTCCAGCGGTGACCACGACCTCCACGCGGACGGTCAACTACGCGACCGCCGCCGACGTTCAGTCGAAGATCAACTCGGAATTGTTCGGGCCAACTGATGGAACGTTCGTCGTCGATATGCCGGTGAGCGGAACAACCAGCACCACGACGACCGGGCTCAGCGAATGGTATGACCTTCGCGTCACTTACACGAGGCCGATGAATTTTCTTCTTTTCGCAGGTCCGACGATAACGCTGGTAAGGACCAAGCGGGTCTACCTGGCGGTCAGCTAAGCGGGATGACGTGGGGCACGCCGCCCGCTAAGGGCTGCGGGTCAGCCCACGGGAGTCCTGAAGTACCATGAAATTCTTTGCCGATACTGCGGAAATCGCCGACATTCGCGAACTTGCCGACACCGGTCTGCTCGACGGCGTCACCACCAACCCGTCGCTGATCCACAAGTCCGGGCGCGACTTCATCGAGGTAACTCGCGAAATCGCGGGCATCTGCCCGGGGCCGGTCTCGGCCGAAGTGGTCGCGCTCGACTTCGACGGCATGATGCGGGAGGCGGAGATCCTGCGGAAAATTGCCGACAATATTGCGGTCAAGGTGCCGCTGACCCCGGCTGGCCTCAAGACGTGCAAGGCGCTGACCGACGACGGCACCATGGTCAACGTCACCCTCTGCTTCTCGGCTGTGCAGGCGCTGCTTGCGGCAAAGGCGGGCGCGACCTTCATTTCGCCCTTCGTCGGTCGTCACGACGATATCGGCTTCGACGGCATGGGCCTGATCGCCGATATCCGCACCATTTACGACAATTACGATTTCCGAACTGAAATCCTCGTCGCATCGGTGCGCCACCCGGTTCACGTCCTCGAAGCGGCACGGCTTGGCGCCGATGTGATGACGGCGCCGCCGAAGATCATCCACCAGCTCTACAAGCATCCGCTGACCGAAAGGGGCATCGCCGGCTTCCTCAAGGATTGGGAAGCGACCGGTCAGAAGATCTAAGGCGCGGTTCGGCTGCCGTGGTAACCGCCTTTAAACCACACGGCGTTAGACCCGCGCCGTGATCAAGCGTGACCAACAGCAGCAAGCGAAGAGCACGGTGGACCTCAAGGTGTCGAGGATCCGCCGTGATCCGCCGCCGCCGCTCGCCAACCAGAAAGCGCTTCGTGCCTATTCGACGGAGCGGGAGGCGAGGACCGTCATTATTGGCGTGCTCCTGTTCGCGATCGCGTTGGCCATCATCACCCTGGGCGTCAGCGACTTTACCAGCCGTTGACGGCTCAGGCGGTGGTGAAGCGCCCTTGACGCAAGTTGTAGGAAATTAACCCGCTTCGGCGTAGCATCGCCGCCATGGGACGGGTGATCCAGTTCGAAGAGCGCGCCGTGGCGCACTTGCGGGAGCGGCTCGGCGCCGCGCAGGAGGCGAACGAGGACTTGATCGCCTTCGCCCGTGGCCACTCGGGCGCTGTGTCGTCGATCCACGAGGCGGTGCTTGCCGCGATGGAGGCCGAAAGCTTCGAAGGTCTGCTCCATGTGGTCACTCAGGAATGGCCGCTGATCCTTGGCCTCGATGCCGTGGCGCTGGCGCTGGTTGTCGGGGACCAGGGGTTCCGGGCGGACGGTAACGGAGTTCAGCACGTCGACCCGCAGATACTCGCGCGTACCATCGACCAGATCGAGGCTGTCGACCTCCGCACCGTCGGGCGCGGCCACCCTCTGTTCGGCCCGGCCTGCGATCTCATCCGGGCGGAAGCGTTGATCAGGATCGACTGCGACCCGCCCTTGCCGACGGGGTTGCTGGTGATCGGTCAGCGGACGGAGCTTAGCCTCGACGCGCGCCACGGATCCGAATTGCTGATGTTCCTAGGACGCAGCCTTGCGGCTATGATCCGCCGGTGCGTGATCAACCCAACCCAAAAGGCCTAAGCGACGGACTGACCCATCCTGCCGCTGCGGACGCGGCGAAGTGGTCCGTCTACCTCCAGCACGATCGCCGGCGCTCTCCGCACACCGTTCGCGCGTACGTGGCGACCGCGCACCGCTTCCTCGTCTTTCTTGGGCAGCATCTCGGCAAGCCGGTTGAGCGAGGCGACCTCACTACTTTGTCGAGCGCGGACATGCGCGCCTTCCTCGCGCAGCGGCGGGCCGAGGGCCTCGGCGCTGCTTCGGCCGGGCGAGAGCTGTCGGGGGTTCGGGCATTCCTCAAATTTGTCGCGGAGCAGAGCGGTGCGACGCCCCAGCTGCCGCGAACCCGCGCGCCCAAGCGGCCGCGAACCCTCCCGCGGCCAGTCGCCCCGGCGGACGCGATCGGACTGGCCGAGGACGCGTCGGAAGCGGCGGCTGAGCCGTGGATAGGCGCGCGCGATCTCGCCATCTTGCTCTTACTCTACGGCGCTGGCCTCCGCATTGCCGAGGCGCTGTCCCTGACCGCGCGGGACCTGCCGCTGGCATCGACCCTGCGAGTCACCGGCAAAAGATCGAAGACGCGGATCGTCCCGGTGCTTCCTGCCGTTGCCGAGGCGATCGCCGATTACGTGCGCCAATGTCCCTATCCGCGCGGTGGGGAGTCCCCCTTGTTCGTCGGTGCAAAGGGCGGTCCGCTCAACCCCGACCTGGTTCGCCGCGCAGTCCGGGCTGCCAGGGTCCGCCTGGGCCTGCCCGACAGCCTGACCCCCATGCGCTGCGGCATAGTTTTGCGACTCACCTGCTAGCCCGCGGCGCGGACCTGAGGTCGCTTCAGGAGCTGCTGGGTCACGCAAGCCTGTCGTCGACCCAGATCTACACAGCGGTCGATGCGGCCCACTTGCTGGACGTCTACCGTCACGCCCATCCCCGGGCGTGAGCTAGTCGCCGCCTCGTCTCAAACGAAAGCGAACCAGGCGCCAGAGATAGCCGACGACCAGGACAACGATGACCGCGTTGGAGATCGGCCCGATGACCTTGTCGACCTCGGCGACATTGTTCTGCAGCTGGTAGCCGGCAAACGCGAGGATCGCAGTCCATGCGGCCGTCCCGATCGTCGATGCGACAAGGAACGGCAGAAAGGACATGCGCAGCAGCCCGGCCGGGATCGAGACGAGCGAACGGATGGTCGGCACCACGCGGCCGATCATCACGAAGAACACGCCCATATGCTCGAAGTGGCGCTCGGCGCGCTGCACCTCCGCCCAGTCCATGGTCAGCCATTTGCCATGACGGTCGACGAAGCGGTGGAAGCGCTCGGTACCGAGTGCGCGTGCGGCCCAGTACCATGCAACGTTGCCGAGCATTGCGCCTACCGTCCCCGATGCAATCACCGGGGCTAACGACAGCTTGCCTTGCCCCGCCGCAACGCCGGCAACGGACATGATGACCTCCGAAGGAACCGGCGGAAACACCGTCTCCAGGAACATCAGGAAGGCGATGCCGAGATAGCCCGATTGCTCGATCAGGCGGACGACCCAGTCGCTCAGGACACGGCCTCTCTACTATGATCCGACAGCCGCCGGTCGATGGCGCTCCAGATCAGGCCGGGGACATCGCTGCCGTTGAAACGATCAATTGCGACGATGCCGGTCGGCGAGGTGACGTTGATCTCCGTCAGCCACTTGCCACCGATCACGTCGATGCCGACGAACAGAAGCCCACGCCGCTTCAGCTCGGGGCCAAGCGCCTCGCAGATCTCCAGCTCGGTGGCCGTCAGCTCCGCGGCTTCAGCCGTCCCGCCCGCCGCGAGGTTGGAGCGGATTTCGCCTGCGCCCGGCCGGCGGTTGATCGCACCGGCGAATTCGCCATCGACCAAAACGATGCGCTTGTCTCCCTCGGTGACCTCCGGAAGAAACGCCTGGATCACGTGTGGCTCGCGGTAGGTGAGATTGAACATCTCCATCAGCGCCGACAGGTTGGCCCCGCCTTCCTCAATCTTGAACACCGCCTTGCCGGCGTTGCCGTGGAGCGGCTTCAGCACCGCCTCCCGATGCTGCTTCAGAAACTCGCGCGCGGCGCCGACCGAGCGGGTCAGCATGGTCGGCGGCATGAAGCGGGCGAAGTCGAGCACCCATAATTTCTCGGGTGCATTGCGGACCGAGGCAGGATTGTTGACGACCAGTGTCTCGCCCTGAATTCGCTCCAGCAGGTGGGTAGCGGTGATGTAGCCGAGATCGAACGGCGGATCCTGGCGCATCAGCACCACGTCGACATCCCGGCCAAGGTCGATGATCCTGAACTCGCCCAATCGGAAGTGATCGCCCTCGACCCGTTGAACGAACACCTCATGAGAGCCGGCATAGAGGCGGCCGTCCTGGTAGGTCAGGGCATCCACGAGATAGTGATGGAGCTTATGCCCGAGCTCCTGCGCCTTCAGCATCAGGGCGAAAGTGGAATCGCCGGCGATCCCGATCCCTTCGAGCGGGTCCATCTGGACGGCAACGCGCAGAGTCATGGGCGACCCGCTAGGCTGCACAGATGCATTTGTCACCCTTGCCAGACGTTCGGCATGTGACGGGGAAAGTGCCGGGGAACAATGAAGATCGCATCGATACGCAGATCGTCACCTTCACGCATGTAGCGCGGGGCAAGACGCTCCGCCGCGACCGCGACGCGCCGCAGCCGGTGGGCATCCAGCGCTAGATTGGCAGCGTCCTGCGATGCGCGCGCCTTCACCTCGATGAAGGCCAGCACCTTGCCGCGCCGCGCGACCAGGTCGACTTCGCCACCCGGCACCCGGGCGCGGGTTGCAAGGATTCGCCAGCCGTGGAGCCGGAGCCACCAGGCCGCGAGCCGTTCCGCGCGGCGGCCGCGATCCTCCGCCTCTCGCCGCTTCAACTTTTCGCCAGTTCCAGCGCCCGCGCATAGGCCCGCTTGCGCGGCACGCCGAGGGTCTCGGCGACCTCGGCGGCGGCGCGGGATGGGGACAAGCGGGCAAGCGCCTCGGCGAGAGCGGTGTCGACGGCGTCGTCCGATGCCTCTTCTGCTTCGGGAGGCGGGCCGACGACGATCACGATCTCTCCTTTTGGCGGCGTGTCGCGGTATCGCTCGGCAAGTTCCGCCAAGGTGCCGGTGACGCACTCCTCGTGAAGCTTGGTGATCTCCCGCACCACCGCTCCATCGCGCCCTGCCAGGCCTTGGTTCAGGGCGGCAAGGGCCTCTCGGAGTCGCGGCCCGCTCTCGTAAAAAACGAGCGAAGCGCGCAGTCCTGCAAACTCCGCCACGGCGTCGGCCCGTGCCTTGGCCTTGGACGGAAGGAAACCAGCGAAAAGGAAACGGTCGGTCGGCAGTCCTGCCAAGGTCAGCGCCGCGATCAAGGCTGCCGGTCCTGGTACCGTATGCACTGCATGGCCGGCGGCGCGGGCTGCGCGGACCAGCTTATAGCCAGGATCGGATATCAGCGGCGTTCCCGCATCGCTGACCAGCACGACCGCCTGGTCGCCAAGACGCTGCAGAATGGCTTCGCGGTCCGCTTCGCTCGAATGGTCGTGGTAGTTCTGCATCCGCACCTTCGACCCGGCGTGTGCGAGCAGCTTGGCCGTCACTCTTTTGTCTTCGGCCAGAATGAGATCGGCGCGGCGAAGCACGTCGGCGGCGCGCGGGCTGAGGTCGCCCAGATTGCCGATCGGAGTGGCCACGACATAGAGGCCGGGGGCTAGCGGAGCGTCCATTAGTGCCGCCTCAATAAGCGCTTTCAAAGCGTGTCGAAAAGAGTCATCATCCGGTCATCGACGTCCCTTGGGAGAGGAGAGGATGCGATGATCATACTGACGATGGCGTCCGCCATTTCGTTGCTCGGCCTGCAAGCCTCGGTGAATGCGCCGAGAAGCGCCTTTGCCACCTGTATTAGGGAAGCAAGCGCCAAGGCCAAGGCCGACAATGTGACGGTCGACGCCTACAAGGACTATGTCCGTGCTGCGTGCGATCCGGCGGGGTCCAAGCTCAAGAATGCACTGGTTGCATTCGACACCAAGAACGGTGTTTCGAAGGCGCGGGCGAGCGAGGATGCCGAGATGGAGGTCGACGACACGTTCGACGCCGACATCCGCACGTACAAAAGGCTGAACGGGCCGAGCCCGCAGGTCCAGTAGGACCGTCAAGCTAGGCCGCGATCCGGCCGAGGATATGGTCGAGCAGCAGCCGTCCCGCGGCCGTGGTCCGGATGTGCCCGCCGTCTCGCTCCAGATGTCCCGTTGCCACGAGACGCTCGACCTCTGCCCAGTCGACGAGCGCTGGAACCTGCAACCGCTGGGCCAGTGCGTCCGCATCGAGGCCTTCGGCAAGGCGAAGGCCCATCACCAGCGCCTCGTCGGCCGCCTCGGAGGGTGTGACTTCAGCCTCCTCGACGATGCCGTGGCCGTTGCGATCGATTGCTTTCAGGAAGTTTTCGGGCTTGCGGTGGCGAACGGTTCGAGCGCCGAGCCGGCGGCCGTGCGCACCGGGCCCGACACCGGTATAATCGCGGTAACGCCAGTAGGTGAGGTTATGGCGGCTTTCCTGGCCGACACGCGCATGGTTGCTGATCTCGTACGCAGGGAGGCCCGCGCCGGCGGTGCGTTGCTGCGTATGCTCGAACATTGCGGCGGCGATTTCGGTGTCGAGCGGCTCGAACTTGCCCGCCGCATGTAGCGCCGCGAAGCGGGTGCCGGGCTCGATGGTCAGCTCATACAGCGACAAGTGATCGGTGCCGAAGGCAAGTGCCTCGTCGAGGCGGCGCTCCCACGTATCCTCCGTCTCGCCTGGAAGAGCGTAGATGAGATCTAAGCTCACCCGGCCGAACTGCGCCTGCGCGATCGCCAGCGCGCGGCGGCCCTCGTCGGCGGAGTGGGCACGGCCTAAGAAGCCGAGCTGCCTGTCATTGAAGCTCTGAATGCCGAGCGACAGGCGATTGACGCCCGCCGCCGACAGGTCGGCAAAACGATCCGCCTCGACCGAGTTGGGATTGGCCTCGAGCGTAATCTCCAGATCGCCGGCCGGCGCCCAGGCGGCCGTTGCGGCATCGATCAGGGCCGACACGGTCGCGGGGTCCATCAGTGAGGGAGTGCCGCCGCCGAAGAAGATGGACGTCAGCCGTCGTCCAGGCAGGAGAGCCGCTTCGTGCCGGAGATCGGCAAGCAAGGCCGCGCGCCACAAATCCTGATCAATGCTGGAGCGAACATGGCTGTTGAAGTCGCAATAGGGGCATTTGGCGACGCAGAACGGCCAGTGGACGTAGAGCGCAAGAGCGTCAGTATTCTCTACAACACCGTTCGTCTTGAGCGAAGTCGAAAGGCGGTGCACCGCGTCCGTCGGGTAGCCCCCTTCGACTAGGCCGCTCGCGCGGCTCTGCTTAGCACGAACGAGCGTTGTCACTTCTCTAAGGCAGCCACCAGCTTGGCGAACGCGTCGGCGCGGTGGCTGATGCGGTGCTTTTCGTCCTGGTCCATCTCGCCGAACGTCTCGTCGCGGCCGGCTGCAGCGAACATGGGGTCATATCCGAAACCTTTGTCGCCGCGCGGCGGCCAGACGAGGGTACCGTCCACCCGGCCTTCAAACGTCTCGCACTGCCCGTCGTTGGGCCAGGCGATGGCCAAGGCGCAGGCGAAGTGAGCGTCGCGGCTAGCCTCGGGACCAAGCGCGTCGAGTTCCTGCCAAACCTTGCTCATTCCGCGCATCCAGTCGCGGTTGCCGTCCTCGTCCTCCGCCCAATTGGCGGTGAACACGCCGGGGCGGCCGCCAAGCGCATCGACGCACAGGCCGCTGTCGTCGGAAAGCGCTGGAAGCCCGCTCAGATCCGCAGCAGAGCGCGCCTTGAGGTCGGCATTGTCGGCGAAGGTGACGCCGGTCTCATCCGGCGAGGGGAGATCGAGGTCGGCGGCGCTCAGGCACTCGATCCCGAACGGCGCCAGAAGCGCCCGTATCTCGCGCAACTTGCCCGAATTGTGGGTCGCGATGACCAATTTGTCGCCGATCTCCCTCACCGGCCGGTCGCCTTCAGCTGCGCAGCGAAAATGTCGCCGCAGCCGATTCGGGCAAGGCGGAGCAGCCGAAGCAGCCCTTCCTCGTCGAACGTCTCGCCCTCGGCCGTCAGCTGCGCCTCGACGATCGCGCCGTCGGCCGTCAGCACGAAATTGCCGTCACTGCCGGCGGTCGAATCCTCGAGATAATCGAGGTCGAGCACCGCATTGCCGTTGTGAATGCCGCAGCTGACCGCAGCCACCTGGGTGCGGATCGGGTCGTCGACGAGAGCCTTCTTCTCCAGCAATTTGTCGACGGCGATGCGCAGTGCGACCCAGGCGCCGGATATGGAGGCGGTGCGGGTGCCGCCGTCGGCCTGGATGACGTCGCAGTCGACGATGACCTGCCGTTCGCCCAGCTTCGGCAGGTCGACCACGGCGCGCAGGGAGCGGCCGATCAGCCGCTGGATTTCTTGCGTGCGACCCGACTGCTTGCCCTTGGCGGCTTCGCGATTGCCGCGCGTGTGGGTGGCGCGGGGCAGCATGCCATATTCGGCGGTGACCCAGCCTTGGCCTTTGCCGCGAAGGAAGGGCGGTACCTTCTCCTCGACCGAGGCGGTGACCAGCACGCGGGTCTGGCCGAAGCTGACGAGGCAGCTGCCTTCGGCATGAACGGTGAAGCCGGGCTCGAACGTCAGTTCGCGCATCTGGTCGGGGGCGCGTCCGGATGGCCGCATCGTCATTCCTCTCGTCTAAGCTGAAGGGCGGCCATATGGTTGTGGCAACGCACATTCAACCGAAAGGGTCGCCGATGCGGCTGATTGGCCTTGCTGCCTTGTGTCTAGCCTCCTGCACCGCAGCACCGGTCGCGGACCCGCCCCCGTCGCCTGCAAGCAGCATCGGCGAGGTCAGCGCGGAGGTGAACAGCTGGGGCGTCACCCTCCGCGAATGGACGGTCGAGGGAGACGGTGCCGTCAAGCATGTCTCGGGCCTGAAAGTCGGCGTCGATCCCAACGGCACCATGCTGGAGACGCGACGGCTTCGATTGACGCCCGAGCAGCTCGGTGAGGTGAGAACCGCGATCGCCAGCCTGAAGGCCGCGCTCAGCGAGCCGGAGGGGTGCAACGAGAAAAGGACGGACGGGCCCTACGGTACCTTTACGTGGGTTCAAAATGGCACTCGTCAGGCCGTGCGCTTCAGCGCGAATTGCGTCGCCGGACGCGATTCACGGGTTGCGAGCGCCATCTTTCACGCCGACCGGATCGTCGATGACGCTGCCAAAGCGACGGAGGCGGTCGAACGTCACACATATCGGGAGCAGCGTTGAGCTAACCGACGCACCTTCCTACATCACGGGCATGAGCCAGATCGTCGAACTGACCGACCGCATGCGCGCGATCTTTGGGCTGGTCGTCGAGTCTTACCTCGAGCGCGGGCAGCCGGTGGGCTCAAAGGTGCTGGCGGGCAGCGTCAACCTATCGCCCGCCTCGATCCGCAACGTCATGCAGGAGCTTGAGGAGCGGGGGCTGCTTACCCACCCGCACACCTCCGCGGGCCGGGTGCCGACGGAGATAGGGCTGCGCCTGTTCGTCGACGGCATCATGCAAGCCGCCGTGCCCCATCCGCGCGAGCGGGCGGCGATCGAGGCGCGGATCGCGCGCGAGCAACCGATCGAGGACAAGCTGACTGCGGCGTCGCTGGCCTTGTCGGGCCTGTCCTCCTGCGCCGGGGTCGTCATGGCGCCGAAGCAGGACATGAGGCTGAAGCAGCTCAACTTCATGATGCTCGACCCGAGCCGCGCGCTGGCGGTGCTGGTCGGAGCGGACGGAAGCGTCGAAAATCGCATCGTCGAGCTTGACGGCATGACGGCGCCGTCTGCGCTGACGGAGGTCAGCAACTTCATCAACGCGCGGTTGGCCGGGCTGACTCTCGCCGAGGCGGAGGCGCGGCTGCGGGCCGAGATCCTGGAGCAGAAGCAGGCGGTGGACCGCACGGCGGCGGAGCTGGTCGCAACCGGGCTTGCGTCCTGGACTACCGATCATGCGCGCCGACCGGTGCTGATCGTCAGCGGCCATGCCAACCTGATCGATGAAAGCGCCGCCGAGGATCTGGAGCGCGTTCGCCTGCTTCTCGACGAGTTGGAAAAGAGGCAGGAAATCGCCCGCGTATTGGAAGGCGCCCGCGACGCGCCGGGCTGCCGAATCTTCATCGGCAGCGAGAACCGGCTGTTCGCTTTGTCCGGCTCATCGGTGATCGCCGCCCCCTATCGCGGGAGCAATGGCGAGGTGGTCGGCGTTGTGGGCGTGATCGGGCCGACGCGGTTGAACTATGCGCGCGTGGTCCCCATGGTGGATTTTACAGCCAATGCGCTCACGAGATTGATGGCATGAACGAGGAAAATAACTTGCAAGAAGAAGCGGAAGATCTCCGCCAGGAAACCGCCGAGGGCTCGCCCGAACTTCAGGAACACGACCGGGTCGCCGAGCTCGAAAAGCAGCTCGAGGAAGCGAACCAGAAGGCGCTCTATGCCGCGGCCGAGACGCAGAACGTCCGCCGCCGGCTGGAAGCCGAGAAGCAGCAAGCGTCGGCCTATGCCGCGACGGGCTTCGCCCGCGACATGCTGGCGATCCGCGACCATCTGGAGCGTGCGCTCGCCGCGGTGAGCGAGGAGCTTCGCGCCGACCAGACGGCCGCCAATTTCCTGGCGGGCATCGAGGCGACCGCGCGCGAACTCGATTCGGTGTTTCAGCGCAACGGCGTTGCCCGCATTACCGCCAAGGGCGAGAAGCTGGATCCGCACAAGCATCAGGCGATGGTCGAAATCCCATCGGCGGATGCGGAGCCGGGAACGATCGTCGAGGAGATGCAGGCGGGCTATATGATGAAGGACCGCCTTCTTCGCCCGGCGTTGGTGGCTGTAGCCAAGGAAGCCTAGTTCTACACTAGACAATAGATAAGTGGTTGATTAGGCGGGGTGGCATGCGTGCCGCCTTCGCCCAGCCACCTGCATCGTCAGCTTCGAAACCGCTGGTCGGCGTGCTGTGCAGCAACGACTTCCACGAGCGGCCGGTGCAAAGCGTTGCCACCCGCTTCATCGATCCGCTGACGCACGTCTCGGGCGTCGACGTGCTGCTCGTGCCGGCCATATCCGCAGCGATCGATCCGAAGTCCGTCGCGTCCCGCCTCGACGGACTGCTCCTGACCGGCTCACGAAGCAATGTCGCGCCGAGCGCCTATGGCGGGAAAGGCGAGGTCGCGAACCTCGATCCGGACCGGGATGCGGTCGCCTTCGCTCTTGCGGCCGAGCTGATCGACCGGGGTAAGCCGGTGTTCGGCATCTGCCGCGGCCTTCAGGAGATCAACGTCCTGTTCGGCGGTTCGCTGCGCGCCGATGTCGCCCATGGCCATCAGCATCCGGATTCCCGGGCCTTGGCATTCGAACATTGGTTCGGTCATCGCCACGACGTGCAGCTGTCGAGGAATGGCGTGCTGCACGCGGGCGGGCCTGAGCGCATCCAGGTCACGTCGGTCCACGAGCAGGGCGTCGATCGGCTGGGGGCCGACCTTCGGGTGGATGCGGTGGCCGCCGAGGACGGACTGATCGAAGCCGTGGTCGGCACCAGCGCACCGGTTCTTGCAGTGCAATGGCATCCGGAGTGCGATGCTCACCGCTGCGGTGTCAGCCGACGCTTTTTCGAATTGTTCGGCCGATCGGCAGCAGGCGGTGGATTGGCGGCCTGACGGAACGCGCTGCCCGGGGCTGACGTTGCGGACCTCATGGGCAGCACTCCGACCATTCCGCCGCCAGAGCCGGACAGCCTTAACTCATCGTTGAGGCGCAATATCGAGGCGCTCCGGCGCCGGCGCGAGCACGAAGAAGCGAATGCCACCCTTGAAGAACGGGTGGCGCAGGCAATCACCCGGTTCACCGGCTCGATGCGCTTCGTCTATGTGCACGCGGCGCTTTACGGCTTCTGGATCATCGCGAATCTCGGTCTGGTCGGCATCAAGCCGTGGGATCCGAGCTTTGTCGTCTTAGCGATGATCGCGTCGGTCGAGGCGATCTTCCTGTCGACATTCATCCTGATCAGTCAGAACCGCATGTCGGCGGTGGCCGAACGGCGTGCGGAGCTCGACCTCCAGGTCAGTTTGCTTGCCGAACATGAGATCACAAAGCTGGTCCAGCTTGTTTCCGAGATGGCCGACAAGATGGATGTCGCGCACGATGCCCGGCGCGACATCGATGAGCTGAAGCATATGGTCGCGCCGGAGGCCGTGCTGGACGCGATCGAGGCAAACGAACCCTCGGCCAAAGGTTAGAAGGGCAGCACGGGCTCCAGCTCCGGCAGGGAAGGCCAATCCGGCGCTGTTCTTCCGTGCCGTTGCATGAACACATGCCGGACGATCTCGGCCTGTTGTTCGAGGCCGTAGCGGTCAAACGGCTGACCGGGCCGGAACTCATAACGGTAGCGGCAGAAAGGGTGGCGCATCAGCGGCAGGTAGAAGCGGCCGCGATGCTGCGACTGCCAGACATGGGTCATTTCGTGAATGAAGAGGCCCTGCTTGCCCAGCGGTTCGGCCGCGAAATCCTCAGACCAGAGCTGTCCGTGCGGGTGGAAGTGGATGTTGCCGGTCGGGGCCATGGCAACCTCCTTTGGCTGAAACAGCCACCATTTGCGGCGCACCAGATGCACGTGGCCATAGTCGATGGCGTCGCCGAACATGGATTGGGCGAGTGCGGTTTCTCCTGGAGTGAGTGGTCGCTGATCCGTCATTGCGAGCGAAGCGAAGTAACCCGGCTTTTGTGCCACGGGATTGCTCCATCGCTTCGACCCCCGCAATGACGAGAGGTGCTTGCCCATGCCAACCCGCGCCGCTAGGGCAGCGTCAAAAGCTCTAACGGAGGAAAACGAGCATGAGCGAGACCGCAGATCGGGTTAAGAAGATCGTCGTCGAGCATCTCGGCGTCGAAGCCGAAAAGGTCACCGAAGACGCGAGCTTCATTGACGATCTGGGCGCCGACAGCCTCGACATCGTCGAGCTCGTCATGGCCTTCGAGGAAGAGTTCGGGGTCGAAATCCCGGACGACGCCGCTGAAAAGATCACGACCGTCAAGGACGCGATCGACTATATCGACAACAACAAGGGCTAAGCTCCGGCTCAGCCCCAACCGTTCACCCTGAGCTTGTCGAAGGGTCGTTGCTCCACCACATGGCTGGAGTTGCAGAACAGGTCTTCGACAGGCTCAGCCCGGACGGGTTTGGGCCTGTCGCGTTTCTTGGAGGTTTCGGATGCGCCGAGTAGTCGTCACCGGACTGGGTCTCGTCACGCCGCTTGGCGCGGACGTTGAAACGACCTGGCGGAACATTCTAGCGTCCAAGAGCGGCGCGGGCACCATCACCCACTTCGATGCAAGCGAATACAAGTGCCGCATCGCCTGCGAGGTGAAGTCGGCGGATCACGAATATGGCTTCGATCCGTCGAAGCGTGTCGACCACAAGGTCCAGCGCCAGGTCGATCCCTTCATCGTTTACGGCATCGACGCAGCCGGTCAGGCGATCGAGGACGCGGGCCTCCTCGACATGAGCGAGGAAGAGCGCTTCCGCGCCGGCGTCTCGATCGGGTCGGGCATCGGCGGTCTCCCGGGCATCGAGTCCGAAAGCCTGGTGCTTCACGAAAAGGGACCGGGCCGGGTCAGCCCGCATTTTGTCCACGGGCGCCTGATCAACCTCGTGTCGGGCCAGGTCAGCATTAAGTATGGGCTTATGGGCCCCAACCATGCGGTGGTGACCGCCTGCTCAACCGGTGCCCACTCGATCGGCGACGCGGCGCGCATGGTCATGCTCGGGGACGCGGACGTCATGCTTGCGGGGGCGCAGAGGCGACCATTTGCCCGATCGGCATTGCCGGCTTTGCGCAGGCGCGGGCGCTGTCGACTGCCTTCAACGATCAGCCTGAAAAGGCGAGCCGTCCCTACGATAAGGATCGCGACGGGTTCGTGATGGGTGAAGGCTCGGGCGTGGTCGTGCTCGAGGAATATGAGCGGGCGAAGAAGCGCGGCGCAAAGATCTACGCCGAGGTCGTCGGCTACGGCATGTCGGGCGACGCCTACCATGTCACCGCGCCGCACCCGGAGGGCGCTGGCGGTTTCCGGGCGATGCAGAACGCCATTCAGCGTTCCGGCCTCGCGCTTGGCGACATCGATTACATCAACGCCCATGGCACCTCGACGCCGCTGGGCGACGAGCTGGAGCTTGGCGCGGTCCGCCGCCTGTTTGGCAGCAACATCGATAATCTGTCGATGAGCTCGACCAAGTCGGCCATCGGTCACCTGCTCGGCGGTGCTGGTGCGGTGGAAAGCATCTTCTGCATCCTCGCGATGCGCGACCAGATCGTGCCGCCGACGCTGAACCTCGACAATCCGAGCGAGGGAACGGCCGGTGTCGACCTTGTGCCGCACGTGGCCAAGGAGCGGAAGGTTCGCGCGGTCCTGAACAACAGCTTCGGCTTCGGCGGCACGAATGCGTCCCTGGTGATGAAAGCGGTCGATTAGGCGATCATGCTCAAACGGCTGATCCTGATTGCAGCCGTTGCCGGTGTGCTGCTCTGCGCCGGCGCTTACTGGCTGCTTTGGGCGGCGAGCGGTCCGAAGCCGGGGCCGCACACGGTTGTGGTTGCGGAAGGCTCGACGCTCGGCAGCGTTGCGCGTCAGCTTGAGAAAGCAGGGGCGATCCCTGGCTCGGCTGGCACCTACACCAAGATGGCGCGCCTGTTCGGCTCGGGCGATCCGGTGCAGGCGGGCGAGTTCGAGATTCCCAAGGGCATGGGCGGCGCCGCGATCCTCGACCTCCTGCAGCGTGGCAAGCCAGTGCAGCGCCTGATCACGGTGACCGAGGGGATGCCGTCGATCATCATCCAGGAAAAGCTGGCTGCCAACGCTTACTTGACGGGTCCGACCCCGGCCATCGCTGAGGGCAGCGCTCTTCCCGACAGCTATGGCTACGAGCGCGGCGAGGCCCGGACGAAGGTTGCCGCGCGCATGCAGTCGGCGATGGCGACGACGCTGAACAGCCTCTGGGCGAAGCGCAAGCCGACCTGCCCGGTCGCGACCAAGGAAGAGGCAATCACCCTGGCCTCGATCGTGGAGAAGGAGACGGGCAAGGCGTCGGAGCGGCGGCTCGTCGCCGGAGTTTACTGCAACCGTTTGCGCATCGGCATGAAGCTCGATGCCGACCCGACCGTCATCTATCCGGTCACCAAGGGCAAGCCACTCGGCCGCCGGATTCTGCGGTCGGAACTGAATGCCGATAACGGCTACAATACCTATCGTTCGCCCGGCCTTCCGATCGGCCCCATCGCCAACCCAGGCAAGGCCAGCATCGCCGCAGTGCTCGATCCGGCGCCGACGCAGGCGATCTACTTCGTTGCCGATGGCACCGGCGGCCACGTCTTCGCCAACACCTTGGCCGAGCATAATGCCAATGTGGCCAAGTGGCGGGCGCTCCGGCGCGCTCGTGGGGAGCTTTGAATCAGCCGGCGGTTACCCGCCCCAGTGAATTAGCCCGAGAAGGCTGCCCCGATCATCGGTCCAGGGCTGAAACCCTGTCTTCTCGTTCAAGAGGCGCCATTCTTCACCGCTGCCCTCGACCAATCGCCGAACGGTCTCCGGGTCGCGAGAAAGCGCAATCCATAATGAAGCCGATGCGGCATGATCCTTTTCCGCGTCGGTCGGATAATATTTCCGCGCCATCGCGGACCACCCTCCATCCTTCGCCGCTCCGGCAATAACCGGCTCCAGCTCCAGGTAGCGATTGGAGATATGCACCATCAGCAGGCCGCCGGAGCGCAGGTGATCGGCATAGGCCTGGAATGCTTCACGAGTCAGGAGGTGCATCGGAACCGAGTCCGACGAAAATGCGTCGATGGTCAGCAAGTCCGCCGAACCGCGCCTGCTTCGACCGAGGGTCAGCCGCGCATCGCCAATTTCGATCCGAGCGTTCGGCATGCAGCGGGACAAGAAGGTGAAGCGCTTGGGGTCCCGTGCAATGTCCGCGACGGCCGGGTCGATCTCATAGAAAGTCCAGCTCTGCTTCGCAGTCGCATAACAGGCCAGGGTTCCGGTTCCGAGCCCAACGACTCCAATGCGGGCGCCGGGACCGAAGAGCCGCTCTGTTGACCGCATCGCGAGCCCGATCCCCGACCGTGGCGCATAGTAGCTGGTAGGGGTCACTTCCCGCTGCGGCGATCCGGTGAGCTGGATGCCGTGCATTGTGGTTCCGTGTGCCAGCGAGCGCCGCCCTGGCTGACTCGTATGAATCGAATAGATGCCGAAGTAGCTACGGGTCATCATTCCTGGCTGGGCCGAAAGGGCGATCTTTTCCCATCCGCCCATGAACAGAAGCAAGGCAGTCGCTGTGGTCGCAAAAAGCAGCCGGTTGCCCACGGTCGCAACGCCAATGGCGATCAGCAAATAAGTGAATCCGAGATTGCGGTGCCCCGCCGCCGAAAAGATCGGCCCAAGTGCGGACAGAAGCAGGATCCCCGCCGCTATCGCGAATAGCCGCCCGCGCGACTGTCGTTGCCAGTATCGTCCAACCTTCTCCCAGAGCGGCTCGTTCTTCAAAAGAAAGGCGGCGGCGGTGAGAAGGACGACATTCTCGTAGGTCGAGTCGAACAGCAACGGCGCGAGCAAAGCGCAAAAGATACCGCCGGCAACGCCGCCGGCGGACATGGCAAGGTAGAAATAGGTCAGTTGCGATGCGGCAGGCCGTTGATCGTAGAGGGCCGAGTGCAGAGCGACCGACACCGCAAGGAGGTTGAGCAGGATCAGCCCGGCAATCGGGAGGGCGTAATCCATTGCGTTCGCCATGGCCGCACACGCCGTGATGAGCAGGGTGAACGGCGCTGCGCGCCCCATCACATCCGCAACTCCGCGGCTTGCCGCGAAGGCGATGGAGAAGCTCAGCAGGTATAGTCCCAGCGGAAGAACCCAAAGCAACGGGACGGCGACGATATCGGTCGTCAGCTGCAGAGTGGTCGACAGAACAAGTCCGGACGGAACGGCAGCCTGCAACGCCCACCGGATCATCTTCGAGCGTGCGGGTGGGACGGCTTCGACCGCTCCGTCAGTGCGCGCCTTGGGGAGGTGAAAGGAGCAATAGCCGCAGAGAAGCGCAAGCAAGACGTATCCGGCGCTCCAGAGCATCCGCTGGTTCGCTACGGAAAGCAGCGGTTCGACCACGAAGGGATAAGCCAGCAATCCGGCGAAGCTTCCGAAATTGGAGGCTGCGTAGAGCGGGTAGGGGTCGCCGAGGCCGCATTTCGCATACCAGGACTGGATTATCGGGGCCTGCGCCGACACCACGAAGAACAAGGGCCCGATGGACATGATCAGCAACCAGGGCACCCACAGGAAACTGTTGGCGCTTGCACCGGGCGTGCCGCTGATCAGGCCGATGGGCAGCATCACGCCGGCGATGGCGAAGGCCAGCAGATGGATAAGGCGCTGCTTGGAAGGGGATTGCCGGGTCAGCCAGTGCGCATAGGAATAGCCCAGGAGGAGCAATGCCTGGTAAACCAGCATCGCGGAATTCCACACCGTCGGTGCGCCGCCAAGCCGCGGCAATGCCATTCGGGCGATCATCGGCTGGACCAGGAACAGCAGGAACGATCCGAAGAAGATGGTCGCGACAAATTTCCATCGGACCGACACAAGGGGCGCGGTCGCCGGTAACGCTGCTGTGGCCATTCGCGAGCTCCTTTGCCCGCCTCTGTACTTTCAGGTGATTGGAACTTGGTTAACGGCCTAAGAAGGGTTTTTGAGACGGCAAGTCACGGAGCGGCTCAGTCGAGGCCCAGAGCGTCGGCGTTCAAATAGCCGACGCGTTCCTCCGGTCCGGCATACCCCCAAGCCCAGCCAAGCTTGCAATCCAGCAGGCGCATCCGTTCGCCCGCGACAAGATCGGCAATGACTTGACCGGACTCGTCCGGAAACTCGCGAAACTCCGCGGCACGAACGAGCGTATACTCAACTGGCTCGACGAAATGCGACGCAATGACCTGGCCAGCCAGGCTGACGTCGGCGAGGTCGCGGCGATAGGCGTGGAAGTTCGGGTCGGGAAGGTCGGACGGACCCTCCAGGCCGAAGCCGTCAGGACTGATGAGCGAAGGCGGGTGCTTGTCCGATGATGGGCCGGTGGGCGGACGATCCATTGTCGCCGCCGCCTTGCCGTATATTGCGTTTGAAACCTTCAAGAAAATCAGCCCCGCTGCTGGTGCGGACGACGAACACGTTGCGGCGGTCGTCCGGATCCCGTTCGCGGCGGAGATAGCCCAGGGCCCCAAGCGTATTCAAGGCGCGCGTCACAACCGGCTTCGAAACGCCGAGCATCTTGGCGAGTCCTCGGACGGTGTGCGGTCCCGGCGTCAGATACACCAGCATCAGCAACGCCATCTGTCGATTGGTAAGGTCCGGCTCTCCCGATCGCACATATGCGATGAGCGCCTTCATCCAGCCGGAAAGCGATACTTCGCTCATAGCCGCTTCGTCTCCATCGCCTTGGGTCGGTCCATCGATACAAACCGGTAACGAAGCGAAATGTTGCAGGCGTAAGTCGGGAAAAAACCGGAAAAATCAGCATCAAACCATGGAACCGGTTCGATCAGGGTTGTGCGAAGCGGCGCTGAAGCAAGGAAAATACCGCCCGAAGCCCCAGCGCGTCGCCACCCTTGGGCCGCCCGGGCTTTGCAGTTGGGCTCCACGCGAAGGTGTCGAGATGTACCCACGGAATGTCGCCCGGAACAAAGCGGCGGAGAAACAGCGCCGCCGTGATGGTGCCCGCCATTGCACCGCCTGAATTAACGATGTCGGCGACGTCGCTCTTCAGCATGTCCTCGTAGCCGTCCCATAACGGCAGTCTCCAGACAGGGTCGAAAACCTCGGTCGAGACCTTCTCCAGCTCGCCGGCGAGAGCCTCGTCGTTCGCGAACATGGCAGGCAGGTCGGGGCCCAGGGCGATCCGTGCTGCGCCGGTGAGGGTGGCGAAATCGACGACGAGCTGCGGCTTTTCTTCCGCCGCCCGGGTCAGGGCATCACCGAGGATGAGGCGGCCTTCGGCGTCCGTATTGTCGATCTCGACGGTCAGGCCCTGGCGCGAGCGGATGATGTCGCCGGGGCGGAAGGCCGAGCCTGACACCGCATTTTCTACCGCAGGGATCAGCAAGTGAAGACGAACCGGCAGCCGCGCGGAGGCGATCAGCTGCGCGCAGGCCAGCGCGTGCGCCGCGCCGCCCATATCCTTTTTCATCAGCCGCATGCCGCTTGCCGGCTTGATGTCGAGCCCGCCACTGTCGAAGCAGACGCCCTTGCCCACGATCGCCACGCGCGGATGGTCCGGATTGCCCCATTCAACTTCGATCATGCGCGGCGCCCGGTCGGCAGTCGCGGCCTGGCCGACCGCCTGCACCATCGGAAATTGTTGGGCGAGATCATCGCCCTTGGTCACGCGCAACTGCCCGCCATATTCGTCGGCGAGGGTCTTGGCCGCCGCTTCGAGTTCCGCCGGGCCCAGGTCATTTGCTGGAGTGTCGACCAGATCGCGGACCAATGCCGTCGCCCGGGCAAGCCGCACTGCCTCATCGATCCGAGCGGGCTCGTCCGTCAGCAATATGCGATCGCCGACCGGGGGCTTAGGCGCCGACTTGTAACCCTCGAACCGGTGCTGGGCGAGAAGCCAGCCAAGGCCGGCCTGTCCAAGCTGACCTGACGAGAGTTTATATGCGCCGGCCGGCAGTGCTCCGCCAAGCTTGGCCAGGCACCACGGGCCAAGCGTTGCCGCATCCTTGACGGCCACCACAACTTCAAACGACCCATTTGGCCGCGGGAGGATGACGAAGGCCCCCGCGTCCTTGCCGTCGAAGCGATGCGCGGAGAGCAAGGCCCGATCCTCTGACGGTCGGCCTTTCGCCCATTCCTCGAATGCGGCTTTGTCGACGAGGTGGATGGGGGTGGCGGTCTGGTCCCGGTCGGGCTGAAGCAGCGGCGCGAAGTCGGTCATGGCAAAGACATAACGACGGTCAGGCGGTATTTCATCCCGCTTCCGAGCGAAGGCTGCGGCTGGCGAGGATCAGCCCGGCGACGAGGCAGCCGCTGAACAAGGCACCTTCCAATGCCCCGGTTACGGACCGGCTGACGATGCCAAAGCCCGGTTCCCCGAATACGGCGCCAAGCCTGTCGAAGTGAAGCCGCGATCCGGCTACGGTACGACCGAGAAGATCGAGGCTCCCGCCCATCATCCGCCCTCCCATCAACCCCAGCAGCAATCCGGCCGTGCCGCCCGTCAGTGCCGCAACCGAGGCCGTTCCGCGAAGCGTTCCGAAGCGGCGCTGCCCGGCCCAACCGCCAAGCCCGACCGCGGCGCCGAGGACCAGTCCTTCCGGTCCGCCGGTGACGTCGCCGGGCGATTGGCCGAGCAGCAGGTTGAAAGCATCGAGACCGAGCAACTTGACGATGGCGCCGACGATGAGGCCGCCGAGCGCGCCGCCGACGACGCTCCGCACGGAGAACAATGAACCGCCCCGGCCGGCGAGCACGATCCCGAACGCGACGCCGATGCCGCCGAGCAAGGCGACCAGGATGGTGAGGCAGGTCAGGACCAGCAGGACGGAGATTGCGCCCATTCCGGGCTGCAGCGGTTGAGCGGTCGCAGCAAAGCCGTAAACGATGCCGCCGATGAGGCCGGCGATGCCGCCGCCGACCACGCCGCCGAGCGCCAAAAGCAAGCGGCTCACGGTGGGGGAGGGTGTTACCTTGACCATCGGAGCAAGGTCGGTTTCGGCTGCGTCGTCATCCGCACTTACCGGCGCGATGAATCGATAGCCGTGCTTGGGCACCGTTTCGATGAAGCGGGGGCGGGATGCATCGTCGCCGAGCTGCCGCCGCAGCGTTTTGATACACTGGGTCAGGGCTTCGTCCGTGACCGGCACGCCGCGCCAGACCTCGTCCATGAAGCGGTCCTTGGATACGAGGCGGCCGGGCTCCTTCGCCAGCAGGATCAGCGCATCGAGGTAGCGGCCGTTGACCTCCACGGGGGCGCCGTCGCGAAGCAGTCGGCGATCCTCCTGGTCGAGCGTGAAGCGGTCGAAGCGGATGGTCGCCATGGCGCCACTTAGGGGTGGCGCCGCTTTCAAGGCAAGCTAGGCGGGCACGCCGTAAAGGTCGTGCTCGTCCGCATCCTCGACGGTGACCTCGACGATGTCTCCCGCGGCGAGATGGCCGGCATCCCGCAGGTGGACTTCGCCGTCGATTTCCGGCGCGTCGGCCTTGGAGCGGCCGGTGGCGCCGCCGGTGTCCGGATCGACCGCATCGATGATGACGTCCACGGTGCGCCCGACTTTGGCCGCGAGTTTCTCTGCGCTGATCCGGGCGGTCAGTTCCATCACCCGGGCGTAGCGTTCTTCCTTGACCTCCTCCGGCACGTGCCCGGGCAGGTTGTTGGCCGCGGCACCCTCGACCGGCTCGAAGCGGAAGGCGCCGACGCGGTCGAGTTGCGCCTCCTCCAGCCAGCGGAGGAGATAATCGAAATCCTCTTCCGTCTCGCCGGGGAAGCCGACGACGAAGCTGGAGCGGATGGCGATGTCGGGGCAGATCTCGCGCCACGAGCGGATCCGCTCAAGCACCTTCGCCTCGTTGGCGGGGCGCCGCATGGCACGAAGCACGTTCGGGCTAGCGTGCTGGAAGGGGATGTCGAGGTAGGGGAGAACCAGCCCCTCCGCCATCAGCGGAATGACTCGATCGACGTGCGGGTAGGGGTAAACGTAATGCAGGCGAACCCAGGCGCCGAGCTCGCCCAGCGCGCGCGCCAGATCCGTCATGTGGGCGCGCACCTCGCCGCCCTTCCAGCGCCAGCTGGCATGCTTCAGGTCGACGCCATAGGCCGACGTGTCCTGGCTGATGACCAGCAGTTCCTTAATGCCCGCCGCGATCAGCTTCTCGGCCTCGCGGAGGATCGCGTCGGGACGGCGGCTGGCGAGATCACCGCGCAGGCTCGGGATGATGCAGAAGGCGCAGCGGTGGTTGCAACCTTCCGAGATCTTCAGGTAGCTATAGTGCCGCGGAGTCAGCTTCAGCCCGCTGTCGGGCACCAGGTTGATGAAGGCGTTGGGCGGCATCGGCGCGGCGTCGTAGACGGCGCCGACCACCTCTTCATACTGGTGGGCGCCGGTGATCGCGAGCACGTTGGGGAAGCGGTTCCGGATCACGTCCGCTTCCTTGCCCATGCAGCCGGTGACGATCACCCGCCCATTCTCGGCGATGGCTTCGCCGATCGCTTCCAGGCTCTCCTCCTTGGCGGAATCGAGAAAGCCGCAAGTGTTGACCAGCACCACGTCGGCGCCCGCATAATCGGCCGACATCGAATAGCCGTCGGAGCGCAGCTTGGTCATGATCCGCTCGCTGTCGACCAGATTCTTGGGACAGCCGAGCGAGACCAGGCCCACCTTGGGGGCTTGCGGAAGGGACATGACGTTCATTGGAAGGCCGCGCCTGTAGCGGAAAATCGCGGCGAAATCGAGGCCTTACGTCTTGCTGTCGATGATCTCCAGGATACGGTCGCCAAGCTCGACCTTCTCGATGGTCGCAGGCCCGTGCGCTTCCTCGCCGCGGATCAGGCGAACGGCGACGCCCGTGCAGATTTGCGCAAGGGTCATTCCGACCTCGTGCGCCTCCACCACCCGCTCGCGCAGCATGACCTGGCCCGAGGTGGTGGCGAGATCCGCGAGATATTCGGCGCGGTGCGGTCCTTCCAGTGAGCTGGCCATCAGCAGGCCGGAGAAGCTCACCGGATTGATCACCGTGTCGGCCCCCGCCTGTTTGGCGATGTCTTCATTGTCGTCGTCGCGGATGGTGACGCTGATCTTGAGCGCAGGCGCCATCTTCCGCGCCGTCAGAACGACTAGGATGTTGCTGTCGTCGCGGCCGGCGGCGACGATCAGTGCGGACGCTTGCTCGATCCTTGCTGCGGCTAGGGTCTCGTTACGGGTCGCATCCGCCAGAAGCACGGTTACGCCGCAATCCTTTGCATCGGCAATGGCCGCATCGTCGCAGTCGATGACGACAAGGCGGCGCGGGTCGGTGCCCCGGGCGAGCAATTCCTTGACGGCCTTGACGTTGCTTGCGCCGTAGCCCGCAACGACGATGTGGTCGGACAAGTTGTTCTGGATGAGTTGCATGATCCACCTGTTCCAGGTTCGCTTGATCGCGAAGGTGTAGGCCGTGCCCGCAAGCAGCAGCAGAAAGATGATCCGAATGGGCGTGACGATGAACGCGTCGAACATCCGCGCGCGATCGGAGATTGGGACGATGTCGCCGTACCCCGTCGTGGTCACGCTGATCATCGTGAAGTAGAGCACGTCGGTGAAGCTGACGCTGCCGTCGTGGGAGTCCTTTAGGCTGTCCCGCTCGACCCAGTGCACCGCGACGATGAACAGAAACATCGCCATCAGGATCATCAAGCGGATCGCCAGCTGCGCCCAGACGCTCAGCGCCGACTTGCGCATCAGGAACAGCTGCGCCTTGCCCGGGCGACGATGGCGAGTAGGTTGAGGCGTCATTGCGCATCGAGAACGAGCCGACGCGTCGGTTGCTCCCTGATGCCTGTTCAACCCTTCCATCGCTGGCTAAGGGCAGGCGATCAACCGCGCCGATCAGGGGCAGGGGGAGAGTTGAATGCGGATTACGATGATTGGCACCGGCTACGTCGGCCTGGTGTCCGGTGCCTGCTTTTCGGACTTCGGCCACGACGTAATCTGCGTCGACAAGGACAGCGCCAAGATCGACGGGCTGCACGCGGGCAAGATGCCGATCTGGGAGCCTGGCCTGGACAATCTCGTCAAGGCGAATGTCGACCGCGGGCGACTGCACTTCACCACCGATCTCGCCGAGGGCGTCAAGAATGCCGAGGCGGTGTTTATCGCAGTCGGCACGCCGGCGCGGCGGGGTGACGGCCATGCCGACCTGACCTTCGTCTATCAGGCGGTTCGGGAACTCGCCGCCCACATAAAACCGGGCACGGTGGTGGTCACTAAGTCCACCGTCCCTGTCGGAACAGGCGATCAGATTTGTGCAATCCTGGAGGAAGAGGGTGCGACTGAAATTTCCGTCGCGTCGAACCCCGAATTCCTTCGCGAAGGCGCGGCGATTGCCGACTTCAAGCATCCGGACCGGATCGTCGTCGGCGCCGAAGACAGCCATGCGGAGGCGGTGCTCAAGGAAATTTACCGCCCGCTCTTCCTGAACCGCGCACCCATCCTGATCACCGGGCGCCGCACGGCGGAGCTGACCAAATATGCGGCCAATGCCTTTCTTGCGGTGAAGATCAGCTTCATCAACGAGATCGCGAACCTCTGCGAAGCCGTGGACGCCGATGTCCAGGATGTTGCTCGTGGCATCGGCCTCGACAATCGCATCGGCCCCAAGTTCCTGCATGCCGGCCCCGGCTATGGCGGCAGCTGCTTCCCGAAGGACACGCTGGCGCTGCTCCAAACAGCGGAAAAGGCCGGCATCGACCAGCGGATCGTCCGCACCACGGTCGAGGTCAACGATGCCCGCAAGGGCGAGATGGTTGACCGTATCGTCAAGGCGCTTGGCGGCGATGTGGCCGGCAAGCGCATCGGCCTGCTCGGGCTCGCCTTCAAGCCGAACACCGACGACATGCGGGACGCGCCCTCGATCCCGATCGTCGAGGGACTGGAGAAGCAAGGCGGCAAGATCGTCGCCTTCGACCCGGTCGCCCGCGAGCATGCGGAAAAGCTGATGCCCAACGTCGAATTTGCGGGCAGCCCCTACGCGGTCGCGCAGGGCGCGGACGCGCTGGTGGTAGTGACCGAATGGGACGAGTTCCGTGGGATCGACCTCGACCGGGTCGCGGCCGCGATGGCGGGCAAGGTTCTGGTCGACCTCCGCAACGTCTACGACCGCGCCGAGGCCGAAGGGGCGGGGCTTCACTATTGGGGAATGGGCCGAGGCAAACCTTCGCATCCGGCTGGTTGAGCATGCGCCTTCTCTGCCGGTTGTTTGGACATCGACGCTCCGGCGCCCACGCGGAATATAGTCGGGCGCGGCGCCGCTGGCGGAGCGTCTGCAAGCGCTGCGACACACCGCTCGCCAAGGTCAACGGCAAGTGGATGACCATTGATCAGGCGGACCGGACGCAAAGGGAACCACAGCCGCGCTAGGTGGACGGACGGCTTGCCCATGGGCCTGTGGCGTGCTGCATTGACCTGATGCTAACACCTGCTTTACTTGTCTTCCTCGGTGGTGGGGCCGGATCGGTGCTGCGTTACGCGGTCGGCAGACTGGCCGTCCAAGCTGGCGGCGGCGCCTTCCCGTGGGGCACATTGGCCGTCAATTTGCTTGGGAGTTTCGCTGCGGGGCTGCTGATTGGCTGGCTCGGCGGGCGGAGCAGTTCGGCCGGTGCCCAATTGCTGCTGATGACGGGCTTCCTTGGCGGCTTCACGACATTCTCGGCCTTCAGCATCGACACGATCGCGCTCGCAGAGCGGTCAGTGGCGATAGCGATGGCGTACGTGGCCGCAACGCTGATTACAGGATTGGCAGCGGCGTGGGTTGGGCTCGTTCTGACGCGCTCCGCGTGAATCACTTGTGGCAATCAGGTAACAGTGAGCCTGTGATCAGCAGCGAAACTATTTCGTGAGATACTGGTAGCCAACGTTGCTCGACCATTCGTCCGGCCGGAATTTGTTGCGGTGCAGCAAAGACTTGGCTGCAGTTGCGAGATCGTCGGCAATGATTGCAGCTTCCTAACACGGGTCGCCGCCGCAAAGCCTAGTGCGTCAGCAGGGGTTGTCAGGTGATGATTTCACACCCAGTTGGCGCCGCTCGCTCCCAACCGAGCGACTAACCATTGGAGTATATTGTGAAGACTTTGCTGATTTCGGCTGCCGTTGCAGCCACCGTCCTGTCGGCCGCGCCGGCCTCTGCCCAGTCGGTTCCGACCGGCGCGCGCATCGAGGGCCTCGTCGGCTACGACCGCGTCAAGTTCCCGGGCGATCACGCCGGCGGCATCTTCGGCGGCGTTGGCGCTGGTTATGACATCGGCTTCGGTTCGAGCGCGTTCGGCGTCGACGTCGAGGGCACGCTTGCCACCACCGACCAGGAATATCTTGGCGTCAACGTGAAGGCCGGCCGCGACCTCTATGCGGGTGGCCGCCTGAGCTTCGCTTTGTCACCCTCCACCATCGGCTACGTGAAGGCAGGCTACACCAACGCGCGCGTCAAGGTCGACGGCTTCGGCGGTGACAACCTCGACGGCGTTCGCGTTGGCGCGGGTGTCCAGTTCCTGCTCACCGGCAGCACATATGTCGGCGGCGAGTATCGTTACTCGAACTACGAAGCCGACTGGTCGCGTCATCAGCTGGCGCTGGTGCTCGGCACCCGCTTCGGTTCGGCTCCGGTGGCGGTTGAAGCGCCGGTCGTTGCTCCGGCCCCGGAAGCTCCGGCTCCCGCGGCGACGCAGACTTGTGCGGACGGTTCTGTAATCCTCGCCACCGACGTCTGCCCGCAGCCGCCGGCGCCGCCGGCGGTCGCACCGTCGGGTGAACGCGGCTAAGCTCTTCGCTGGAGCCGAAAAGGATCGGGGCGCCTCGAAAGGGGCGCCCCTTTTCGTTAGGTCAGCGCCGACAAGTCCGCCGGCAGAGAGTCCAGGATGTCGTCTACGCGCTCGGTGATGCGCCGCCAGGAGGCGGGCGGCTGATGGGCGAACCAGGTATACTGACGCTTCGCGTAGCGCCGCGTCCCCTGCTGCCCCGCGGCAATCGCTTCCGGCCGCGTCAACTCGCCGCGCAGCAGACCGCCAAGCTCGGGAACGCCGATGGCGCGCATCACGGGCAGGTCAGGATCAAGCCGACGGTCGAGCAATTTCGCGACTTCGTCCAGGGCACCCGCCTCAACCATATGCTCGAAGCGCTGATCGCATCGGGCATATAGCCAGGCTCTCGGCGGCAGCAGGATCATGGCCTGGAGATCGATTGCCTCGCAAATCCCGCCCTCACGCATTTGCTGCCACGCCTTGAGCGTGCGTCCGGTTGAAAGGACAACCTCCAAAGCGCGCGCAATGCGGGTCGTGTCGTTCGGCTGCAGCCGTTCGGCCGCGTCGGGATCAAGCTTCCGAAGCCGCATCAAGTTGACCTCGCGGTCGGACGATCGAACGTCCGCCCGAATCGCCGGGTCGATCGCTGGCACGGGTGCGATGCCATCGAGCAGGGTTCGGAGGTATAACCCGGTCCCGCCCACCAGGATCGGTGTTCGACCCGAGTGGTGCACGTCGCCGATCTCACGCTTTGCCATCTCGGCCCAGTCGGCGGCGGAACAGGGCGTTTCACCGTCTAGCACACCATAGAGCCGGTGCTCCGCGCGGCCGAGTTCATCCGCGGAAGGTGCCGCGCTCAAGATCGGCAGGTTACGGTAGACTTGCGCGCTGTCGGCGTTGACAAGAACACCGCCGATGCGTTCAGCGAGCCTGACGGCGAGGGCCGACTTGCCGCTCGCGGTCGGTCCGGCAATCACAACCAGCGGAGGGTTTGAAGACGCGATGGCCATTGCGACGCTGATAGCAGCGGGACGGCTCGATGACAGGCTGATCGATCGTGCGCTTGGGCTTCTGCGCGAAGTGGACTCGCAGGCAAGCTTTGCGCAATGGATCGATGACGGCGACGCCGCTGACCTGCGCTTCACCGGCGACCTCAGGCAGGCGCGCTGGGCTCTCAGCGAATTGGAGGGCCTCGACCTGTTCGTTCAGGAAGAGGAGCCGCGGTTTCGCCGCTTGTTCGTGGCCGACATGGATTCCACGATCATCGGCCAGGAATGCATTGACGAGCTTGCCGATTATATCGGCGTCAAGGATCGCGTTGCCGAGATCACCGAGCGGGCAATGCAAGGTGAGCTCGACTTCCCGGGCGCGCTGCGTGAGCGCGTGGCCTTGCTCGGAGGGCTGGAGGTCGCCGCCATCGACCAGTGCCTTGCCGAACGCGTCACCCCGAATCCGGGGGCAAAGACATTGGTCCAGACTATGCGGGTCGGTGGCGCCCAGACTTTGCTGGTGTCCGGTGGCTTTACCGCCTTCGCCGAGCCGGTCGGGCAGAAGGTCGGCTTCAACAGGGTCAAGGCCAACGTGCTCGGCCATTCGGGCGGGCGGCTTTCCGGCCTTGTGGAAGGCGGGATCGTCGATGCAGTCGCCAAGCGGGAAACGTTGATCGAGGCTCGCGAAGCAGCGGGATTGAGGCCCGCGGACGTGCTTGCGATCGGCGACGGCGCCAACGACAAACTGATGGTGGAAGAAGCGGGGCTGGGCGTTGCCTACCGGGCCAAACCCCCGCTGGCCGAAGTCGCCGATGCGCGGCTGGACCATCATGGCCTCGACGCCTTGCTGTGGGCGCAGGGAATCCGGCGAAAGGACTGGGTGCAGGCCGGCTGATCAGCCGCCGACCGGGAAGCAGGCCTGGCCGCGCAGGGAAGCGCAGGCCTTCGCAGCCACCGCGCGGCTTTCGAAAGGACCGACCTGAAGCCGGGTCATCGCGCCTACCGGAATGTAGAACGCTCGCCGACCCGCGAGCGCACCACTTGCGGAAAGCTTCCGGTACAGGGCTTCGGCTGATGCCCGCTGCGAGAAAGCACCAAGCTGCACCCGCCAGGCGCCCTTCGCCACTGGAGCAGCAGCTGCGGACGGCGTCGATGCAGGTTTTGCCTTCGGAGCCGTAGCCTTTGGCGCGGACGTCTTCTTCGCCGCCGACGCCTTCGCCATTGCCAGCCGGACGCCGGCTTTCCGCTGTGCCAAGGGGATCAGCCTGTTGAAATCGGCGAGCGTGGCCTTTGCCGGTGCAAGGCCCTGCGCGGCTGCCCGGCTGACGTAAGCGTAAGCAAGAACCGGATCGGCCTTCACCCCATCGCCATTGTACAAGGCGGTGCCGTAGATCAGCATGGCCCGCGCGTCGCCTTTCTCCGCCGCCCGGCCAAGCCAGCGCAGGCCGGAAGCCTGGTTTCCGCTGTCGAACAACAGGAGGCCGAGCGTGGTCTGCGCGTCGACATGGCCCTTGTTGGCAGCACGACCGAGCCATGTCTGCGCGGCCGCCAGGTTGATCGGCACGCCGCGACCAAGGCGATAAGCCTGGCCGATATTGAATTGTGCGTCGGCGTTGCCGCCCTCGGCGAGCGGTCGCCAGATTTCGACCGCGCCGGTGTAGTCGGTCTTCTGCCAGGCGGCGATGCCCGCTTCGACGCTCTGCGCCGATGCGGAGGCAGTAGGAACCATGCTTGCCAGAAGGAGACAGAGGGTACGCGCGAACCGGGTCACGCCGGAAAGGTGAACTGCGCCGCCGCCGAACGCAACAAGGTCGTGACCGCGTTAACCAGATTTTAGAGGCTTGGGCGTCATCTCGGCATCCAATTGGACGTCCAAAGACGAGGGGACAGGCATGCGCGTTCTGGCAATGGCATCGCAGAAGGGCGGATCGGGCAAGACGACCTTGTCCGGACACCTGGCGGTGCAAGCCCAACTGGCGGGCGCCGGCCCCGTCTGCCTGATCGACATCGATCCGCAGGGCAGCCTCGCCGATTGGTGGAACGAGCGCGAGGCCGATATGCCCGCCTTCGCCCAGACCACCGTTGCGCGGCTCGCAAGCGACCTTGAAGTCCTTCGCCAGCAGGGCTTCCGCCTTGCCGTCATCGATACGCCGCCGGCCATTACCATGGCCATCCAGAGCGTCATCGCCGTTGCCGAGCTGATCGTCATCCCGACCCGCCCGAGCCCGCACGATCTTCGCGCCGTCGGCGCCACGGTTGATTTGTGCGACCGCGCCGGCAAGCCGCTGATCTTCGTCGTTAACGCCGCCACCCCCAAGGCCAAGATCACCTACGAAGCCGCGGTTGCGCTTTCACAGCACGGCACCGTGGCTCCGGTCACCCTTCACCATCGCACCGACTTCGCTGCCTCGATGATCGACGGTAGGACGGTCATGGAAGTGGATCCCAACAGCCGCTCGGCCCGCGAGGTCGTCGAGCTTTGGGAATATATTTCGGACCGGCTGGAAAAGAACTTCCGCCGAACCGTGTTTGCCGCCCCCGGTGCCTCTCCGGGCATCGCCGCGCCGGTCAGTCCGCGTCCCGTCGGCGGTTTCGGCCGTCGGGTCGTCGGCCAGTAGGGGGTCGGCACCGTGACAGGCGAACCCAAAGCTTTCGCATCGCTCTCCTCGGGGCTTCTGGCCCGCAAGGGTGCCGCGCGCCCGGCCATGCGCCCGCAGGGCTTCGGTCAATCGGCCGGCGGTCTCGACGACCTCGGCTGGAACGATATGGGCTTCGAACCGCCCAAGCCGAGCTCCACCCCGCTCCGTGACGTTCACGCTGCCGAAGACGCCGCTCAGCGCGTTCCGTTCGCCGGCCTGACACCGCTGGAGTCGCCGGTTCATACGCAGCAGGCGGAGCTTGCCGATCGCTTGTCGGGAGCGCCGGCGGAAGAGGTTGACGAGGAATTTGTTCAGCCTGTTCTGGAGCAGCCCGCTCTGGTTGAGGCATTGGCGTTCGAGCCTGAGACGACGGCTCCAGTTGAGGCGCCGGCGTTCGAACCTGAGCCGACAACCGCAGTAGAGCCGGATGTTGAACAAGCGCCGGAGATCCCTCTTGCAGTGGCCGCGCCCGCACCCCGGGTGGCTGCACCGCGTCGTGCTCCAAAGGCGCGTTCGGCGCCGGGCAGCGGCGCCAAGGCGGCCTTCACGCTTCGGCTTGATCCGGAGCGACACCTGAAGCTTCGGCTGGCGTGCGCCATCGGTAACCGCTCGGCGCAGCAACTGGTCACCGACGCACTCGATCAATTGCTTGCTGCAATGCCCGAACTCGACGCCATGGCCGACAAGGCGAAGCGCAAAGGATCTTGACGATGTCGAAGCCCACCACACTGGGTAGTGCCGTTTCCGCAATCCTTGCCGCCTCGCTGCTCGCGGGGTGCGCTGCACCCTCGGCACAGGGCACGCGCGCTTCCGCCGGCCCTGTGGCGGACAAGCTCGGCCCGGCGACCCGGGCGATCATGGCATTGAACGCCGAGGATTTCACGGGCGCAGTCTCCTGGGCGGAGCAGGCTGTGCAGGCGAAGCCCGAGGACGCCGATCTCCGCGCGCTGCTTGGAACTGCCTACTTCGGCGCAGGACGGTTCGCATCGGCAGAAACGGCTTATCAGGACGCCCTGGCCCTTCATTCCGGCGATCCCAAGGTCGTTCTGAAACTTGCACTGGTTCAGGTGGCGCAGGGGAAATCCGCACAGGCGCTTGCCCTTCTCCAGTCCGCCCGCATGGTGCTGGAAAGTGCAGACTACGGCTTGGCGCTGGCGCTCGCCGGTCAACCAGCCAACGCCGTTGCCGTTCTCGAACCCGCCGCCCGCGCACGCGGTGCGGATGCGCGCGTTCGTCAGAACCTTGCGCTCAGCTATGCGCTTGCGGGAGACTGGACCGCGGCCCGCACGATTGCAGCGCAGGATGTTCCCGCCGATCAACTCGACGGACGGATTCAAGGCTGGATGAAGCTTGCAAGCCCAGTTCGTGTTTACGACCAGGTCGCGGCATTGACGGGCGTCACCCCGGTTGCCGACCCAGGTCTGCCCGTTCGCTTGGCGCTCCGCCGTAACGATGGAACGGCGCTCGCTGCCGCTCGGCCGGCGCCAGCACCCGCTCCGGTTGCTGCCGCGCCGGTGGCTGTAGCTTCTACGCCTACGCCCGTTCAGATCGCTGAGGCTGCGCCCGCCTACGTTCCGCCCTCGCGCCCGGCCGCTGAGGAGCCGTCGTTCAAGCTCGATCCGGTCGATGTCGCGTCCGAGCCTTTCGTCGAGGTTCCGGCTCAGCCGCGTCCGCAGCCACTACCCGCCGCACCGAAGGTCAAGCCAACGCTGCGCGCGGCGGCGTTCGTCCCAAAGAAGGCGGCTTCCCGTCCGATCGCCGCAGCGCGCGGCAATTCGGGCGCGGTGGTTCAGATCGGCGCCTACGGGTCGCCGCAGCGCGTCGCACAGGCGTGGAACGCTGCCGCCCGCCGTTACTCGGCCCTACGCGGTTACATGCCGGTCAGTGCGCGCTTCCAGAGCGCCGCCGGCATCGTCTATCGGTTGTCGGTGAAGGGCTTCGGAAGCCCTGCGGAAGCGAAGAACCTCTGCGTTGCGCTGCGCCGTTCGGGCGGCACCTGCTTCGTGCGCAATACTGCCGGCGACGCGCCCGTCACCATCGCGATGCGCTGATCAGCCGCCGCGGTCGGCGGTGAGAAGTTCAAGGCAGGCCATGCGGACGGCAACGCCGTTCTCGACCTGAAGCCAGATGAGCGATCGGTCCGGGTCATCGGCGATGGCGCTGTCGATCTCCACCCCGCGATTCATCGGCCCGGGGTGCATGACCACCGCGTGCGGCGCTGCCCGCTTGAAGCGATCGGCCGTGAGGCCGTAAAGCCGCAGGAACTCGCCCGGCGCATCGCCGAGCTCGTCCTCCAGCCGTTCGCGCTGAACCCGCAGCATCATCACGACGTCCGCGCCCTCGATGGCGGCGTCGACGCTGATTTCGCCAAGCGACGAGGGCATCAGGGAAGGCGGGCCGGCGAGCCGAACCTGGGCACCCAAACGGGTCAGTAGCTTCAGGTTGGAACGGGCAACGCGGCTGTGTTTGATGTCGCCGCAAATTGCAATTTTTAAGCCTTCGGTGCGCCCGAAGCGGGTGCGGATGGTCAACGCGTCGAGCAATGCTTGCGTTGGGTGCTCGCCGATTCCGTCCCCCGCGTTGACGACGGGGCAGTCCATGATCTCCGCAAGCTCGGCCGGAGCACCTTCCTGCCCGTGTCGGACCACCAACGTATCGGCGCGCATCGCGTTGAGGGTGCGCGCCGTGTCCTCCAGCGTCTCGCCCTTCTTGATGCTCGAATGCTCGACCTGCATCGACACGACCTGCGCGCCGAGACGGTTGCCGGCGATCTCGAACGACAGCAGGGTCCGGGTGCTGTTCTCGAAGAATGCGTTGATGAGGGTGTAACCGGCAAGGCAGTCCGAGGCGCGGCGCGCCTCCCGATTGAACCGGAACCAATGTTCGCCGCGGCCGAGAATGGCCGCGATCGCGTCGTCGCTGAGGCTGTCGATAGAAAGCAGGTCCACGAGCCCGCCGCCTAAACTGCCGGAGGAAGATTGGCCAGAGCGTCGATCGCGCCCTGCAGGATGTGGGCGGCGGCAAGTTTGTCGACCGCCTCCGCACGCTTGGCCCGGCTGACGTCGGCGGCAATCATCGCTCGCTCAACCGCCTGCGTCGACCAGCGTTCGTCCCACAGCAGGATGGGGAGTCCGAGCGGCAGGAGGTTACGGGCGAAGGCCCGAACTGACTGGGTGCGCGGAGAGTCTGTGCCGTCCATGTTGAGCGGGAGTCCGACCACGAGCCCGGCTATCTGCTCACGGCCGACGAAGGTCCTCAGTTGCTCGAGATCGTGCGTGAACTTGGTTCTGCGGATGGTTTCCGAAGGCCCGGCAAAGCTCCAGCGACTGTCGCAGACTGCAAGACCGATCGTCTTGGTACCGACGTCCAGGCCGGCAAGCTTGCCGCCATCGGACAGCGCCTCGGCGAAGTCACGAACGACGGCGGTGATCATCGGCCCTGGAAGGCAGTGGCCCGCCGCTCTGCATCCGCCCGGATCGAGCCCCAGAACAAGGCATAATCGTAGACGTGGAAATTGTTGCCGGGCAGCGGTGGCGGCACGAAGCTGGGTATGTTTCCATCGATCAGCAGCACGCCATCGGCACATCGCGCGCTCACGCGGCCAGGTTCGAGCGTCGCACTCTTGTAACCGGATGTGGGGACCAGCGTGCCAAGATTGGCCTGCGCGGGCGCCTGCCCGTCAGCGGCGCCGGTGAGCGGGTTGACGCAAAGGGCTTCGCCGCGGCGGCGTGCACCGCCGGTAAAGCCAGCGCTGCCTTCCCATTTGCCGAAGAAGTCGGGGTTGGCGGGATCGCCGAAGCTTAGCCACGATAATATGCACCCTGTTTCTGCGACCGACCGGCAGGCGGGCAGGCCCATGGCGGGCAGGTCGGCCGTGGTGCTGACCGGCCAGCCGACCAGGTAAGCGGCAACGATCCGGCGCGCGAGAGGCTTCCCGGCAACACGGTCCTTCAGCAGGCGGGTGAGATGAAGCGCTCCCTGGCTATGTCCGGCGAGGATGATCGGGCGGTTGCCCGCGGATGCGACGAAAAGATCGAAGGCGCGCAGCACATCGGAGTAAGCGAGGGTAAGGGCACCGCGCGCATCCTCGCTGTCGAGGAGAAAGGCGCCGAACGCCGCCTGCCGGTACTTGGGTGCCCACACCTCGCCGGCACCAGTGAAGGCGCTCGCCTGGCTTTGAACGAACAGGTTCGTCCACCGGCCGCTTTCCCCATCATCCACCGGGCCGGTCCATCGATCGCCGCGAAGGTAGGTCGTCGGATGGATGTAGAAGATCGCCGCATTCCCCGCCTTTGCGGGCCGCTGAACGCCGTCGGGTAGCCAATCGGCGGGGTTCTGGCTGTTACCCGGCCGGGCCAGCCACGACGCAGCCTGCCGGTAATCGGGCCCGCTTTCCTTTGGGGCAACGAAGCGGCCGCTGGGTGTCGCCTGGGCGATCAGGACCGACTGGCCGTAGCGGAACAGAGCGAAACCGGCGCCGACCACAAGCAAGGTCAAGATGAAGATGATCAGCAGGAAACGGCGTGCGCACATGGGCTGGAGCGGTTAGGGGCGCGCGGCGGCACCCGCAAGGGCTACACGGCGCCGTCCATCCGTCAGCCGCACGATTGAGAGGCAGGCGTGGACGGGAAGCTCCCGCCGAGCGACGTGGTTCGCACTAGCGTGAAGTCGGCGGGCTCGCACTTGCGCAGCTGGAATCGGACCTTGCGCGCCTGAAAATCGAGCGACACGCGCCGGAAGCGTTGCAACACGTCGGTTCCGAGGAAAAGGGCCGGCTGCCGGTCGATCCCGAACACTTTGAACGGAGGCAAGTCGGCGAACGCGACCGGTAGATTCCTGATGACAATCGGGCCAATCGCGAGTTCGGGAATGATTGCAACGTCAAGATCGACCTTCTTGCCGTTGACGCCGATCGCCTCGACGCGTCCCAGTGGCGTGCGCCGCCTCACGAGCTTTTCCCGCAGCAGCAAGTTGCCGATCGTCAGCTCCGACCCCGTGTCGATCACCGCATCCAGTTCGATGCTCCGCGCTTTCACGTGAGTCAGGATGAGTTGGCCGCGCCGCCGCTTGCCGACAACGACGATTTCGCCCGGCACAAATTTAATCGGTACGCTGGCGTCTTCGACTTTGATCTTGTGTTGTTCGAAATCCATCATCAGCCGTCGGCGCACCAGCGCGTCGATCCCGATCAGTCCCTGACCGCCGAGGTCTTCCTCGCGTAGTGCGGGCAGTTCGAGATCGCTGACGGTTGTCGGTCCCAGCTTGAGGCTGGACGTATGCACTCGGTCGACGATGCTGGTGCCCGTCATGCTGTTGAGGATCACCGGGGTGCCAAGCGGCAATCGAAGGTTTTGGGCGATGCGGAGGCCGATCACGGAACTGTCGGCACCGCTATCTACGACGAATTGATACGGGCCGCTGCCGTTGACGTGAACTTCGACGCTGAGCCGCGATTGCGCCTGACGCGCCTTTACGTCGTCTCCGCCGATGGTGAGCGCGGGATCGACGATGGCCGGCGGAAGGCTCGGCATTGTACCTGCCGTGGTTGGCACCTCGACCGGCCTGCGGATCTTGGGCACTGGCGCGGCACCAAGTCCGGCCGAAAGCGCGACCGCCAGCGGTATCACGAACAGCTTTTCGCGCATCGGCACGGCTCGACCTCTCCGAACCACGATCTACGCCATTTTCATGCTGATGACCACGACTTCCGACGGTATGGCGCTCGGACCGCTCGATGTGCATAGGCGCCACAACTACGCCCAATCACAGGCCGTTAACGTCGATGCAGGAACTTTCTTCTATTCTGCAAATTAATATGGATGTACCCGTCCCAGTCGTAACAGCGTAGAACCCAAGGTGGCATCGGCATCACTTAGGGGCCCTGCGGGCCGCGCCTCCTTCTACATCCCAATTCGCGTCAAATTCTCGATCGCCTTGCTGGTGGCGCTTGCCTGGACCTTCTTCAGTGTCTGGGTGTCGGGCCGGTGGATGGATGAGCTTGGGGCCGTCACCCATTGGCTGTTCGCGCTCATTGCGATCACCTTCATCGCCTACGTGCCCGGTTTCATGAACGCGTTCCTGGTGACGACCTTGCTGCTCGACAAGCGGCCGCGCCGGGTGCGTCCGGCTTTCTATCCGGGCGTCACAATCCTTATCGCCGCCTATCAGGAATAAGAGGCGATCGGTCACACGATCGAGAGCATCGCGTTCGAGGATTATCCCGGCGAACTGGAGGTACTCGTCCTCAACGACGGTTCCACCGATCGCACAGTGGCGGTGGCCGAGCAGGCGATCCGCGACGTGGAATTCCCGCCGCACGTGACGGTCCGCGTTCTCGACTTTCAGGTGAACCGCGGCAAGGCGGCGGTGCTGAACGACGGACTGGCAGCAGCGCGGCACGATCTCATCGTCACCATCGATGGGGATTCCCGCCTCCGGTCCGACGCGCTGACCGATATCGTCGAGCGGCTGATGTCGGATCCGCCGGGCACGGTCGCGGTCGCGGGCGCTGTGCTCGTCCGCAATTCGAAAGAATCGCTGATCACCGGTGCACAGGAGTGGGACTATTTCCACGGCATTTCCGCGGTGAAGCGGATGCAGAGCATGTACCACGGTACGCTCGTCGCCTAGGGCGCCTTTTCCATCTACCGCAAGGATGCTCTGGTCGAGGTCGGCGGCTGGCCCGAATGCGTCGGTGAAGACATCGTGCTGACCTGGGCGCTGCTCAAGAAGGGCTGGCGCACCGGCTATGCCGAAGATGCGGTGGTCTTCACCAACGCACCGGCAACCTTCCGGCAGTTCTCGCTGCAGCGGAAGCGCTGGTCCCGCGGGCTGGTGGAGGCCCTCCATCATCATGAAGACCTGCTGTTCAAGCCGCGGCTCTCGGTGATGTTCATCTGGTGGAACCTGCTCTTCCTGCCCCTGGACCTCGCCTACACCCTGATCTTCATCCCCGGCGTCGTGGCGGCTTGTTTCGGCATCTTCTGGATTGCAGGGCCGATGACCCTTGCAGTGCTGCCGCTCGCCGGATTGTGGAACCTCATCATCTACCGGACTCAATCGAGGATGGTTCGGCGGCAGGGGATAGAGATGAACCACAATTATGTGGGGCTGTTCTTCTACCTGCTGGTTTACACGGTGCTGATGCAGCCCGTCTGTGTATGGGGCTATGCGTCAGAGTTGGCGGGCATGCGGAAAAAATGGGGTACCAAATGAATCGAGTTTCGGTTGCACTGCTTGCGAGTCTGGTGGCGGGCACCGCCCAGGCTCAGGTGAGCGATCCAACCGACCGGGAGGACCGCCGCGACCGCGCAATCGGCGCCGACGTGTCCTACTCCACCGACGCCGACGAGACGGAGGTGTTGAAAGCCGGGGTCAACCTCGACATCCGCTCCGTCGGGCCGGAAGATTATGTTGGCTTTCGCATAGAGAAGGTCCGGTTCAACCCGGTCGGCGCCGGCTGGCAGGGCGACAACCGCGTCTATGTCCGTGCGTCGAGCAGCCAGGGCGAGTGGAAAGGGGCGGCGCAGGTCGGCACCGATGGGCATAATGTCATCGGCTCCGCCAGCCTGCACGACGAAGCCGCGGTGCGCAAAGAATTCTTCATAGAGCGCGATATTCTCGAAACCCGGCAAGGTCTTAGTCGCGGCCTTTACTACACCATCCTTGGCGCCGCGGTGGATATTCCGGCCGACGACCGCAACATCTTCACTGTGCTGGGTGCCGTTCAGACCTTTACAGGCGAGAATGTGCGTCGCCATCTGCGCCTGAACTATGTTCATGTGCTCGACCCCGGGTTGGGGCTCACGGCGCAGGTCCGAACGCGATATTTCCGAAATAGCGACCCCGGGAATATGATTACTATTCGCCTAAATGGTACGCGCAGGTGCTGCCGGTCCTACAGCTCCGTCGGTTTGATCGTGGCTGGATGTATCTGGTTGCGGGCGGCTACGGCATGCAGAAGGACAATGCCTCCGACTGGCGCCGGTCAACCTACTTCAATGCTCGAGTGACGAGTCCGGTTCGGGATCGCTGGGCAGTGACCGGTGCTTTCACATTCAGTGAAACGCCGACGGTCAGCGGGCAGTCCTACAATTATACGCAGCTGAGTTTCGGGCTCACACGCGCTTTTTAGGCGCGCTCTTTGATTGCGTCTTTCAGGATTTCCGCGGCATAGCGGCCGTGCGACAATTCGCGGCTCGCCTGAGACGCAGCCCCGGCGACGGACACAGTTGCAAGCACCGCGCCGATCGCGAGCGGGAGCACGCGAATAGGGCGGTTCCGCTTTCCATCCCGGTAGGCGGTTGAGCGCACACGACGCCCGCGACCGGAACTAAGCCGTTGAAAAAGGCCGGATTGATTCGACATATTACCCGAACGTCGAACTACGCGCCGGGTTGCGCGCTGGCAGTGATTGTTAAGGTCAGCTCGCAATCATGAGAAGGATTTGCGAAGTTGCGCCGATCAAGCCGAGAAGGCCGAGGGTGCCGCCGAAAATCACGGCGGTGACGCGGACGCGAGGACCATCGTCGCCCTGATAAGCCTCCATCTGCTTTTCGATCGCCGACGGGTAGATGACCTCCACGCAAGAAGTGGCCCGCTGCTTGCCAGCCACCGAAAAGGCGAGGTTGCGATGCAGTTGCGCCGCCTTGAGGTGGACCATCCGTTCGTACGGGTTATCGGTGCCCCTGGCCTTCTCCCGCTCCACTCGGGCGCGGTAGAGGAAGCGTCGGCTGTCCACTTTGGCCAGAAAGCCGGCAACGTCGTCGGCCGCCATCAGGCCCCGGATCAGGGTGGGGTCGGTAACACCGCTGGGTGAGAAATGCTGCATGTGGTCGACCTCCTTGAGCGGCGTTGACGATGGTTAGCGATTTCTTTCTGTTCGCAACAAGCAGGACTTTCGCACTGCCCCGCCCTGGGACTGTCGGTTTAACCGCGATTGCTCACCATAAGCTCATGCTGCTCACCGCAGGTTGCAGTAGGCGCTTGCCTCCATCGGGCAGCACTGCCAGCCTGCAAGTAGGGGAACAGAGATGAGCTTGAGACAGGATGAGCGGGAGCCCTGGCCGCCCCGGCCGTGGATCATGGCGGCGGTGTGCGCGGTTGCGGGCCTCCTCTTCAATTGGTTGACCAAAGTTCATTCCATAGAGCCGAGCCCAGGGCGGGAGGCAGGCGCGACCTTTATCGGAATTGCGGCGATCAGCTTCGTCCTGACGGTAGAGCGGCGGCGATGGAGCTGGGCGGCCGCTTTCGCCGTGGCTTGGGGACTCGTCATCGCGCTCGTCGGCTGGTTCACCGCCAGATACAATCAGCGGGGCGAGATCTTCGAGTGGCCGTTCCTGGCCGGCATCTTCGCGGTGGCCATCGCTGCTCCCTTGTTCCAGACCGTCCGCGACGAAGGTGCATGGCGCATCCCTTACGAGCGTCTCCATCGTCATGCCTGGGTGGACGGCGTGATCGCGGGCGCGAGCCTGTTCTTCACCGGCGTCGCCTTCGTCCTGGCTTTCCTCATCGGCGCCTTGTTCGACCTGATCGGAATCCGCCTGATCAAGGACCTGCTGAACGACAGCTGGTTCGGCTGGATGCTCGCCGGCATCGCGTTCGGCGGCGCGCTGGGCCTCCTTCGTGAGCGCGATGCGTTGCTGGGTACCCTTCATCGCCTCGTGATGGTGGTCTTCTCTGTCATGGCGCCGGTGCTCGCCGCCGCCCTGACCATCTTCCTGATCAGCTTTCCGCTGACGGGCTTCAAGGATCACGGCCCCTTCGACGGCGCGACTCCCGTCCTGTTGGCGCTCGCTGTTGCAGCCTTCGTCTTCACCAATGCCGTGATCGGCGACGGAAGGCAGGAAAGGTCCCCGAGCCGCGTTCTTCTGCTGTCAGCGCTGATCTTGATCCTGACCATCCTCCCGCTTGGGCTTCTCTCGGCATGGTCCCTGGGGCAGCGGATCGGACAATATGGCTGGACGCCCGAGCGGATGTGGGGCGTCGTCGCTATTGGGGTGACGATCGCCTATGGCGCTGCCGGCTGGTGGTCGGCCATTCGCCGCCAGCTCGAATTCGACGAGGCGCTTCGTCCTGTTCAGATCAAGCTGGCGATCGGCCTGTGCGCGCTCGCCCTGTTCCTGGCACTTCCGATCGTCGATTTCGGCGCGGTATCGGCCAACTCGCAACTCGCGCGGCTTCACCGCGGTCAGGTCGATGCAGCCAAGTTCGACTGGCAGGCGATGGCGTTCGAGTTCGGGCCCGCCGGCCGCAGGCGCCTTGCCGACATTGCAAGGACCGGCCCAGCGGATCAGCGCGTGATGGCGAGTGCCGCGCTGAAGTCCAAGGGGCGCTACGAAGTCCAGGAGGCGGTTGAGGCGGCCACGGCTGCGCCCTTGGTTCGGCAGAATCTGCGGGTCGTCCCGGCCGGAACGGCGGTGCCCGAAGGAGCGATGGCGGTGATCGAGCGCAGCAGCTGGTGCCGGGAGGCGACCTGCGTGCTGACCTTTGTCGATGCAGATAAGGCGATCCTCGCGGGAAGTCAGGCCAGGGATGGGCAGGTGCAGAGCCTGCGCATCGGCCGCGGGGAAGATGGGCGGTGGAACCAGTATGACGACTGGCAGCCGTACGCCCGCGTCACGCCGCCGCGGCCGAACCTCGACGGTAAGGCGGAGATCCGCACCGTTCAGCGGCGACAACTCTTCATCGACGGCAAGCCGGTGGGTGACGTCTTCGAATAGCCGCCTTGAAGGGCAGGGGAGCGCCTGCTAGCCGCGCCCCAAGGTTCGCTCCGCGAACCGTCTTGAGGAAGACATGTCCGTAGATACGAATACCGTCAGGCACATCGCCAAGCTGGCGCGGCTTGCCATGAGTGAGGAGGAGCTGGAAAGGCTCGTGCCTGAGCTCAACAACATTCTCGGCTGGGTCGAACAGCTCGGTGAAGTGAACACCGATGGTGTTGAGCCGCTCACCGCGGTGATTGATCAGAAGCTGCGCCTTCGCGACGACGTGGTGAACGACGGCAACTGCCGCGACGAGGTGCTGGCCAACGCACCGGACGCGCAGCACGGCTTTTTCGCGGTTCCGAAGGTGATCGAATAGTGTCGGAGCTGACCCTCAAGACCATCGCCGAACTGCGGGATGGCTTCCGCTCGGGTGAGTTCACCGCGCTAGAAATCGCTGAAGCGTTCAATGCCGCGGTTGTGGCCGGGCGTCAGTTGAACGCCTACACGGTCGAGACTCCTGACGATGCAATCGCCTGCGCCAATGCCGCCGATGAGGCTCGAGGCTCTGGCGAACTGGGCGCGCTCGCCGGCATTCCGCTCGGCATCAAGGACCTGTTTGCGACCAAGGGTGTGGACAGCACCTCGGGAAGCAACATCCTCAAGGGCTTCAAGCCGGAATATGAAAGCACCGTCACCGCCAAGCTGCGGGCGGCGGGCGCCGGCATGCTGGGCAAGCTCAACATGGACGAGTTCGCGATGGGCTCGTCCAACGAGACCAGCGCCTACGGCCCGGTTCTGTCCCCATGGAAGCGCAATGACGGCGGCAATGCAGCGTTGACCCCTGGCGGAAGCTCGGGCGGATCGGCGGCGGCAGTCGCGGCGGGTCTTGCGCCGGGCGTTACCGGGACGGACACCGGAGGTTCGATCCGCCAGCCGGCGGCGTTTACCGGCATCACCGGAATCAAGCCGACATACGGCCGCTGCTCGCGCTGGGGCATCGTCGCGTTCGCAAGCTCGCTCGATCAGGCCGGGCCAATGGCGCGCGACGTACGCGATTGCGCCATCCTGCTGGAGGCGATGGCCGGCTTCGATGCCAAGGATTCGACCTCGCTGGACCTCCCGGTGCCCAAGTGGGAAGCGGGACTGTCGAGCGATCTCAAGGGCAAGCGTGTTGGTATTCCCAGGGAGTATCGCATCGACAGCGTTCCCGCCGAAATCAACGCGCTCTGGGATCAGGGCGTCGAATGGCTTCGCGACGCCGGCGCTGAGCCGGTCGAGATCAGCCTGCCGCACACCAAACATGCGCTGCCCACCTATTACATCATCGCGCCGGCGGAGGCCTCGTCCAACCTCGCGCGCTACGACGGCGTTCGCTACGGCATGCGCGAGGTACCGGAAGGCGGCAATCTCGACGCCATGTATGCCACAACCCGCGCTGCAGGCTTCGGCGACGAGGTGAAGCGCCGGATCATGATCGGCACCTATGTGCTCTCGGCCGGTTTCTACGACGCCTACTTCAACAAGGCGCAGCGAGTCCGCGCACTGATCAAGCGCGACTTCGCGCAAGCTTTCGAGAAGTGCGACCTGATCCTGACTCCCACGGCGCCGTCGGCAGCGTTCGGCATCGGCGAGACGACAGGCCCGCTCGCCATGTACCTCAACGATGTGTTTGCGGTTCCGGCAAGCCTGGCAGGTCTCCCCGCGATGACCGTCCCCGGCGGTCTAGACGCGCAAGGTCTCCCGCTCGGGCTGCACATCATCGGCAATGAACTGGACGAGCAGGGCGTGCTCAACGCCGGACTCGCGATCGAAGAACGGGCCGGCTTCACCGCCCGCCCGGAGAAGTGGTGGTAATGGCTGACGCAGGCGCTCCTTTCCGCATCAGAGGTGCAACCGGCGACTGGGAGGTCGTAGTCGGCCTTGAAGTCCATGCGCAGATCACCGCCACCGCGTCGAAGCTGTTCTCCGGCGCGGCAACCGCCTTTGGGGCGGAGCCGAACACGCAGGTGAGTCTGGTGGACGCGGCGATGCCCGGCATGCTCCCGGTGCCCAACCGCGAGTGCATACGCCAGGCAGTCCGCACCGGCATGGCGATCGATGCCCAGATCAACAAATGGTCGCGCTTCGACCGGAAGAACTACTTCTACGCCGACCTTCCGCAGGGTTACCAGATCAGCCAGCTCTACCATCCTCTGGTGGGTGAGGGCGAAGTGACCGTTCTCCTCGACGAAAAGGACGAGAGCAGCGCCCGGACAATCGGTGTTGAGCGCATTCACGTCGAGCAGGATGCGGGCAAGCTGATGCACGACCAGCATCCGACCATGAGCTACGTCGACCTCAATCGGTCGGGCGTTGCGCTGATGGAGATCGTGTCCAAGCCGGACATGCGCTCGCCTGCAGAAGCCGGAGCCTACCTGCGCAAGCTCCGCGCAGTCCTCCGCTACGTCGGCTCGTGCGACGGCAATATGGAGGAAGGCTCGATGCGCGCCGACGTCAATGTCAGCGTGCGCAAGCCCGGAGACGCGTTCGGCACCCGCACCGAGACCAAGAACGTCAATTCCGTCCGCTTCGTCATGCAGGTGATCGAGCATGAGGCGCGGCGTCAGGTCGACCTGATCGAGGAAGGCGGCGAGGTCGCGCAGGAAACCCGGCTGTTCGACCCGGACAAGGGCGTCACGCGGACGCTGCGCTCGAAGGAAGATGCGCACGATTACCGCTACTTCCCCGATCCCGACCTGCTGCCACTGGAACTGGACGACGCCTTCCTGGAGGAGTGCCGCGCCAGCCTTCCCGAACTGCCCGACGCCAAGCGCAAGCGCTACGAAGCGCACGGCATTACCGCTTACAACGCGGCTGTTCTGACGGCGGAAGTCGAAAGCGCGCGCTGGTTCGATGCGCTGCTCGATGCAGGCGCTGAACCGAAGGCTGCAGCCAATTGGGTGACGTCCGAGCTGTTCGGCGCGCTGAACCGCCTCGGCAAGGACATCGAAGACAGCCCGGTAACGCCCGTTCAGGCTGCGGAACTGCTCGGCCTGGTCGCCGACGGCACCATCAGCGGCACCATCGCCAAGCAGGTATTCGAGATCATGCTGGAGAGCGGCGATGGCGCAGCCAGCATCGTCGAGAGCCGTGGCCTAAAGCAGACCAGCGACACGGGCGCGATCGACGCCGAGATCGACAAGATCCTTGCCGCCAATGCCGAAAAGGTCGAGCAGTACAAGGCGGGCAAGGAGGCTCTCTTCGGCTTCTTCGTCGGGCAGACGATGAAGGCGATGGGCGGCAAGGCCAACCCACAGGTGGTGAACGAACGCCTCCGGGCAAAGCTGTCATGATGGTGTCACCGAGAGCGGCTTAGCGGGAGCTTATGCGCAAGCTCGCTTTCATCGCCGCCGCTCTTGGTCTCGCCGCAACGCCGGCTGCCGCAAAGCCGCCCAAGCTTCTGGTCGTCATATCGATCGACCAACTCTCGGGCGACCTGTTCGACGAATATCGCCCGCATTTCACGGGCGGCCTTGCGCGGCTGGCGGGGGGAACGGCGTTCCGCAACGCTTATCAGAGCCATGCGACGACCCAGACCTGCCCGGGCCATGCGACGCTCCTGACCGGCGGCCGGCCGGCACGCACCGGCATCATCGCGAACAACTGGTACAATTTCGCGGCGCCACGCGCAGACAAGCAGGTCTATTGCGCGGAAGACGAGACGGCGCCCGGCACCACGTCCGACAAGTATAAGGTCTCGCCCGTCCACCTGAAAATGCCGGTGCTTGGCGAATTGATGAAACGCCGCTGGCCATTGTCGCGGAGCGTCGCCGTGGCCGGCAAGGACCGTTCCGCGGTTATGATGGGCGGCCACACGCCCGACCAGCGCTGGTATTGGGCCGATGGGAGCTTCGTGACGGACCTTCCCGTTGGTCCACCTCCACGCTCGGTCGCCCTGGCCAACAGCGCGGCGAAGCAGGCGATCGCAACCGCACGGGCGCCGCTTCAGCCTCCACCGCTTTGTGCCGCGAAGGCGCAGCCGCTGGTGATCCCCACGGTCAAGTACCGGATCGGTGATGGCCGCTTCGACCGCGCGGCGGGGGATGAAGACGCGTTCCACGACTCTCCCGAGTTCGACGCGGCGACATTGGCGCTTGCGGCATCGCTCGTTCAGGAGCTTGGACTGGGCAAGGGGCGCGCGACTGATCTTCTCGCTGTCAGCCTTTCCGCGACGGACTACGTCGGCCATAAATTCGGCCCAGGCGGGCAGGAGATGTGCCTGCAATTGCTGTCGGTCGACCGCGATCTTGGCGGTTTCTTCGGGATGCTCGATCGCGCCGGGATCGATTATGCGGTCGCGCTTTCCGCGGATCATGGCGGGCAGGACGCGCCGGAGCGGCTGCGACTCAACGGCGTAGCCGCCACGCGCATCAGCAATGCGCTGTCCAAGGCCGCGGTAGGCCACACGATTGCGCGTCAGCTCGGCCTCCCCAAGTCGCCGCTGAAGACTTACGGCGGGGCGATCTACGTAGACGGCAGCTTGCCTGCTGAAACTCGGCAGAAGATCGTTGCCGCGGCGCTTCCCCGGTACCGCGCCGACCGGCAGGTTGCGGCAGCCTTCACCAAAGCCGAATTGATCGCGACGTCGATGCCGACGGGGTCGCCCGTGAACTGGACGCTGATCCAGCGGGCGCGCGCGTCCTTCGATCCTGCGCGCTCGGGCGACATCACCGTACTGCTGAAGCCGAACATCAACCCGGTCCACGAGCCCGACGATTCCGTTGCAACGCACGGCAGTCCTTATGATTACGACCGTCGTGTGCCACTGCTGTTCTGGCGCAAGGGAATGAAGCCGGTGCTTCGCAACGATGCGGTCGAGACGGTGGACCTGATGCCGACGCTTGCGGGCCTGATCCGCCTTCCGCTGACGCCCGGATCGGTCGACGGCAAGTGCCTCAAGACTGTTCCCGGAGTGCGTTGCCCATCCCGCTAAGTCCCTCACTTTTATAGAATTTTCACGATCCGTTCAGCTTTGGGACGGCAATCCGGAACCTGGGGGCCGGCTGCATGGTTGCCGTCCTGTAGGAGAGGATTATGCGCCGCTTAGGGCTTGCGTTCGCCTTGGCTCTTGTCGTGCCGCTGAGCGCCTGCGTGCAGACGCGTCAATTCGCCGACGTCGACTTCGCGCCGCCGCGGGGCGATTATCGCCTGCTGGTCATGCGTCCCGACGTGACGGTGAATTCGCTGACGATGGGCGGCTTGCCCGAGGCGCGCGCCGATTGGACCGAGCAGGCGCGCGCGAACATCATCGCCGCGCTCCGCACGCAGCAGGCGACCCGCGGCGGCAAGACGCAGATCCTTGCCCGCCGCAACGAGCTTCCCGGAGTCAATGAGGAGACGGTTGCCGATCTCGAGCGGCTCCATGCCGCGGTCGGCAACTCCATCGCCATGCACAAATATATGGGTGCTTACCTGCCGACGAAGCGCGGCAAGGGCATCGAATATACGCTCGGTGAGGATGCGGTGCAGATCGGTCGCAAGACCGGCTATGAATATGCGCTCTTCCTTTATGCTCAGGACAATATCGCCTCGACAGGACGGACCGCGATGCAGGTGCTGGGCATCGCCGGTTGCGCGATTGGATTCTGCGCACCGAGCGGCGGCAGCAGCCAAATGGCCTATGCGTCCCTGGTCGACCTTCGCACCGGCGAAGTGGTGTGGTTCAACGTGCTCCAGACGGGCAGTCAGCTCCCCGGCGTGAGGTTCGGTGACATCCGTTCGCCCGACGGCGCCGCGCAGATGGTTGACCGCCTTCTTGATCGCATGAAGCCGGGTCGGCTGCAGCGCCGCATGCAGGGGTCCTGACGCCATGTGCATGCGCTGTTTCGAAACGTCGCGCCGCAACCTGCTGATCGGCGGTGGCACCTTGGCGGCTGCGCTCGGGACCGGCGCCGCGACTGCCCGAGTCCGGCCGCAGGACATGGTGCCGCTGATCGGCCCCGGTTACCGTCCCGTCGATGCCGACGAAAAGGGCATGTGGCAGCAGATGGAGCGGGTGGAGGAGGAGATTTCCGGCTCCAACCTGCTGGTCAAGGATCCTACGGTCACCTCCTACCTGCAGAACATCATCGCTGACGTCGGCGGGCCGGCGGCCAAGGACATGCGAATCTATCTGGCGCGCGTGCCCGACTTCAACGCCATGATGTTCCCGACCGGCTTTTCGGTCGTCTTCACCGGGCTGCTGCTGCGCATGCGCAACGAGGCGCAGCTTGCCGGCGTAATCGCCCACGAATCCGGCCATTTCCTGCGCAAGCACCAGATCCGCAGCTGGCGCGACCTCAAGCGCAAGTCGGATCTGTTCGCGGTCGGTCAGATGGCGCTCGGCGGGATTGCTGGTGCCACCGGAGCTTATGTCGGTGACATCGCCCAACTGGCGGAGCTCGGCACCATCCTCTCGCTGCTTCAGTACAGCCGCGGCATGGAGGCGGAGGCGGATGCGATGGGCGCGCGCCTGCTGGCCGAGCAAGGCTATCCGGCGATCGAGATGTCCACCACCTGGTCTCAGCTGATCGGCGAGGAGGAGGCCAGCGCCCGCTATCGCCGCAAGCGCCGCCGCCGGCGCTACAGCCTGTTCGAAACTCACCCATCGCCGGAAAGCCGTCTGGCCGACCTGCGCGCGATCGCGGCGGAGGTGACGGTTCCTGGCCGCCGCTACGACGACCGCCGCGCCCGCTACTTGCAGGCGATCGGCGGTATCCGCCCGATGCTGCTCGACGATCAGGTCAAGCTCAACGACCCGGGTGCAAGCCAGTACCTGATCGAGACGCTCGCGAAGGATGGCTGGAACGGCTTGCTGCGGTTCTACGAAGCGGAGGTCTGGCGGCTTCGCAACCGCGCGGGCGACGATCAGCGGGCGGCACAGGGCTATGCGGTCGCCGTATCCTACCCCGACGCGCCCGCCGACGCGTGGCGCTGGCATGGCCTGTCGCTGATGAAGCAGGGGCGGCAGGCGGAGGCCAGGTCTGCGCTGCAGCGCTACCTCAAGATGGCGCCAAGCGCGCCCGACGCGCCGTTCATCCGGCAAATGGCAGGCTGAAGGAGAGGTCCATGAAACGCACGATCGCCATTGTGCTCGCCTCGACATGCGCGCTGAGCGCCTGCACCGGGGTGGGCGGCGAAAGCTTCGGCAGCAGTTACTACAGCCTGGTCAGCGTCAAGCCGCGACCGGTTGCGGACGGATCGCTTGTCGTCACTCCGCCGCGCCCTTGGAACAAGCAGCGCCCGCGCTTTTTCGACGATGTTCGCTATGCCGAGGACTGGACGCTGAACGGACCTTATCTCGACGGCATGATGTTCGTGGCGGGCCTGCCCAACAACAAATATCTGGTCCGGCAGCGGCGGACGGATGAGCGGCAGGTGCCCAAGTTCCGCTCCGACATGATGGCGCCGGAGATCACCTCGATGATCGAGACGCTGTATCGGGTGCGGGGCGGTGCCGTCGATTTCCGCACCACCGGCCTGCAGCCGAGGCCCTTCATGGGCTACAGCGGCTTCCAGTTCGACTTCGAACATCTCGACGGTGACGAACTGTGGCGCCGTGGCCGAGCCGTCGGGGCGGTCATTAACGGCGAACTCTATTTCATCCTCGTCGATGGTGCGCGTTCACATTACTTCGGGGCGGCGCTGCCAGACTTCGAAGCGATCGTCCGCTCGGCCCGATTGCGCGCTCGCTAGGAACAGCCACGCGCCTCTCTTGTTGGGGCAGCATGGCGCGCAAACCCAAGACACCGGTCGAAAAGGCGGATCTCGCCGTTGCGAAGTCGTTGACGCCGTTGCGCAAGCGCAAGCCGGTGAAGATTGCAGGCACGATTAGCGACGTTGGCGACCAACCACCCATGTATCTCATCACCGGTGCGGTGCTTGCCACCGGCGTGCTGATGGGCGACCGGCGCACGGCCAAGGTTGGCTTTCGGATGCTGGCAAGCCACTTCGTCGCCATACGCCTGAAGAATCTTGCGAAACGGCTGGTTGATCGTACGCGGCCCGACCTGATCCCCGAGCAGGGCAAGTATGAGCTGCGTAAAGGCCAAAGGTACGAAAGCGACTACAACAGCTTCCCGTCCGGCCACACCGCCAGCCCCGTGGCCATCGCCAGGGCACTGGGGCGCGAATTTCCCGGTCAGCACGGCGCCGCGCTGGCCGTCGCCGGCACCATCGGTTCGACGCAGGTCATCCGCAGCAAGCATTATCTGAGCGACGTCGTGGCAGGCGCCTTGATCGGCTTGGCGGCTGAGGCGATCGTCGACCGGTGGCTCCGCCAGATGGCGAAGCCCTAGCGAACCACCGGATCTAGTGGCGGCGGTTGCCCCGGCTCGCCCGGTAGGTCCGGCAACTCTTCCGGCAGATGCTCGGGCTCGGATGGGTCGGGCGGAACGCTCGCCATCAGGCGACCGGACCGATCGGCGTCGACGGCGGCAGCGTTCCCGGGCTTGCGGGCGACGGGACGTCGACATCGGGGCCGCTTGGCGGAGTCTCGCTGGGTGCCGGGCTGGGTCCGCCGGGCTGGGTGGGCTGGGCCGGCTCGGTGGGATTGGCGGGCTCTTCGGGGAATGGTGGAAGCTGTTGCATCTCTTGGAACTCCTTTCCCCTGCCAACGCCCGCCACTCGTCGAAGGTTGCCCAACGCCCCGGGTTGCTCCGCGCCCCATCCTTGCTATAGGCCGCGCACCCTTGAGGGCGTCCGCGCGGGCGTGGCGGAATTGGTAGACGCGCTGGTTTTAGGTACCAGTATCGCAAGATGTGGGGGTTCGAGTCCCTTCGCCCGCACCATTCCACCGGACCGCGAAAACTCCTCGAAACAGATTCAACACCGGGATTGCACAGCGACATGAAGACCGTTGAGACGGAAAACCAGGGCCTGAAGCGGGCCTACACGCTCACCATCGAGGCCAAGGAGATCGAGGCCCGCGTCGAGCAGGAAGTGCGCCGACTCGCGCCGCAGGTCCGCATGCCCGGCTTCCGTCCCGGTAAGGTCCCGGCCAACCTCATCAAGAAGATGCACGGCGACTCCCTGCAGGGAGAGGCGCTGAACTCCGCAGTTCAGGAGGGCGTCCAGAAGCTGCTCGCCGAGCAGAAGCTCCGCCCCGCGCTCCAGCCGCAGGTCGAGCTGGTCGACGGCTACGCTCCTGGCAAGGATGCCGAGGTGAAGGTCAGCCTGGAAGCGCTGCCCGACATCGCTGCTCCGAGCATTGAAGGCTTGAAGCTGGAACGTTTGACGGTCGAGCCGGACGAAGCTGCGGTCGACGAGCAGCTCCAGCGTCTCGCAAGCTCCAACAAAAGCTGGGAAGACGCGCCTGAGGGCAAGGCGGCCGAGAATGGCGATCTGGTGGTCATGGACTTCGTCGGCACCGTGGATGGCGAGAAGTTCGATGGCGGTTCGGGCGAGGACATGCAGATCGAGCTCGGCTCGGGCAATCTGATCCCGGGCTTCGAGGAAGGTCTCCAGGGCGTGAAGGTCGGCGACAACCGCGACGTCAAGGTCACCTTCCCCGACGATTATCCGTCGGAAAAGGTGAAGGGCAAACCCGCAAATTTTGCGGTAACGATCAAGGCGGTGAAGGTCGCGGGCGAAACCAAGGTGGACGAGGATTTCGCCAAGACCCTCGGCCTCGACAGCCTCGACAAGCTCAAGGAAATTCTTCGCGATCAGCAGGGGCAGGAACTCAACAATCTGACCCGCACCCACATGAAGCGCCGCCTGCTCGACCAGCTTGCGGCGGCCCACGACTTCCCGGTGCCGGATTCGATGGTGGACGCGGAGTTCAACAACATCATGGCCCAGCTTCGCCACGAAGCGGAACATGAGGATGACACCCAGGCGGCCCTGGCCGAGCTGGACAAGGAAACGGCCGAGTACCGCAAGATCGCCGAGCGCCGCGTGCGCCTTGGCCTGCTTCTGTCGGAAATCGGTGCCGCCAACGGCGTCGACATCACCGAGCAGGAAATGAACCGGCTCGTGATGCAGGCCGCCTCGCAGTACCAGCCAAAGGACCGCGAGCGCTTCATCCAGTACATCCAGCAGGAGCCGATGGCGGCCGCCCAGCTGCGCGCTCCGCTGTATGAGGACAAGGTCGTCGATTTCCTCTTCTCGAAGGCGGAAATCACCGAACGCGCGGCTACCCGCGCCGAGCTGGAAGCGGACCTCGAGAGCGAGGAAGGCCATGTGCATGGCCCGGGCTGCGGCCACGACCATGGCGATCATGCGCATGAGGCCAAGCCTGCCAAGAAGGGCAAGGCCAAGGCTGCGAAGGCCGAGGAGTCTGCCGCTGTTGCCGAGCCTGCGGCTGAAGCAAAGCCTGCCAAGAAAGTTGCGCCGAAGAAGGCCAAGCTGACCGAGGAAGATGCTGCCCCCAAGCCCGCCAAGCCGCTGAAGAGCGAGCCTGCGGACAAGGCTGCTGCGGCCGAGGCTGCACCGAAGAAGGCGCCGGCCAAGAAGGCCAAAGCGGCGAAGTAAGCTGCCGTTCGTCCTGAGCTTGTGGAAGCCCTGCCTTTCTTTCTAGAGAGGGGCAGGGCTTCGACGTCGCTCAGCCCGAACGGGGGTTATTGAGTGCCGACGGCCGACCAACCACGCATTGCGGTGCTGCTCCCTTGCTTCAACGAGGAAGCGGCAATCGGCGCGACCGTGGAAGGTTTCCGCCGGACGCTCCCCAATGCGACGGTCTACGTCTACGACAACAACAGCGCGGACCGGACCTGCGAGGTCGCGGCGGCCGCGGGCGCCATCGTCCGCAACGAAAAGCAGCAAGGCAAAGGCCACGTCGTCCGCCGTATGTTCGCCGACGTCGATGCGGACATCTACGTCATGGCCGACGGCGACCTGACCTATGATCCCTCGGCAGCACCGGCGATGGTCGATCAATTGCTCGCGCACCAACTCGACATGGTGGTCGGCACTCGTCGGCATCAACAGGCCCAGGCGTATCGCGGCGGTCACGTCCTCGGAAATCGTCTGTTCACCGGCATCCTTTCGCGCCTGTTCGGGCGCACCTTCTCCGACGTCTTCTCGGGCTACCGGGTATTCTCGCGGCGCTTCGTGAAAAGCTTCCCCGTGCTGTCGTCGGGCTTCGAGATCGAGACGGAAATGAGCGTTCACGCGCTCGAACTGAAGATGCCGGTGGGGGAGGTGGAGACTGCGTACGCCGCTCGGCTAGAGGGATCGCATTCGAAGCTGTCGACCTATGGCGACGGTTGGCGCATCCTGAAGACGATCATCAACCTCTATCGTGTCGAGCGCCCCGTGCTCTTCTTCGGCCTGATCGGTTTGCTCCTCTTCATTGCTGCCCTTATTATCGCCGAACCGCTGATCGAGACCTATGCCCGCACCGGTCTGGTGCCTCGCTTTCCGACCGCCATCCTGGTCACCGGAATGACCATCGTCGCCGTTCTTTGCTTCTTTACCGGCCTCATCCTAGACACCGTGACCCGCGGCCGACGAGAGGTGAGGCGGCTCGCTTATCTGTCCCACCCTGCGCCGGGCGCTTGAACCTTCGCCCGTTCCGCCCGATGTATGTCCAACTAATCAACCCAAGGATCCGCATTTCTCATGGACCACCAGGATATCGTCTCGCAGCTCGTCCCCATCGTTATCGAACAGTCGACGCGCGGTGAGCGCAGCTTCGACATCTATTCCCGGCTGCTGCGTGAGCGGATCATCTTCATCACCGGCGCGATCGAGGATCATATGGCCTCGCTCATCACGGCCCAATTGCTCTTCCTCGAGTCCGAGAACCCGAAGAAGGACATCTTCATGTACATCAACTCGCCCGGCGGCGTGGTGACGGCGGGTCTCGCGATCCATGACACGATGCAATACATCCGCCCGCGGGTCGGCACCGTCTGCATCGGCCAGGCCGCGTCGATGGGCAGCTTCCTGCTTGCCGCGGGCGAGCCAGGAATGCGTATCGCGCTGACCAACAGCCGGATCATGGTTCACCAGCCGTCGGGCGGCGCCCAGGGCATGGCCGCGGACATCGAGATCCAGGCTCGCGAGATCCTGCGCATGCGCCAGCGGCTGAATTCGCTTTACGCCAAGTATACCGGCAAGCCGCTCGAGGAGATTGAGCGCGCAATGGACCGCGACACCTTCATGGAAGCGGACGAAGCCAAGGCGTTCGGCCTCATCGACCAGGTGTTCGACACGCGTCCTGACGCAGGCGAGGGTGACAGCACCGGCGCCGGGGACATCACGCCCCAATAGGCGTTTTCCTGTTTGCGACGAACGGAGGCCCGGTGGACCAGGAAGTCTGCCGGGCCACTTTTTTAACTGTCACAAATCGTGGTTAGTTGCCGCTTGATGATCGTGCGATTCCCGCGCGATATCAGACACTTTCATCGTCATTGTGGGGGCAAGAAGTGGCCGCGACCGACCTGATCATTTCCGAATATATCGAAGGCAGCAGCAACAATAAGGCCATCGAGCTGTACAACGGCACGGGCACTGCCATCAATCTGACCGGCTACCGCATCCAGATGTTCTTCAACGGCTCGACCGCCGCGCGCCTGACGATCAACCTGAGCGGCACGGTCGCCGCCGCGACGTTTACGTCATTGCCCAATCGGCAGCCAACGCAGCCATCCTTGCCCAAGCGGATCTGACCAACGGCAGCGGCTGGTTCAACGGCGACGACGCCATTGTGCTTCAGCGCCTGGTGTCTGGCTCGACCTACGCCAACGTCGATTCCTTTGGTCAGGTAGGCGCCGATCCCGGGACGGAGTGGGGCACCGGCCTCGCCAGCACAGCCGACAACACACTTGTTCGCTCGGCCACGGTCACCAGCGGCGATACCAATCCGTTCGACGCTTTCAATCCCGCTGACCAGTGGACCGGCTACGCCAACGACACGACGTCGAATCTTGGAAGCCATACGGCAGGCCCGGCGTCCTACGGGATTGCCGCCTTGTCCGCCGACAAGGTCGAGGGTGATGCCGGCACCACCGCCTACACCTTCACCGTCACCCGTCCGAGCGGGACGGGCGCGGAGATCATCTCCTACACCGTCACCGGCACGGGCTCTGGCCCGGCGGCGGCCGATGCGGAAGATTTCGCCGGCAGCGTCTACCCGACGGGCAGCGTCGCTTTTGCCGATGGCGTGACCAGCATGACGCTCACCATCAATGTCGCGGGCGAGCTTCTGAACGAAGTCGACGAAGCGTTCACCGTCACGCTCGGCGTGCCGGACGCGCCGTCCGCGCAGGGCACCATTCGCAACGACGACATTTTGCTGACCGAAATCCACGATATCCAAGGCGCGGCCCACCGCTCGCCGCTGGAGGGCCAGACGGTCGCTACCATCGGCATCGTCACCGGTATCACCAGCAACGGTTTCTGGATCCAAGACCCCACGCCCGACGCGGACGCACGCACGTCCGAGGGCATCTTCGTCTTCACCAACGCGCGTCCGGCATCCAATATCGTCGTGGGCGATGAGGTCCGCGTGTCCGGCCGAGTCACCGAATTCTTCCCCGACAGCGGCACCACCGCCGAGTTGTCGCTGACCGAGATCGCGACCAGCAATGGCGGCTTCGTCCAGCGCACGGGCAGCACCGGCACGGTCCAGGCGACATTGATTGGGGAAGGCGGCTTGCTGCCCCCGACCGTGGCCTACGGTGACGATACCGACCAGTTCGATCCGGCGACCCAGGGCCTCGACTTCTGGGAGAGCCTGGAAGGCATGCGCGTCATCCTTCACGATGCCGTTGCAACCGGACCGTCCGACACCAGCAGCTTTGGGGACAGCGAGACCTTCATCCGCCTCGGTGGCACCAACGCCGGCACGCTGACGCCCAGCGGCGGGATCATCGCGCAAGAGGGCGACTCCAACCCCGAACGGATCGCGGTTCAGGAGGATAATCGAGTCCTCGACAACGACTACCGGGCCAATGTTGGCGACCGGCTCGGGGACGTCACCGGCGTCGTTAATTACGACAGCACCGGCAGCTACGAAGTCATCGCCACCCAGGCATTCACCGTCACGGACGGCGGCTTGCGGCGTGAGACTTCGACGACGCTGCGGGCCGATGCGGACCATCTTACCATGGCGAGCTACAACGCCGAAAACCTCGCCTTCACGAACGACGCCAGCAAGTTCATCCAGATCGCGCAGCAGATCGTGAACGTGCTCGGCGCGCCCGATATCGTCGCGCTTCAGGAGGTGCAGGACGACAATGGTGCGGCCGGTGGCGGGGTCGTTTCGGCCGAACAGACGCTGCAGCGGCTGGTGAACGACATCAACGCCGTGGCTGGCCCCAATGGTCCGCACTACGCCTGGGCGTACGTCACGCCCGAATATAATCAGGACGGCGGGCAGCAGAGCGGCAACATCCGCCAGGCCTTCCTCTACAACACCGATCGCGTGCAGCTCGCGGCCGGCGCCGTCGGGGCGCCAACGATGCCGTGACCGCCACCGACGCCGGCGGCGAGATCGACCTCAATTATGCGGTCGGCCGTATCGACCCCACTAACGATGCCTTCGACAACAGCCGCAAGCCGCTGGTCGCCGAGTTCATCTTCAACGGCGAAAGCGTGTTCGTCATCAACAACCACTTCAATTCCAAGATCGGTGACGATCCCCTGTTCGGCGCCAATCAGCCGCCGTTCGAGGAAACGCTGGCGAAGCGCATCGAGCAGGCCAAGATCGTCGGCGCCTTCGTCGATCAGCTTCTTGCGATCGATCCGGATGCCAACGTGGCGGTGGTCGGCGACCTTAATGACTTCGGCTACTCGCAGACGCTGCAGCAGCTCGAAGACGCCGGCCTGTCGAACCTGGCCGACCTGCTGCCCGTCAATGAGCGCTACGATTACGTCTTCCAGGGGAACAGCCAGGAGCTCGACCATATCCTGGTCAGCGGCAACCTCGGCGAGCGGGCGCAGTTCGACATCCTCCACATCAATGCGGAGTTCTGGGACCAGACCAGCGACCACGACCCGCTGGTTGCGCGGCTCAACATTGAGTCGGGCGAGAGGGTGTCGGGGGCAATGGCGCCGACAATTTGCTCGGCGGCGCGGGCGACGACTGGATCGACGGCGGCAATGGCGCGGACAGGATCAACGGCGGTAACGGCCGGGACGAGCTACATGGCGGCCGCGGCGACGACCTGTTGTTCGGCAGCAATGCGGCCGACAAATTGTTCGGCGAGCAGGGCGCGGATCGTCTCGACGGCGGCGAGGGCGACGACCTGCTGTCCGGTGCCGAGGGCGACGACTTGCTGACCGGCGGCACCGGTGCCGACACATTCATCTTCGCCAAGAGCGGCGGGGCCGACGCGATTGCGGACTTCAACGTTCTTGAGGATCAGCTGCTTCTCGGCGAGGGGCTCTCCGTCAAGTCGCACAGCATTGTCGATGCGAATGGCGACGGCGTTGCCGATCTCTCGATCGGTTTAAGCAGTGGCAGCGTGATCCTGCTCGGTGTCAGTAGCTTCGCCGACGTCCACTTCGGCTGATCGATCGACCATGCAAAGGCGCGTGATCACGGTGCCGCGCGCCTTTCACTTTTGAAAACCTGTTCTCCTCTTGTTCTCACGGAACAAATAGGATACTGACCATCGTCACACCGGCGGGGCTCGGCCGCCATTGACGAAGGGACAAGGCTCATGGCAGCGCAGCTGAAAGTCATCGGAAGCGGATTGGAATCTCCCTCAATGGATCGTCAGAAGGCGCTCGAAGCCGCGCTTGCACAAATCGACCGCGCATTCGGCAAGGGCTCGGCAATGAAGCTGGGCAGCCGCGAGAAGATCGAGATCGAGACGATCTCGACCGGCTCGCTGAGCCTCGACATCGCGCTTGGTGTCGGCGGAATTCCACGCGGCCGCATCATCGAGATCTATGGGCCGGAGAGTTCGGGTAAGACGACGCTGGCGCTGCATGCGATCGCGGAGGCGCAGAAGACCGGCGGCACGGCCGCGTTCGTCGATGCCGAACATGCGCTCGATCCCGGTTATGCGAAGAAGCTGGGCGTCGACATCGACGAGCTGATCGTGTCGCAGCCGGATACCGGCGAGCAGGCACTGGAGATCGTCGACACGCTGGTACGCTCGAACGCGATCGACGTGCTGGTTGTCGACTCGGTCGCCGCACTCGTCCCGCGGGCGGAAATTGAGGGCGAGATGGGCGACAGTCACGTCGGCCTCCAGGCCCGCCTGATGAGCCAGGCGCTCCGCAAGCTGACCGGTTCGATCAGCCGTTCGCGCTGCACCGTCATCTTCATCAACCAGGTGCGCATGAAGATCGGCGTTATGTACGGCAATCCGGAGACGACCACCGGCGGCAATGCGCTAAAGTTCTACGCCTCCGTCCGTCTCGACATCCGCCGCACCGGCCAGATCAAGGATCGCGACGATATCGTCGGCAACACGACGCGGGTGAAAGTCGTCAAGAACAAGGTCGCGCCGCCGTTCAAGCAGGTCGAGTTCGATATCATGTATGGCGAGGGCGTCTCAAAGATCGGCGAGATCCTCGATCTCGGCGTCAAGGCCGGCCTGGTCGAGAAGTCGGGTGCCTGGTTCAGCTATGACTCGGTCCGGATCGGGCAGGGGCGTGAGAATGCCAAGACCTACCTCAAGGAACATCCGGAGATGGCGCAGCGGATCGAGAATAGCATCCGCGGCAAGACCGAGGAGGTCGGCGAAGCGCTGATGGTCGGGCCGAGCCCCGAGGATGACGTCGACGACGCCTGAGTGTCGACCATAGGCCAAGGGACGGGGCGGCAGCGATGCTGCCCCGTTTTCTTTGGGCGACCTATTCCGCCGCGATCCGCTCGCCGGTGTCGACCCGGATCGGCGCAAACAGCCGCTTGGGTTCGGTCAGCAGTACGATAACGAAGGCGACGACGGCACAGGCGGCGACCCCGATCAGGAAGGGCGTCGCGGTGCCGTCGAACGCCTGCCCGATGACCAGTCCGATCAGCGCGCCGCCGATCGTTCCGACCACTCCCTGGACGGACGAGGCGGTGCCGGCGATCGGCCCCATATGCTCCATCGCCAACGTGCCGAGGTTGGACGATGTGAAGGAGAAGAACATCATCGCCATGCCTTGAAGGACAACGAACGCGATCAGGCTCTCATGTCCGGACAGCCCCAGCACGGCGTGCAGGGTCGTGACCACTGCGAAGCCCGCGGCGCCGAAATGGCCCACCCGCCTGAGCCCATGTTTTCCAACCACGCGGCTGTTCATCCACGATCCAAGCGCCATCGGCGCCGCAACAGCGGCGAACACCAGTCCGATATATTGGCCAGCTCCGAATGCGTCGAAGACGATCTGCTGGACCGAGGCGATATAGGCGGTCAGCGACCCGAAGGTGACGGTGAGCGCAAGCGTGTAGCCGCGCGACTGCGGTTCGCGGATCGTCTCCCAGGCCGCACTTCCGATCTCCCGCCACGCGAGTGAGCGGCGGAATTCTGGGTGGAGCGTCTCGGGCAGCCGGATCCACGACCAGGCGAACATCAGCATGCCGTAACCCGCCAGCAGAAGAAAGATCGCCCGCCACGGTGCGAATAGCAGGATTGCCTGTCCCAGGTTGGGCGCGATCACCGGCACCAGCATGAACACCATGAAGACCAGGCTCATGACACGGGCCATTTCTTCGCTTTCGAACAGGTCGCGTACCATAGCGATGACAAGCACCCGGGTAACCGCAGCCGATGCGCCCTGAAGCGCCCGCGCCGCGATCAGCAGTTCGAAGCTTTGCGCGACCCCGCACAGCAAGGCGAAGACCGAATAAAGGCCGATGCCGATGGCGAGCACCGGCTTGCGCCCGAAGCGGTCTGCTAGCGGTCCCCAGATCAGCTGGGTCGACCCGAACCCCAGCATGTAGAAGACGACCACCAGCTGCCGCTGATTCTCCGTCTCGATGCGAAGATCACGCCCGATCTCGGCGAGCGCCGGGATCATCGCGTCGATCGCCATGGCGTTGAGGGCCATGAGGCCGGCGAGCAGCGCGGTCAGTTCGCGGGCGCCGGGCTTCGGCCCAGCGCCTTGGGTGTGGTTGATGTGAAACATTGGCTGCCTGCTGAAGGATCAGACCGCCCAACGCAACGCCGGGCGAGTAGTTCAGCTTGCGGAAGCTCAGGTTTCGGGGGGCGGCGGCGGCCGGTGCGCCGGCGCCCTGGGCGGGTCGATGTCCGCCGGTTCGATCGGGTCGAACGCGCCTTCCCACTTGGCGACCGCGCTCGCTGCCACCGCATTGCCGACGACATTGGTCGCCGACCGGCCCATATCGAGGAAATGGTCGATAGCGAGGATGATCAGGATTCCGGCCTCGGGAATGTTGAATTGCGCAAGGGTTGCCGTGATCACTACCAGGCTCGCCCGCGGCACGCCGGCGATGCCTTTGGACGTGATCATCAGGGTTAGCAGCATGGCGATCTGAGTGCCGATCGACAGATCGATGCCATAGGCCTGGGCGATGAAGATGGACGCGAACGTCATGTACATCATCGACCCGTCGAGGTTGAACGAATAGCCCAACGGCAGGACGAAGCTGGCGATCCGCGGCGGGACGCCGAAGCGGTCGAGGGCCTCAAGCGTGCGCGGATAAGCGGCCTCGCTCGACGCGGTCGAAAAAGCGAGCACGATCGGGTCGCGAATGTAGCGCACCAGCAAGCCGGCGCGGCTACCGAGGAGAAGGAAACAGGCACCGATCAGCACCAGCCACAGGATGATCAGGCCCGCGTAGAAGCTGCCCATGAAATAGCCGTAGGTGGCAAGGATCGCGATACCGCGCTCGGCAATGGTCGAGGTCACCGCCGCGAACACCGCGACGGGGGCAAAGCGCATCACGTAATCGGTGACGACCAGCATCACCTTCACCAGAGCCTCAAGCGCCCGCACGAGTGGACGGGCGGGCTCGCCGACGGCGGTGATGGCGACGCCGAGGAACAGCGAGAAAACAACGATCTGGAGGATGTCGTTGCTCGCCATTGCCCCGATCATCGACTCTGGGAAAATGTGCGCGACGAACTTGGCGAAGTCGAAACCCGACCGGTCGACCCCGCTCGCCGCATCGGCAGGGGGTAACGGCAGTTCCAGCGCGCTTCCCGGCTGAAGCAGGTTCACCAGCACCATGCCCAATGTAAGGGAAACGAGGCTCGCGGTTACGAACCAGCCGAAAGCCTTGGCGCCGACCCGGCCGAGCGCCGCCGTATCGCCCATGTGGGCGATGCCGACCACCAGGGTCGAAACTACGAGCGGCGCGATGATCATCTTGATGAGGTGGAGGAAGACGGTGGTCAGCACCTTGAGATAGCCGGCGATGGTCGCCAGCTGCGCCTTGCCTTCGAGCGTCGTGTCGCCGATCGTGACGTTCAGCGTCCAGCCGACGATCACGCCGAGCAGCAACGCGAACAAAATGTAGCGAGTGAGCTTTTTCGCCACGCCGGCGCTCTCCTTTATGGTTGCGCCGACACAAGCTGGTCAGAACGGCAAGGTCAAGGTTCACACCGCCTGCACTCGCGGCTACGGCGCCGCAATGACCGACAGCTTTCTTGAGAACATGCCCGACCGCTACCGTTTGATCCTGTGCGACCTTTGGGGCTGCGTCCACGACGGCGTGAACCTCTACCCAGGCGCGGCGGCGCGGCTGCTGCGGTGGAAGGCGGAAGGACGCTGCGTCGTCCTCATCACCAATGCGCCGCGCACCGCCGAATATGTGCAGCGGCAGGTCAGCGAGATTGGCCTTCCGCGCGGCGCCTGGGATGCAATCACCACCGGCGGTGAAGCGGGTGTCGATGCACTGACAGTGCTCGGCGAGCCGGTCGGTTTTCTCGGGACGCCGATGGACCGCGGTGTATTGGAAGAGCGCGGGATCGAGATCGCGAATGACTGCTTTCGCCACCTCGCTTGTACCGGGCTCGCCCCGGACCGCATGGCTGTCGATTTATATGATGCAGACCTGCGGCGCTGGGCCGCCGATGGCGTCGTAATGCACTGCCTCAACCCTGACCGCGTCGTCGTTCGGGGTGGCATCCTGGAGCTTTGCGCAGGCTCGCTTGCCGACGCGTACACGGCGGTCGGCGGCAAGGTCGAATGGTATGGCAAGCCGTACCCGGCCATCTACGACCATGCGCTGAAGCTTGGCGGCAACCCGCCCAAGGAGCAGGTGCTTGCCGTAGGGGACGGGCTGCAGACCGACGTGCTGGGTGCCGCGAGGGCGGGGCTCGACTGCCTGTTCGTGGAGGGCGGTATAGGCGCCGGCGAGCCGTTCCCGGCGGATTTTGCGGCGCAAAATGGCCTTGGCGACTGGAAGCCAGTCGCAACTGTTCCCTCGCTGGCGGGCTAAGCTTCCCGGAACGCCCATGCGCTTCGCCCATTGAAGCGGCATGGACATGCCCAGTACGCGTACCATCGCCCAAAGCGCCGCCGACCGCGGTCGCCATGCCGACAGCCCGTGGCAAATGCCTCTTTCCGCCTGGAAGGAAGTCGCGGTCCGGACCTGGGGTGAATCGTCCAAGGACAATGTCGGCCTGGTCGCCGCCGGCGTAGCCTTCTACGGCTTCCTCGCCCTGGTGCCTTTGCTCGGCGCCATCGTTCTGACCTACGGCCTGGTGGCGAGCCCGCGAAGCGTGCTGGAGCATGTGCAGGGTCTGACCCAGGCGATGCCCGCGGACGTCGCCAAGATTGTCGGCGAGCAGTTGCTAAATGTGGTCCAGACGTCCGGCGGCAAGAAGGGCCTGGGGCTGATTGCCGCGCTGGCCGTCGCTCTCTGGGGCGCCCGGAACGCGATGGGATCGATCGTTACCGCCCTCAACATCGCCTATGAGGAAGAGGAAAAGCGCGGCTTTTTGAAGGTCACCTTGATTTCGCTGGTCATGACCGTCTGCGCCGTCTTGGTGGCGCTGCTGGCCATCGTCGCGACGACCGTCCTGGGCGCTCTCGAAGATCTCCTCCCAAGTTTAGGGATGGTGGGCATCATCTTGTCGAAGGGGATCTCCTACGTCGTCCTGCTCGGGGCGGCGGCAGCGGCCATTGCGACCCTTTACCGCTACGGGCCATCGCGCGACAACGCCAGGTGGACCTGGATTACGCCTGGGTCGCTGTTCGCCGCCATCGCTTGGCTGGCGCTGACGCTCGGCTTCGGTTTCTACGTCACCAACTTCGGAAGTTACGACAAGACCTATGGGTCCCTGGGTGCCGTGGTCGTGCTCCTGACCTGGCTCTACCTGTCCAGCTATGTGCTGCTGTTCGGGGCCGAGCTGAACTCGGAGCTGGAGCACCAGACGGCCAAGGACACGACTGCCGGCGCGGACAAGCCGCTCGGCTCCCGCGGTGCCTGGTCCGCCGACCATGTCGCATCGGGGCCGGAAAGTGCCGATCAGGCGAAGCCCGCCGCAGGTGAGAAGGGCGCCGATTCGTCACGTCCAAATACGGCGCCAATTGCCGCTCCCTCTACGAGTGAACCCGCCGAGCACCCCTATCTTGCGTCGCGCGTGACATCCCGCGCTTCGGGGCTCGTCGGTGCGCATAAGATCGGCATGGTGTCCTCCATCCTGTCGACCGTCGGACTTGGGTTGATGCGCAGGCGCGGCAGCGAATTGGCCGGGGCTGCCATCCTTGCGGCGGCTGCCGGTCTGGCCCTCGCCCGGCGCGAGGACGGTTGAGGCCAATGACCAACGGTCATTTTGCGACATCCCCGTGGCAGATGCCTTCCGCCGCTTGGAAGGACATCGCCAAGCGTACCTGGCAGCGAACGTGGGACGACAATGTCGCGCTCGTCGCGGCGGGCGTCGCCTTTTACGGCTTCTTCGCCCTCGTTTCGCTGATCGGCATCATTGTCCTCGCTTATGGTCTGGTGGCCGAGCCGAGGACCGTCGTCGATCATGTGCGGGCCATGACGGCCGTCCTTCCGACGGATGTCGCGCTGATCATTGGCGAGCAGGCGCTGAATGCCGTCAAGACGTCGGAGGGCGCGAAGGGGGCAGGGCTGATCGTCGCGCTGCTCGCCGCTTTGTACGGCGGCACCAACGGCTCCGCGGCGCTGATCACGGCGCTCAACATTGCTTATGAGGAGAAGGAGAAAAGATCGCTTCTGCGCTTCTACCTTCTTGCCGTGCTGATGACGCTGTCGGCGGTTGTGGTAACGCTTGCCGCCATTGCCGCGACGGCCGCGATCGCCACCATCAGCGTCCGGTTCGGCGCCGGGCTGCTGCCGCTCGCAGCCAAAGCCATCGCTTACATTCTCCTTCTGCTGGTCGCGGCCGGCCTGATTTCCGCTCTCTACCGCTACGCGCCCTCGCGAGAGCGAGCCAAGTGGGTCTGGATCACTCCGGGATGCGTGTTCGCGGCGGCCGTATGGCTGCTGCTGACGGTGCTGTTCGGTTTCTACGTCTCCAACCTTACAAACTTTAGCGCGACCTACGGGTCACTGGGCGCGTTGGCCGCATTCCAGACATGGCTTTACCTGTCGGCTTATGTGCTGGTCATGGGCGCCGAGTTGAACAGCGAGATCGAACATCAGACCGCAAGGGACAGCACGACCGGGCCGGAGCAGCCACTGGGCCAGCGCGGCGCCTGGGCGGCGGACAACGTTGCAACCAGCGACGAGGTCGAGGATCGGCCTGAGGAGGCGCGGGAAGGGGAAAAGCTGACCCAGGCGTCCGCCACCGTGGCGGACCGGGACAGCCTCACCGATACGACGGAGGCAAAGCCTTAGGCGGCGAGCAGATGCTTGTCGTTCGCCAGGCGGAGCAGCGCCGACTGCAGCTTCTCGAATGCACGCACCTCGATCTGGCGGATGCGTTCGCGGCTGACGTCGTAGACCTGGCTCAGTTCCTCGAGCGTCTTCGGATCGTCCGAAAGCCGTCGCTCCATCAGGATGTTGCGCTCGCGGTCGTTCAGCGAGTTCATCGCTTCCATGAGGAGGTCGTGGCGAACGCGCCCTTCCTCATCCTCGGCGAGCCGCTCGTCCTGAAGCGGGCCGTTGTCGACCAGAAAGTCCTGCCATTGGCCTTCGCCGCCCTCGTCGCCCTTCAGCGGGGCGTTGAGAGACGTGTCGCCGCCATGACCCATGCGGCGGTTCATAGAGACCACTTCCTCCTCGGTCACGCCGAGGTCGGTGGCGATCTTCGCAACGTCCGCGGGCTTGAGGTCGCCCTCTTCGAACGCGTCGATCTGGTTCTTCATCCGACGCAGGTTGAAGAATAGCTTCTTCTGCGCGGCGGTGGTGCCCATCTTCACTAGGGACCAGCTGCGCAGGATGAATTCCTGAATGGAGGCACGGATCCACCACATGGCGTAGGTGGCGAGGCGGAAGCCCCGGTCCGGCTCGAACTTCTTCACGCCCTGCATCAGGCCGATATTGCCTTCGCTGATCAGCTCGCTGACCGGCAGGCCGTAGCCGCGGTAACCCATGGCAATCTTGGCGACCAGGCGAAGGTGCGAGTTGACGAGCTTGGCGGCCGCTTCCGTGTCGCCATGCTCCCGCCACGCCTTGGCGAGCATGAACTCTTCCTCCGGCGCGAGAATGGGAAACTTCTTGATCTCGCTGAGGTAGCGATTGAGTCCGGCTTCCCCGCCGGATGCGGGGATGGAGACGATGCCCTTTTGCTGTGCCATGGTAGTTCGTCTTTCTCCCTGAGGGCCGGGCGCTGTGTCACGCCCTAGCCAGTCAAATCCTATACACCAAGTGCGCTGAACAGTTCCTGCATGTCCGACGGCATGCGCGAAGTGAACGACAGTCTGTTCTTCGTTACGGGATGAACAAAGCCAAGGACCGCAGCATGAAGGGCCTGACGTTCAAAGTTGAGATCCCGTAACAAGTCGCGATGAGACTTTGAAGCGCGACCATAAACCGGATCGCCGAGCAACGGATGGCCGATCGACGCCATGTGGACCCGAACCTGGTGAGTTCGGCCGGTCTCCAACCTGCACTCCACCAGCGCCGAATCGCGAAGCGGCTGCTTGCGGGTCCAGTGGGTTACCGCACGCTTGCCGCGTCCTTCGGGGACAACCGCGATTTTCTTGCGGTTGGCCGAGGACCGCGCGAGCGACGCATCAACGGTGCCTTCGCCGGTCTTCGGCACGCCGGAGACGATCGCCAGGTAGCGCCGATCGATGCTGTGCGCCGCGAATTGCTTCGCCAGCCCTTCGTGCGCCACATCGGTCTTGGCGACTACCAGCAGGCCGGACGTGTCCTTGTCGATGCGGTGGACGATCCCAGGCCGAGCCACGCCGCCGATGCCCGAGAGGCTGCCGCCGCAATGGTGAAGCAAGGCGTTGACCAGGGTACCGTCGAAATTGCCGGCAGCGGGATGGACGACCAGCCCGGCAGGCTTGTCCACGACCAGCAGATGCTCGTCCTCGAACGCGATCGCCAGCGGAATGTCCTGCGCTTCGTTATGCGCCGGCTTGGGCTCCGGCACGGCCAGCGTAAAGGCTTCGTCGCCGCGGACCTTGAAGGCCGGGTCGCGAACAGGCGCTTCGCCTAGCGCCAATGCGCCCGACTTGATGAGCGTCTTGAGCCGTTCACGTGAAAGCGTCGGCACCGCCTCGGCAACGGCACGGTCGAGCCGCCAGCCGGCATGTTCGGCACCAAGCCGCACGTCCACGATCTGATGCCCCCGGCCATAGATCGAAGAATGTGGTGATGCGGACCGAAAGTTCAATGATCCCGCCTTGGCAGCCCTTGCGGACGGCGGTTTTCCGGCTACCAATCGCCGAAAGAGATTAAGGGGAGAGGACCCACCATGACCGACAGCTTTGACCGCCGCGCCGTTCTGGCGGGTGGATTTGCCGCATCCGCCGCCGCTCTGGCGCCACTCGATGCCGCTTTCGCTCAGCGCCGCCGCCGCAAAGCATCGGCAAACGACAAGGTCCAGGTCGGTCTGATCGGCTGCAACGGCATGGGCTGGGCGAACCTTACCGCGATGGTGAAGGGCGCCGATGTCGAGCCGGTCGGTCTGTGCGACGTCGACGCCAGCGTGCTCAGCAAGCGCGGCGCGGAGTTTCAGACCGCCGCGGGCAAGGCCCCGAAGATTTACGACGATTATCGCCGCATGCTCGACGACCAGGATATCGATGCAGTCATCATCGGAACGCCCGACCATTGGCACGCGCTGATGCTGACCGACGCCATGTCGGCGGGCAAGGACGCCTATTGCGAAAAGCCGCTGGGCAATTCCATCGCGGAATGCCGGGCCATGGTTGCGGCCAAGCAGCGCCACAACCGCGTCGTCCAGGTCGGCCAATGGCAGCGCAGCAACCAACATTGGGGCGACGCCATCGCCCACGTCCAGTCCGGCTCCATCGGCCGAGTCCGCAAGGTCAAGGCCTGGGCTTACCAGGGCTGGATGAAGAATATCCCGCCCAAGCCCGACGAGCCGGTGCCGGCCGGCGTCAATTATGACCGTTGGCTCGGCCCGGCGCCGGCGCGGCCGTTCAACCCCAACCGCTACCATTTCAACTGGCGCTGGTACTGGGATTATGCCGGCGGGCTGATGACCGACTGGGGTGTCCACCTGATCGACATCGCCCTGCTCGGCATGCGGGCGGAATCGCCGCGCTCGATCAGCTCGCTGGGCGGTGCTTTCGGTTACGCCGATTCCGCGATGGAAACGCCGGACACACAGACCGCCATCTACGACTTCGGCGACTATTCGATTGAGTGGGAACATGCCGTCGGGATCAGCAAGGGGCCCTACGGCGGGAACGATCATGGCGTTGCCTTCGTCGGCGAGCTTGGAACGGTGGTGGTCGACCGCGGCAAATGGTGGACCATCCCCGAGGTGGACGACGGCAAGCAGCTCAGCCCCGAAGTGCCGGTAACGCGGGTCAGCGACAATGGCCTGGAAAAGCACACCGCCGACTTCATCGCGTGCGTCAAGGACCGGTCGAAGACGCCGGCCTGTTCGATCGAGTCCGCGGCGACCACCGCGATCGTCTGCCAGATGGGCAACATCGCCTATCGCACCGGCCGCAAGGTTCATTGGGACGGTGCGTCGGGCCGGTTCACCAACGACCAGGTCGCCAACGCGCTGATGACCAAGGCTTATCGGGCGCCCTACCGCTTTCCGGCCTAGGGCGTCCGCGCCTCCTTACCAGATACGGGTGGCGGCGATCTGACGGCGGCCGGCGAGGATGATCAGCTCGTCGGCCACTTCTTCGGGTGAGCGGGAGATCGATCGGCCGGTCGAGGGCGACAGGCGGCTGAGGTCCCGAGCGCCACGGCGCGGGTCGGCCGACACCCACTGGCGGATCGTGGATTCCATCAATTCCTGCGTCATCGTCTTCTGCTCCCGGGCCGTCCGCCCACCTGATCGTTGCAGTGCCCGCCCGGCTGTTGACCTGCCGGAGGGTGCATCTGATGCTGGTCGGAATAGGCGGCGGCTGTGCCAGCAATTCGACGCCCGCCCCATTCTCTTGTGTCAATTGTTTCAACAATGGCTCGCATCAGGCGTGTGATTCAGCGTCTCACACGTCTTGTGCGGCAGGCGATGGAGCTTTTATGGCGACAGGGTGCGAGGGGAGAGCATGTTGAAACTAGAAGCCGATACGCAGTCACCAGCGGCTGAACTGCCTAGCCTGAGGCCGGCCAAACCGATCTCGCGGGACGGCGTCGTTCAGGCCATCCTGAACCTGTTCAAAGCGCCGGATTATCTTGAGATTGGCGTGAACCAGGGCAAAACCTTCAACGCCCTACGCGCTCGGACCAAGGTCGCGGTCGACCCCAAATTCCTGTTCGACCACCAGGAAGTGGCGGCAAGGGTTTCCGGTACCACTTTTCACGAGACGACCAGCGACGACTATTTCGGCAGGATCGCCGGGGCGAAGACGGCCTTCGACGTCATCTACCTGGATGGGATGCACACCTCGGAGCAGACGATCCGCGACCTCATCAATGCGATCTCTTTCCTGAAGCCCGGCGGTGTTATCGCCATCGACGACGTCTTTCCCTGTTCGTACATGGCCTCGCTTCCGGACCGAGGCGATACGCGCATCATCAGCAAGGCGACGACCGGCGTGCCGAGCCCCTGGATGGGCGACGTATTTCGTCTGGTCTTCTTCGTCGAAACGTTCTGCCAGCAGTTCAACTATGCGACGGTGAACAATAATCACGGTCAGCTCGTGCTGTGGCGGGAGCCTCGCCGGGACGTGCCGCAACGGACGCTCTCCCAGGTCGCCGCCAAGGAGTATAAGGACCTGTTCCTGGAAGCCCCGAGCTTTCGTGCCGCCTCGCTGGACGTCATCCTGACCAAGATAAGGCAGGCGCAGAAAGCCTGAGCTGAGTTGGCGCGGCTTTCGACGCTTACAGTTTCTTCCGCTCGATGGTGAAGCGGCTGTCGTTGCAATAGCCGCAGTCGGCGCCGGTGAAGCTCGATGCCGCCTTGCGGTCGCCTTTGAGCTGCCAATCAAGCCAGCGGGTCACCACTTCCGTGCCCACACCGCCGTGCGGCTGCATGTAGGTGCCGCCATGGCCAACGGGGATGTTGATGACGGCTGCGGGAACGTGGTTGATCCGCCGGAAGTCGTCCATCCCGTTTTCATAGGCGATGTCGCTCTTGCCGCCGAGCACATAGAGGGTGGGCCTGTGCAGCCTGGACAGCGTATCCTTGCTGTTCTCGATGCCGATAATCGGGCTGCTGTTGCCGGTGAAGAAGCCGCTGTTCATGATCACGGCGGTGTTAACGCGCCGGTCGGGTGCAACATTAAGCGCCTGAAGGCCGCCGCAGCTCCAGCCCGACACTGCAATGCGGTTGGTGGCGATGCGGCCGTAATAAGGGCTGCCCTTGCGGCCATTCTCCTTCACCGCCCAATCGATTGCATCGCTCAGTAGGGAGGTGGCGGTTGCGGCCTTTAGCTGGCCGGGAGGTGGACCTTGCGGTGGCCGCGCGGCAGCCGCCGGTGCCGCATCTTTGGCCGGCGGGATCGTGCCGGCGGCGATTGCCAGGTAGCCGTGCGACGCGATCTCGAGAAGGTGGTTGCGCGAACTGGTTCCGTCCGCGCTGCAGCCGCCATTCCCCCAGACGTAGACCGGCAGTTTGGTCGCACCAAGCGCTGCAAGGCTGCGTGGCCGATAAACGACATGGTTGGGCAGCGACGTGTCGGATTCGTACACGGCGGGGTAGGGACCCGAACCTTCCTCCACGGCAGCGGAGACCGGGGCCGGCTGCGCCTGGGCTGAGAGCGGCGAAGCGCCGAGCGCAATCAGGATGCCGGCGCTTGCCAGCAGGTGCTTCTTTGCCGACCGGGCAAGCGTGAAGTGCAGCATTCGACTCTCCCTTGCGCCCTGCTTGTGGATCGGCAGCGCTGATGGCCGCGTGCAGGACGGGAATGGGATATAGCTAAATGGTCCGCGGAACGCCGACAAGCGGTTCCGGCTCATTCACGCTCGGTATAACGGAAACAGTCGAAGTCCGCCGGCATCTTGGCGCCCGATACGTCGTAGCACGCCATGCCGACGAAGGTGCCGGTGAAGTTCGGCATCCCCGGAAAAGTAGCCTCGTCAGACAAGATGCTCGCATCGAAATATTGCGGAAGCCAGCACCAGTCCCCGCTTCCTTGCGGCCGATAGGCGAAGCGCGCGACTTCATGGTCGACGTCGACGCGCAAACCGACCGGCCCGTCCGCCAGTGCAACCGGCTGCATGACGACGTTGCACTGCCCCTCCGTGGGGATGGCGGACATGACCTGGATTTGGCGCCGGCCGTGATCGTCGGCGGTGATCTGGAGGAAGTGGAATTTGGTACTGTTGTAGTAGCAGATCAGTCCTGCCGCTTGCTGGAAGTTGGCGGGTGTGACGTCCACCGATGTTTCCGCCGTATAGCGGAACGCCTGCTGGCGCCGCGCCACGAGCGATTGCTCGAAATGGCTGCCGATCGTCTCCCGGCCGAACAGGCGAAGATAGCCGGCACGTTCGGACAGGCTGAACAGATGTTCCGGGCACGGCGTCCGCAGCCACTGAAAAGGCGCTGGCAAATCCGGAGAATCGAAGTCGTACCGCTCGTCGGTCAGGGTTGGCGCCGAGCGTGCCGGCGAGTCCACCTCAAGCAGCGGGTTCGCCTTACCGTCCTCGGTCCGCAGCCAGCCGTCCTCACCCCAGCGCATCCGCTGGATCGCAGTCTCCCGCCCGAGCACGCACCGGTCGCTAACCGCTAGCGGCCGGCCGCACAGGTAAACGAGCCAAGGCTCACCGTCCGGGCCATCGACCAGATCGCCATGGCCCGCCCGGGCGAGGGGCGCGTCCGGCTTGTTGGCGGAGGTCATCACCGGTCCGTCCGGATGGACTTCGTAAGTGCCGAAAATGGACCTTGACCGTGCCATCACCACGGCATGGTTCCGCTCCGTCCCGCCTTCAGCGACGAGGAGATGGTACCAGCCGTCGCGCTTGTAGAGGTGCGGCCCTTCGGTGAAGCCGAGCCGCGTCCCTTCGAAGATCTTGTGACGCTCTCCGACGAGTTGCTGACTCGCAAGATCGAATTCCTGCATCAGCACGCCGGCAAAGCGGCGGCGTCCCGGACGATGATCCCACAACATGTTCAGCAACCAGCTCTTGCCGTCGTCGTCGTGAAACAGCGCCGGGTCGAAGCCGCTGCTATTAAGATAGACGGGGTCCGACCACTCGCCATCGATCGCGTCGGCCCAGACATAATAATTGTGAAAGTCACGCAGCGACGCGCCCATCGCGCCGTCCACCGTCGTCCGCCCGTAACGCTTCACGTCTGTAAAAGTGAGGTGGAAGCGACCGTTCGCAAAGCTCAGGTCAGGCGCCCAGACACCGCAGGAATCGGGATTGCCGCGCATGTCCAGCTGCGATGCGCGGCGGAGCGGACGAGCCACGAGCTCCCAATTGGCGAGGTCTTTGGAGTGATGAATCTGGACTCCCGGAAACCATTCAAAGGTCGAGGTGGCGAGGTAGAAATCGTCGCCGACCCGGGCGATCGAGGGGTCCGGATTGAAACCGCGAAGAATCGGATTGCGGATGGTCATGAAGGCTTTCTGATCAAGGTCCAGAGCAGGAGGGCACCGACCAGGTCGCCGACGCCGAGAAGGATGAAGAAGGGCTGGTAGCCGACGGTGTCGACAAATGAACCCAGCACAAGCGTGAAAATCAGTACCCCTAGGTTCGCCGCCATCCCGGCGACGCCGGTCGCGGTCCCCACCTCCTGCTTTTCGAACAGGTCCGAGGACATGGTGATTACGGTTACCGACAACGTCTGATGGGCGAAGCCGCCCAGGCATAGTAGCGCAACGGCAAGCACCGGGCTTTCCACCGCGCTGACGAACATCATGCCGGTCATCAGCACGGCGCCGACGGTGAAGGCCGAGCGGCGGGCGTCGATCAGGTGCATGCCCCGGCGGTGGAGCCAGGCCGCGACTGCGGGCCCGAAAAGGCATCCAAGGTCAGCCGCGAGGAATGGCAACCAAGCGAACAGAGCGATCTGCGTCAGATCGAAATTCCGGACCGTGGTCAGGTAAAGCGGCATCCACAGCGACAACATTCCCCACACGGGGTCGGCAAGGAAGCGGGCCGCTGCAATCGCCCACAGCTCACGCCGGCGCAGCAGCTTCCTCAAGACTGGAGGGCGGCGCTCGCCCTTTAGCCGCTGTTCCTGACCGGAAAGGATGAGATCGCGCTCGCGTTCGCTGATCGCCCGGTGACTGGCTGGAGGCGCGTACCACAGCAGCCAGGGCACCACCCAAAGCAGCCCGGCAGCTCCGGCGACGACAAAGGCCAAGCGCCAATCGTGGGTGTAGATGGCCCAGGCCACCAGCGGAGGTGCGAGCACGGCGCCCAGCGACGCCCCGATGTTATATATGCCGCCGGCCAGGCCTCGCTCACGGGCAGGAAACCATTCCGCGACGACCTTCATGCCCGCGGGTTGGCCCGAACCTTCCACCAAGCCCAATGCGCCGCGAAGGCCTGCGAAGCTCATCCAGCCCGTTGCAAGGCCATGCGCCATCGTCAGCAGGGACCAGATTGCGACAAAGATCGCGAAGCCGACCTTCAGGCCGATCACGTCGAGGATGTAGCCGGCCACTGGCTGAAGCATCACGCCGACCTGAAATGCACCTGTGATCCAGCTATACTCGGCCGAGGAGATATTCTGTTCGGCAAGGATGGTCGGCGCCGCGACGCCAAGGACGCTGCGACTCAGATAGTTCAGGATCATCGCAACGACGAACAGGCCCATGATGGACCAGCGCACGTAACCGAATATTCGCACGTCCCCTCCAGACGGTAACGTTATCTCACCATAGGTTCCACTCTCGCATAAGGGCAAGTCCTTCCCGGTACGCGAACCTGCATCTTAGCGGCTTCGAGCCGCCAAACGATACCGCACGATCCAACGGGTGTGACTTGCCTGCAACGGGCAGGCCAAGAGTAAGTCTTTGATCTGCTAATGGTTTTCCTCGGTTCTATTCGTTTGTCAGACGAAAAGGAAAAAATCCAACTCGCAGCATTGAAATGGAATTGACCCTGCCAATCGGCGTAGATACCAATGGTAACGTTAACGCACCGACGTAAGTTCGGGCAGTCAACGCTAACAAGAACAGCCGGCGCTGGGGCCCGGCACGGAGGGCATGTCATGATGGTACAGGGGGGCTGCGAAGCCGAGATCGGCGCGCACATTGAAACTCAGGCGATTGTTGAAGCTGGTCAGGCACGTCGCGCCTTTGCGCTGACGAGAACGAGCCTAGTGGCGATCAGCTGCGCACTTCTGGCGCAGCCGGCGTTCGCGCAGACCGCCAGTGCCGGCGACCCGGCAGTTCAGGCCGACACGACGGCTCAAGACGTGCCGGCGACCGACACCGGTGTGGTTGAGCCCGTTGAGGCTTCCTCCGGGGAAGCTGCGCAAAAGGCTTCCGACATCGTCGTCACCGGCACCCGCATCCGCAGCAACGGCTTCGCTGCGCCGACGCCCACGTCCGTCGTCGGCGAGGAGCAGATCCAGGCGAACGCCCAGCCAAACGTCTTCACGACGATCGCTCAGTTGCCGTCGCTTCAGGGCTCCACGGGTTCGACCATCAATACCTTCAGCACGTCCAGCGGTCAGCAGGGCCTCAGCGCCTTCGCGCTTCGTGGTCTTGGTTCGATCCGCACCCTGACGCTGATCGACGGCCAGCGGGTCGTCCCGGCTTATTACAACGGCACCGCGGACGTCAGCCAGTTCCCGCAGCTGCTGATCAAGCGCGTCGACGTCGTCAACGGCGGCGCTTCCGCATCCTATGGTTCGGACGCGGTCGGCGGTGTGGTGAACTTCATCACCGACACCCGCTTCGTCGGCATCAAGGGCAATCTGCAGGGCGGCATCAGCAAGTATGAGGACAACAAGAGCCGCCTTGCGCAGCTTGCCGTCGGCACGAACTTTCTGGACGAGCGGCTCCACGTCGTCGCCAGCGGCGAATATGCCAAGGACGACGGCGTCGGTCCGGGCGATTTCGGCATTGGCATGGCCAACGGTCGCGACTGGTTCCGTCAGCAGACTCAGATCAACCTCAACGCCGAGACCGGTGGAAATCCGCAATATCTGATCCGCAGCTACGCCCAGCCGTACAACTACACGCGCTACGGCGTGATCAATAACGGTCCGCTGCAGGGCATCGCTTTCGACGCCAACGGCAACCCATTCCAGTTCGAATATGGTTCAAACGGTGTGCCGGCACGCAATGCCAGCGGCGCCGTGATCGGCTGTTTCCCCGGCGTCTGCATCGGCGGTGATACCTCCGGCAACGTCGACAGCGGCCGTTCCCTGCAATCGGCGGTCAAGCGCCTGACCGGCTACGGTCGTGTCGGTTACGACTTCGCCGACAACAACGAAATCTACGTCTCCTACAGCTACGGCCGGGTGCAGACGAGCAACCAGCCGGTGAACGGACAGCAGCGTCCGGGCCTGACGATCCAGTGCGCGAACCCGTTCGTTCCGCAATCGGTCAGAAACCAGTGCGCGACCGCCGGAATCACCCAGTTCGGCTACGGAACCAGCGGCTACATCCTGCCGAACACCCGCGTCGAAACGGACCGCAGGCAGTATCGCGTCGTCGTCGGTGTGAACGGCTCGATCGATCTGGGTACCGAATGGAACTACGACGCCTACTATCAGCGCGGCATCAATCGCATCGCGGTCGACGTCAGCAACATCTCGCTCAACCAGCGTTTCCTGCGCGCGATCGACGCCACGACCATCAACGGCCAGATCGTCTGCCGCGACGCCGTTGCGCGGGCCTCGGGTTGCCAGCCGATCAACATCCTGAGCGGTGCGGCGCCCTCTGCAGCCGCACTCGAATATGTGCAGCCGGCCAACGGCCCGTACCAGCGGATGCGGATCACGCAGGATGTCGCCAGTGCCAACTTCTCGGGTTCGCCGTTCGACCTTTGGGCCGGTCCGGTCTCGATCGCCTTCGGTGCGGAGTGGCGGCGTGAATATTATACCGTTCGCGCCGATCCCTATGGCGCCGGTACGCTCGCGGAACCGAACAATGCTGACTACCCTGCCGACCCGATCCTGACGCCCGCGCAGGCGGAATTCGGCGGCAACTGGTACGCCGGCAACTACAAGAACGGCAGCGGCGATTATAACGTCAAGGAAGCCTATCTCGAAGCCGACGTTCCGCTGTTCAATGCCGACTGGATCGGCCGCGGCAACGTCAACGGCGCGGTTCGCGTCACCGACTACAGCACCTCCGGTGTCAACTGGACGTGGAAGATCGGCGGCACCTGGAACACGCCGTTCGAGGGACTGCGCATCCGCGGCGTAACCTCCAAGGACGTTCGCGCACCAAACCTGTCGGAGCTTTATGCAGCCCCGGTCAGCACCAGGCTTCCGCAGTTCTTCGATCGCGCTCAGAACAAGCAGGTGATCGTGCTGCAGAGCGTGGGCGGCAACCCGGACCTCAAGCCGGAAGTTGCGCGCAACACGTCAATCGGATTTGCACTATCGGGCAATCCGTTGCTGCCGGGCTTCGGCCTGTCGGTCGACTGGTACAAGATTAAGGTGAAGGGCCTGATCGGAACGCTGGGTGCCCAGCAGATCGTCGATTATTGTTACGACAACGTCTTGCCGACCTGCGACGCGTTCAACCTGAACAACACCGCCGGCGAGAATTTCATCAACGTGGTCCCGTTCAACTTCGGCTACATCAAGACGAACGGCTGGGACATCGAGGCGAGCTATCGTTGGCAGCGCCCGCTGGGCCTGGCGGGCAGCTTCACGCTGCGTGGCCTCGCAACCCACATCGATGAATATGTCACCGCGCAGGGTCTGCCGAACACGATCCCGACCGACACGGCCGGCGTCAATCAAGGCACGACCCCCAACTGGAAGTTCCTCACGGTCCAGAACTACACCACCGACCGCTTCTCGCTCTACACGCAGCAGCGCTGGTTCAGCGACGGTCTGATCAACAACCACAACTGGATCGAATGTCAGACGACCTGTCCGACGGGTCGGACCGCACTCGAGCGGAACCTGTACCCGACCATCGAGGACAATTCGATGAAGGGCGCCTTCTACTTCGACATCGGCGGTTCGTTTAAGATCAACAATCAGTTCGAAGCCTACGGCAAGATCGACAATCTGTTCGATCGCGACCCCGTCCTTGGCCTGTTTGCCAACCCGTCGCTCTACGACATGGTCGGCCGCATGTATCGCGCAGGCGTCCGCTTCAAATTCTAGGCTGTTGGTCCAGAAATAATCGTCTCTCCCTCGTCCCGGCCTTGCGCCGGGACTTTTTTTGGGGCGGGAGGCATTTGTTTCTAGCAATGAATTTGCAACCAGAATCGACTGTCGAATCGGGAGTGGGAAGTTGACGAAGCCTGCCGGGCGCACCCGCGGAGCCACGATCAAGGATGTTGCGGCGCGCGTCGGCGTGTCGCCGATGACCGTGTCCCGGGTGATCAACGGGCAGGCGGGCATGCGACCGGAGACCCGCGCAGCGGTGATGGCTGCGATCGCGGAGCTTTCCTACAAGCCCAACGTTGCCGCCCGAAGTCTCGTTACCTCGGCCGAGCTGCGGATCGGCGTTATCTATTCCAATCCAAGCGCCGCCTTCATGAGCGAATTCCTGACCGGTGCGTTCGAGGAAGCCGCCTCGCAGGGCGCCCGGCTGATCATCCTGCGTGCGCCGAAGGGCAAGAATCCCACGGCCGAGATGATGAAGGAGTTTCTCGCCTCGGGCTTGTCGGGGGTGATCCTGACCCCGCCTCTCGGCGACTCCGCGGCCTTGCTTCAAACCTTGGAAGAAGCGGGGCTTCCAACCGCAACTGTCGGCGCCTACTCGGAGGCGAACACCATCTCCGTGCGGATCGACGACAGATCGGCCGCCTATGAGATGGCCCGTCACCTGGTAGATCTGGGGCATCGTCGTATCGGGTTCATCTCGGGAAATCCGGATCAGGCTGCGTCCGCGGAACGTATGGCCGGTTTCTACGAAGCAATCCGCGAGTCGCAGGCGGAAGCCGCTATTGCTCAGGGTGATTTCAGCTTCAAATCGGGGCTGACGGCGGCCGAGCAATTGCTCGACTGCCAGCCCGCGCCTTCGGCAATTTTCGCAAGCAACGACGATATGGCGGCGGCGGTCGTATCGGTGGCGCACCGCCGGCACCTCGACGTGCCAGGGGAGCTGACGGTTGTGGGCTTCGACGACACCATCCCGGCGGTGACGTTATGGCCGCCCCTGACCACCGTGCACCAGCCGGTTCAAAAGCTTGCCGCAGAGGCGATCCGCCTGTTGGCGCAACGCATATCAGTGCCCGGCAATGGTGATGGAAGCCGCCAGCAATGCATCCTCGAGCATAGCATCGTGCATCGGGACTCGGCGGCTCGCCCGACCACCTCGGTTCCGCCGGCCCGACCGCAAATAGTGCGGCGGAGCGGCACACCGTAATTCGAGGGATCGGGTTCCGGCTTACTGGAATGCCAAGTTGCGTCCGAAGAACGGCATCACATATTCCTGGAAGCGGACGGCAACGGCACTCGTGTGATCGCCGGGATAGACTTCGTATCCGTGCGCAATCTTGTAGCGATTGAGTGCCTGGTGTAGCTTCTCGGCGTCCGCCTTCAGCCCGTCCTTGTCGCCGACGTCGACCGAAATCGCCTTGTACCGGCGAAGATCGGCGACATGTTGGTCGAAGAAGGCCAGCGGCGAATTGGCGGCCCACCGCGCGACGACATCGTCGCCATCCTGGCCGGACGGAAGGTCGAGAAACAAGGGCGCATTGGCGGGGTCGGGGGACCAGGCGGATGCCGAAGCGAGCGTGGCCCGCTCCATCCATCCGAGTTTCTGAGCCTCCTCGATCGATTTGACGCTCTTCAGCTTGGCCAACAACTCGGGCGTGAGACCGCCGGCGGAACGCGGCGACAGGCAGCAGCCGCTCATGACGTAGAGGGCGCCGAAGACGTCCGAATGGTTCATGCCGATCCGGGTCGCGCCATAGCCACCCATTGAATGACCAACGAGGCCGCGGCTCTCGCGTCGCGGCAGGGTACGGAAGTTCTTGTCGACGTACGCAACGAGATCGCGTGCAACGAAGGTCTCGAAATCTCCCGTCGTTGGGGAGCGCGAGTACATCGAGCCATTATGAACGGTTTTGCTGTCGGGAAGAACGACGATGACCTCCGGCGTGCCCTTGGCGAAGGCGCCTTCCACCGTCTGCGGGACATGGATTTCCTTGATCCACTGCTCGGCGCCGATCGAATAGCCGTGAAGTGCGTAGACGACGGGATACCGGCGCCGGGGCGATGAAGCGTAGCTCGGCGGCAGCACGACGATGACGTCGCGATCTGCGCTGTTTCCTTCCAGATTGCCTTCAAGAGCCGCGGAATGCACCTTGATCCGTTGAAGCGTGACCTTCTTCGCTCCGGGGACCGGATCCGGAACCTGGGTGGCGACTTGCGCCGACGCCGACGTCAATCCTCCAATCGTTGCGGCCGCGAGCGACAGAGCGACCAAAACTCGAAACTGCAATCTCATCCGCCATCCTCCCGGCATTGCTTCATTCACTGTTGCACCGGCCATTCTCTTGGGGCTGGCGCACGCGACGATGAACGCTATTGTCAGAGTAATAAACAGGAGGGATTCGGCAATGTGGGTTCGCGCGTTCCGCTGGTCGGCGTTTCTTGGCACTTCGGTGGCGGCAGCGGCATTGATCGCTGCTACGCCGGCAATGGCCCAGTCGGGGTCGCTTGCGGCATCCGGCAGATGGTCCGCTTACACCGGCGGCAATGCCCCGCTGCCGCCAATGGGCTGGAACAGCTGGAATGCTTTCGCGAGTGACATCGACGAAGCCAAACTGATGGGTTCGGCGGAAGCGATCGTGAAGCATGGCCTCGCTGCCAAGGGCTATCGCTATGTCGATCTCGATGACGGTTGGTGGCTGAAGCGGCGGCAGCCGGACGGCCGCATCATCATCCGCACGGCGAACTTTCCATCCGCGCTGACAGCCGACGGCAACACCAGCTTTCGCCCGCTCACCGACCGGCTTCATGCGATGGGGCTGAAGGCCGGTATCTATTCCGACATGGGCAAGAACAGCTGCGCGCAGCTGTACAGCACGACCGGTCTCAACCAGCCGGTCGGCACGTTCGATGAAAAGGAAGTCGGCCTTCACGGCAACGTGGACAAGGACATCAAGCTCTACTTCGAGGAGTGGGGCTTCGACCTCATCAAGGTCGACGCGTGCGGGCTTCGCGGCCTGACGCCGGAAAGCCCGTGGGTGAAGCAGGGTAAGTTCCGCGCACTGACTCCGGTGGTGGACAGCGAGAGCCTTGGCCGAACCAACATCCCGGAAGCCAAGAGGTTATACGCGCAGGTTCGGGCAGCGCTCGAGAAGTATAACCCGGACAACGACTTCGTCTTCTCGCTCTGCCTGTGGGGGGCCGCGGACGTGCGCGCTTGGGGCAAGGATATGGGCAACATGTCGCGGACCAGCGACGACATCGCCCCGACCTGGGGCCGAATGCTGCACAGCTACGACAGCGCGGTCAGGCGTCCGCTCTACGGCCACCCGGGATCGTGGAACGATCCGGACATGCTCTACATCGGCGCCGGCGACTTCGATGAGAAGCATCTCACCGAAGCGCGCTCACACATGTCGCTGTGGGCGATGCTGAACGCGCCGCTGATGATCGGCTACGACCTTCGCAAGGCGCCCAAGTCCTTGCTCGACGTGTTCGGCAATGCAGCCGTGATCGCGCTCAACCAGGATCCTGCCGGCAATCAGGCGGTGCTGGCCTATGACTCCAATGACGTTCAATTCCTAGTGAAGACGTTGGCGAACGGCGACAAGGCAGTGGCTTTATTCAACCGCACGGCGATGCCGCTGGACGTCAGCCTGACCGCCGAACAGCTCAAATATCTGGACGATGCGGATGTTCAGCTCACCGATCTTTGGACGGGCAAGTCCATGCGCTTCAAGAAAGAGCAAAGCTTCAAGCTCGCGCCGCACGAAACCCTTGTGTTCCGCGCCAAGGGCACGCGCCGCCTCGCCAACGGGCTGTACCTGTCGGAGATGACCGGCCGCGTGAATCCGGCAGTGGATGGCGTGGTCGTCCCTGAGCCGGAGCCGATGATCCACCGGCCGATCTTCTGGGCGGGTACACACGGGATGGGCGAGCCGCCGCGCTACGGCGGCTGGGGCGGCGCGCAGGCCGATGCGACGCCTTATGCCATGCGCATCAACGTCGGCGGGACGCCGTATGAGACGGGCATCGGTATCCTTGCGAACTCCAGGCTTGAGGTTCGCAACCCCGGCTTCAGCACATTCAACGCGATGGTCGGGGTGGACGACAGCGCCTTCGCCAAGGCGCGCCCGGTCACCTTCCTCGTCTATGGCGACGGCAAGCTGATCGCCCAGTCGAAGCCGATGCGCTTCGGTCAAAAGCCTGCGCCGCTGACCGCCAAGGTCTCGGGCGTGAAGATCGTCGAACTGGTGGCCAAGACGGCCGGTCCAGTCCCGCAAGCTTTCCCGGTCGCCTGGGGGAGGCGGCGCTGACGCGATGAAGGCGCTTCTCTGCAATCAGCCGCAGGAACTCGACCTGATCGAACGGTCGGTACCGGCAATCGGAGAGGACGAAGCGCTGGTGCGCATTCGCCGGGTGGGGCTATGCGGAACCGACTACCACATCTTCGGCGGGCGCCACCCGTTCGTGAATTACCCTTTGGTCATCGGCCACGAATTGTCGGGCGAGGTGGCGGAGGTCGGTGAGGGGTCGCGCTTCAAGGTTGGCCAGCCGGTTGCGATAAACCCTTATCTCAATTGCGGCCACTGCATCGCCTGCCGCCGCGGCAAGCCCAATGCCTGCGTCAACATTCGTGTGCTCGGGGTCCACACCGACGGCGGCATGTGCGAGTTGCTGGCCGTGCCTGACAGCGCACTGATCGACGCGGCGGGACTGACGCTCGACCAGGCAGCGATGCTGGAATTCCTTTCGATCGGCGCCCATGCCGTCGCGCGTTCGCCGCTCCGGGCCGGGGACAAGGTTTTGGTGATGGGCGCCGGTCCGATCGGCGTTGCGTCGGCCCTGTTCGCCCAGCTTGACGGCGGCGTGGTCACCCTGGTCGACACCCGCGCCGCGCGGCTCGACTATGCGCGCGACAAGCTCGGCTTCACGAATGTGGTGGTTGCCGATGACTCACTCGCCGCCACGCTTGCGGAGCGGACCGCCGGCGACATGTTCGATGTCGTGTTCGATGCCACCGGCAACCTGACCGCAATGGGTCGAAGCGTGCTTCATGTGGCGCATGGCGGAAGCCTCGTGCTGGTCGGCGTCGCGCCCGGCGATCTCATCTTCGCCGATCCCGAATTCCACAAGAGGGAAATGACGTTGGTCGCCAGCCGCAACGCGCTGGCCGCCGACTTCGACCGCGTGGCCGACGCGATCCGCTCCGGCCAGATTCCGACCGACGCGCTGCACACCCACAGCCTTACCCTGGACGAGGTTCCGCAAGGATTGCCGGACCTCATCGATCGGGCCGACCATGTGTTGAAAGCAATTACGACCGTTTGAACGAAAACGGGCGCCAAGACCCCGCAATGGAGAGATTCTCGAGATGAGCAACGCCACCGCCTGTCGGCTGCATTCAAGCCGCCGGACGTTCCTGATCTCCACCAGCGCGCTCGCTTTTCTCCCCGTGAGCGGGTGGGCCGCGACCGTCGTTAAGGACCGGCAAAAGGTCCGCGCCGCGCCGCTCGGCAGCGTCCGGCTCAAGCCGTCGCTCTTTGCCGACCATGTCGAGGCAAACCGCAAATATCTCCGCTCGCTCGAGCCGGAGCGGCTGCTGCACAATTTCTACGTGTCCGCCGGCTTGCCGCCAAAGGGTGAGCGCTACGGCGGCTGGGAAAGTCAGGGGATCGCCGGACACTCGCTCGGCCACTGGCTCACCGCTTCCTCGATCCTGATCGCCAATGGCGGCGATCCGGTGCTGGCCGCCAAGATCGATCGTGCGCTGGATGAACTCGCGCTAATCCAGAAGGCTCAGGGCGACGGCTACATCGGCGGTACCACGGTGCAGCGCGAGGGCAAGTGGGTCGACGGCAAGATCATCTTCGAGGAGGTCCGCCGCGGTGACATTCGCACGCAGGGCTACGACCTCAACGGCGGCTGGGTGCCCATCTACACGTGGCACAAGGTCCAGGCGGGGCTTATCGATGCCTACCAACTCGCCGGCAAGCGCAAGGCCATGCCGGTGCTGCTCGGCATGGCCGACTATCTCGCGAAGATCATCGAAGGCTTGCCGGACTCCAAGATCCAGGACCTGCTCCACGCCGAGCATGGCGGGATCAACGAGGCCTACGCAAACCTCTACGCCCTGACCGGTACGCCGCGCTGGCTCAAGGTCGCAGAGAAGTTGCGGCACAAGGAAGTGCTGGATCCGCTGACCGCCCGCAAGCACGTGCTTTCCGGGCTTCACGCCAACACGCAGATCCCGAAGCTGATCGGCGTTGCCCGGCTTTACGAGCTGACCGGCAATCCGGCGCATGCCACCGCCGCGACGTTCTTCCACGACACGGTCACACACCGGCACAGCTACGTCATCGGCGGCAATTCGGAGCGGGAACATTTCGGACCGGCGGGCCAGCTTCAGGGCCGCCTCACCAATGCGACCTGCGAGGCCTGCAACAGCTACAACATGCTGAAGCTCACCCGGCACCTCTTCAGCTGGGCGCCGCAGGGAAGCCTGTTCGATTATTACGAGCGGACGCAGCTCAACCACATGCTCGCGCATCACCGGCCGGATGACGGCATGGTCGCCTATTTCATGCCGATGGCGGCGGGCGAGAAGCGCAAATATTCGACCCCCGAAAACGACTTCTGGTGCTGCGTCGGCTCGGGGATGGAAAGCGCCGCGAAGCATGCGGATTCCATCTACTGGTCGGATGGGGAGACGACCTTTGTGAACCTGTTCATCCCGTCCTCGCTGGATTGGGAGGAGCAGGGCGTGCGGATCGATGTCGACACGCAGTTTCCCGACGACGGCACGGTGGATTTGACGCTGCGCCGGATGCCGGCCGACAAGACCCTGGCTGTTCGTATCCCTTCGTGGGCAAGTGACGCCAAGCTGTCGATCAACGACGAGCCGGCTGAGATCGAGCGCCGCAACGGTTATGCGATGATCAAACGCAAGTGGCGGGCCGGCGACCGGGTGCGGCTGCAGATGGCGATGCCGCTCCGGTCAGAGCCATTGCTGGGTGACCCCTCCACGGTGGCCTTCTTGAAGGGGCCGCTGGTGCTGGCTGCCGATCTGGGCCCGAGTGCAGTGGAATATACCGGCCCGGCACCGGCCTTGCGGGTCGAAGGAGATGCGCTGGCAGCTTTGGTGCCAGCGGCGGACGGCAGTTTCCGTGTTCGCCACGTGCTCGGCCAGGACATGACGCTGCGGCCCTTCTTCCCACTCTACGACCGCCGCACGGCCGTCTATTTCAAGACCTTCACGCCCGCATCCTGGGCCGCCGATGGCGCGGCCTTTCTGGCAGCCGAGAAGGCCCGCGCGGAGCTGGCCAGCCGGACGATCGACCTGTTTCATATCGGCGAGCAGCAGCCGGAACAGGATCACGGCTTCACCTCGACCAAAAGCGAGGTCGGCACCTTCTACGGCAAGACCTCCCGCAATATTTCGGAAGGGGGGAGCATCTCCTTCAAGGTTGCCCGCACCAAGGCGCCGTCGGTGTTGCAACTCACCTATGTCTGGTGGGAGCGGGACCGTACGATGGACATCTTCATCGACGGCAAGCTGATCGCAACCGAACTGCGACCGCGGACGGAGAAGGACGATTGGGTGGTCGTCGACTACCCGCTGCCCGCCACCGACAATCCGCAGTCGGAGGTGCGGCTCGTCGCGCGCAAAGGCAGCATTCAGGTGTTCGGCGTCCGTGTCCTCCAAACCACGGCGCCAACCGCAAAGCTTTCGTAAAGGAGTTCACTGGGGGTATGAGAAAGATGTTCGCGGTGCCGGGCCTGCTGGCCGGCGCCATGCTGATGGCGGTTGCCGCTTCGGGAACCGCCATAGCGCAAGGCCCGCAAGCTCCGGCCGCAGCGCCCATTCCGCCGCAGGGCCTTGCCCCGTATTTCGTGCGCGCCAACAGCGTACCGAAGGCGCCCGATGCCGATGGTTTCCTGCAGCGCTGGCGATTGCTCGAGCCGATCGTCAAGCCGAACCGAAGCAACACGGGCTTCACCGGCACCTACGTCCGCCAGGCGTTCGCGCAGCAATATTTCCCGGGTCAGTTCACGCTCGTTCCCCGCGACGGCCAGACGGTCCGCGCCGCAACGCCGCTCAAGTGGCACGCGCTCGACTCCACCGACTTCGACGTGAAATTGTTCAACTTCGCGCAGGGGCTCGGCAAGCCGACCTACGGTGTGATCTTCTGGGCGGTGACGATCGTCGACGCGCCGCGCGAAATGCGGAACGTACGCCTGGCGGTTGGATCCAACTCCGCATCCATGTGGTGGGTCAACGGCAAGGAAGCGGCCGGCCTGTTCGGCGACAGGCGCATGGAGATGGACGATGTCCTCTCGGCGCCGCTGACGCTGAAGAAGGGCCGCAACATCATTCGCGGCGCCGTGATCAACGGTCCCGGCCTCAGCGACTTCTGCGTCCGCTTCGTCGACGCCGCCGGACAGCCTGTCCGCGACATCACCCTCGTCACCCGCTGATCTGCTGGAGCACCCATGAGGAATCTCCTTTTCACCGCCTTGCTGGCCGCGCTGCCGGCGACCGCTTCCGCCCAGCTCGCGGGCGAGCCCTTCATCCACGATCCGTCGACCATCATAGAATCGAACGGGCGATATTACACCTGGGGCACCGGTCCCGGCTCGCTCGTCTCCGACGACGGCTGGACTTGGAAACAGGGTGCCAAGCGCCCGGGCGGCGGCCTTGCGCCGGACGTCATCCAGATCGGCGACCGTTATTACCTGGCTTATGCGGCGAGCGGCGGCGGTCTGAACGGCGGCCATGCCGGCAAGATCAACATCGCCTGGAGCAAGTCGCTCGACCCCAAGTCGCCCGATCATAAATGGCATGAGGTCGGCACAGTCGCCTCCAGCACTGGCTTAGAAAATAACGACGCCATCGACCCGGCCTTCCTGCTCGCGGACGGGCGTCTGTGGCTCAGTTACGGCACGTATTTCGGCACGATCCGGATCGTCGAACTCGATCCGAAGACGGGCCAGCGCCTCGCCGGCAACCAGCCGGTCGACATCGCCATCGACATGGAAGCGACCGCGCTGCTTCACCGCAACGGCTGGTATTATCTGCTCGGCACCCACGGCACCTGCTGCGACGGGCCGAACTCCTCCTACAACATTCGCGTTGGCCGCTCGCGAAGCCCGACCGGGCCTTACGTCGACCATGTCGGCATTCCCCTGCTGAAGGGTGGTGGCAAGCTCGTGATCGCGGGGCGGGGCCGCCAATATGGGCCGGGTCATTTCGGCCTGATCGACGTCGGCCAGGAAATCCAGAAGTTCTCGATGCACTATGAGTCCGACCTGGATCGCAGCGGCCGCAGTATCCTCTCAATCGCGCCCTTGCTTTGGCAGGACGACTGGCCGGTCGCAGGCGAGAACCTCCGCGCCGGCACCTACGAGATCCAGTCCGAACGAAGCGGCGGCGCGCTGCAGCTCACGACCGACTTCATCCGGATGCCGTTCGACGTTCGCCGCTCCTTCATGGGGCCGCCGGACGGAAAGGTCGCGCCGATCGCCAACCAGTCATTTGCGGAAGGCTCGGTGGGATGGCCGACGGGGACGATCGACGTCGACCTCGGCGATTACATGATCCGCGCGCACCAACAATGGGCGATCACCCCTGTGGTCGAGGCCGGCGGCGTGATGGGCACGCCATATTACAAGATTGTCATTGCCGGGACGGATCGTGCGCTGACGGCGACCCGCGACGACACGGTCAAGGCGGCACCGGCCTACTCCGGGGCAGCGGAGCAGCTTTGGCGGATCGACCAGCTGATTGACGGCACCTACCGGATCAGCCCCAAGTCGTCGGAGAAAAGGCGAGTGCCGTTGGCCCTGTCAGCCATCGGTGCAAGCACGCCGGTGCTGCAGCCGTACAACGGCAGCACCAACTTCCGCTGGCGCTTCATGACGCCCTAGGCGTGTTGCTGGACAGCGGGCGCCCGCACTCGCAAGGGTGAGTAATGCACCCGCTGTACCAGCAAATGCCGACCAGCATTTTCGAAAAGATGTCGCTGGCGGCCATGGAGCATGGCGCCGTCAATCTTGGCCAGGGCTTTCCCGATTTCGGCTGGCCGCAAGCGATCCTCGACGTTGCTGCCGAGGCGCTTCTGAGCCAGTCGAACCAATATGCGCCCTCGCGCGGCTTGCCCGTGCTGCGGCAAGCGGTCGCCGATCACTACAACCGGCACCACAGCCTTGTGCTGTTGCCGGAACAGGTCTGCATCACCGCGGGCGCCACCGAGGCGATTGCCGCCGCAATCTTCGCGACCATTGCACCTGGCGACGAGGTGATTCTATTTACGCCGGCCTATGATGCCTACGCGCCGCTGATCCGGCGCGCGGGCGGGGTGGTGCGCGAAGTCGCGCTTCAGTCGCCCGCCTGGCGGATCGACGGTGCTGTGCTCCGGGAAGCCATCACCGGCAAGACTCGCGCGATCGTCATAAACAATCCTCACAATCCTACCGGCCGCCTGTTCGATCGTTCGGAGCTGGAGGCCGTCGCGGCGGTGGCAGTCGACCATGACCTTATCGTCATCAGCGATGAAGTGTGGGAGCATCTCTTGCTCGACGGCCAGCAGTTTACGGCAATGGCCTCGCTCCCGGCCATGGCTGACCGAACGATCAAGTGCGGATCGGCGGGCAAGATCTTCTCGCTGACGGGCTGGAAGGTCGGCTGGCTGGTGGCTTCCCCGGCGCTTGCGACGCTTGCGGCACGCGCGCACCAATTCCTGACCTTTTCCTCACCGCCCAATCTGCAGGAAGCGGTCGCCTTTGGTCTGAACGAGGGGGACGATTGGCTCGGTCCCATGCGCCAATCCTTCGCTGCCGCACGCGATCGAATGGCCGGCGCTCTTCGTGCCATCGGCTATTGTGTCCAGGACAGCGCCGCCACTTACTTCCACTGCGTCGATTTGGAGGCGTCGGGGATCCGGGCGGACGATCGCACCTTCGCCGATCGCGCGGTCGTTGAGGCGGGTATCGCAGTGGTGCCGCTGTCCGCCTTCGCAGAAATTGACCCTCCGCGCGGCTTCATTCGCCTGTGCTTCGCCAAACGGGATAGCACCATCGACGCGGGCGTCGCTGCTCTTGAGCGGGCGGCCCGGCTCTTCCGTTAGACGGCCGCAACCTCCGCTTTTCCGACCAGTCCTTTCCAATGCTCCGCGAAATCTTGGTGCCACCCCGCTAGTGCGTCCGGCGGGAGGGCCGGCGAGATCAAATAGCCTTGCGCCATGTCGCAGCCGAGATCGCGAAGGGTGCGCAGCTGGGCTTCATTCTCGACGCCCTCGGCGGTCGCCGTCAGGCCCAGTCCGTGGGCGAGGTCGATCATCGCCCGAACTATCAACTGGCAGTCGGCGGAGGTTTCGAGGTCGGCCACGAACGCACGATCGATTTTCACGGTGCTGAACGGCAGGTGCCGAAGCTGCAGCAAGGAGGAATAGCCGGTTCCGAAGTCGTCGAGGGCCAGTCCGATGCCCTTGATCCGAAATCGAGTCAGCGTGTCCATCAGTTGGATCAGCGGCTGGGTCGCACCTTCGGTCAACTCGACCACCAGGCAATCGGTGGGCATGTCCCACTGGCGGCACATCTCTTCGACGCGGTCCGGGAAATCGAGTTGTTCCAGGCTGAGCGCAGAGATGTTGAACGCGACGCTGAGGTCCAGCCCCTGACCATGCCAGTGCGACCATTGGCGAAGCACTTCCGCAAGGCCCCACTCGGTCAGGCGTCCGATCAGGCCATGCTCTTCGGCCAGCAGGACGAACGCAGCCGGCGGAACGGCGCCGATGTCGGGGTGATCCCACCGGACCAACGCCTCGACGCGTTTCAATGCGCCATCGGCGAGAGCGACCTGCGGCTGGTAGACCATGTAAAGCTCGCCGCCATCCAGCGCGTGTTGAAACGCGCTCAGCAGTGCGCCTTCGCTCACGGGGTGAGTGTGCCTTTCAGGGCCGTCAGGACGGTTTCCACCTCTTCCAAACGCGTCGGCTTGGCGAGCGGCCCGGCCATCCGCAGCCCAAGCGCTTCGCCGAGGCGAAACGCGGACTCAAGCACCCGGCGGTCGAAACCGCTGACGATCAGCACCGGCGCCTTGTATCCTTGGTCGGCCAGGAACCGAAGCAGTTCCACCCCGTCCATCCCCGGCATGCCAAGGTCCAGCGCCACCATATCGGGTCGCTCAGCAAGGAACCGCTCACGAAACTGCCGGTCATTCGAGGTCAGGATCGGGTCGAACCCACATTCTTCCGCGGCGCTTCCCAAAAATTCCGCAAGCACTGGCTCATCGTCAACCAGCAGCAGGCGCGGACGCACCGTCACTTCCAACCCTCCACTCCGTGCCCTTTGATGTCGTTCAGCCGACCGAAACGCTCTTTTAACCTCCGCCGCAATAGGTTTCTCAATCTGGTACGTTTTTCTTGGCTGCGGAGAAGAGCCATGTTTGCCTCGTTGATCCGACGGAAGCCTGTGGCGGACCCCGCGCAGATGGAGAACGCACTGGAATCGACCACTTTTTCACTGACCACGGCGGTGCCGCGGCCGCCCGAGCGTCGCGCGGACGAGCGACTGACCCCGCTGCTCCGCATCGCCAAGATCAAGAGCAATGCCGGCGAGCAGTTGATGCGCATCCGAAACGTTTCCGCCGGCGGCCTGATGGCGGAGTGCAGCCACCTGCTCGAGGTCGGGGAGGCTGTGAAGGTCGAATTCTCCTCACAGCTCATCCCGTCGTCGATCGTCTGGATCCGTGACGGGCTGATCGGCGTCAAGTTCGACCAGAACCTCGATCTCGGCGAGCTTCTCGCCGGCCGAAAGCCGCGGCACGGCTTCCGCACTCGTCCGCCGCGCCTGGAGGTGAACTGCAAGGCGTCCGTGCAGGTGGGGAAGATGTACTACACCGTCGACGTGCAGGATATTTCGCTCGCGGGTCTGAAGGTCGAGCCGATCGACGAACGCTGCCTCGACCAGAAGGTCGTGGTCGTGGTGGAGAGTCTTCGGCCAATCAGGGGCGAGGTCCGCTGGTATTCCAACCGGACAGCCGGCATTCTTTTTGACAAGCCGCTGGCGTTCGAGGAGCTGGCCGAGTGGGTCGGCAAACGGCTCGAGCTTGCGAGCCTCAAGGCCGCCTACAAGAGAGGCTGAGGCCACCGAACCGCTGGTTTTCTGCAGCCCCGCACCTATCTCTTCGGGCGAAGGAGATAAGGTGATGGCGCAAGAAGTGGCGGTGTTTGCGGGCGGGTGCTTCTGGTGCACCGAGGCGGTGTTCAAGGACATAACCGGCGTGAGCTCGGTTGAAAGTGGCTATACCGGCGGCCAGACGATCAATCCCACCTACAAGCAGGTCTGCGGCGGCGACACCGGCCATGCCGAGGCGATCCGCATTTCCTTTAACCCGGATGTCGTCAGCTACGACGACCTGCTCGACATCTTTTTCGCCACTCACGACCCGACGCAGCTGAACCGGCAGGGCAACGATATCGGGACCCAATATCGATCGGCCATCTTCCCGCTGTCGCCTGAGCAGGAGGAGAAGGCGCGGGCCGGCGTTGCGCGTGCCAACCAGGATCATGGCGGCCGGATCGTGACGACGATCGAGCCTAAGGCCGACTGGTACCCAGCCGAGGATTACCATCAGGACTATTGGGAAGGTGAGGGGCAGCGAAACCCCTATTGCCTCGCCGTAATTCCGCCCAAGCTCCAGAAGCTGCGCAAGAGCTTCCAGGACCGATTGAAGAGTGCGCCCGCCTCTGCCTAGCGCGGCGCCGCGGCCTTTCGCAGCCTGTCATTGATCGCGGCACCGAGCCCCTCCTCGGGGATCGGTGCCACGGCAATGAGCGGTTGCGCAGCTGAGTCGGCCTCATGAAGTGCGTCGAACAGACGCGACGCAGCCTCAACCACGTCCGCGTCCGCGCTGAGGTTGAAGTCGCCGCCGACATCGCCGAAGCCGATCAGATATTCGTCGTCGCCAGGCCGCTCGGCATTCAGTCGCACCGGCTTGGATGGAGCGTAATGGCTGGCCAACTGGCCCGGGGCCTCGATCGACCCGACGGCCTCAAGCTCCAGGCCCAGGTCGATCGGTCCGGGTCTAAGCAGGCGCAACCGATCGCCGTCTACGGCAACAATGGTGGACTCGATGCCGCGTGCGCACGGACCCGCGTCGACGATCAGCGGAATACGTCCGCCGAGGCTCTTCAGGACATGGGCGGCGCGGGTAGGGCTGATCGACCCGCTGGCATTGGCCGAAGGGGCGGCGAGCGGCTTGCCCGTTGCCCTCAACAGCGCCTGCATCGCCGGGTGGGAGGGGATCCTCACCGCCACCGTCGGGAGCCCTGCCGTCACCAGGCTGCTCAGTCCACCGGTCGGTCGGAGAGGTAAGACCATCGTCAATGGCCCCGGCCAGTGGCGGGCGGCCAATTGTTCTGCCTCGCTGCTCAACGACGCGAATTCCGCGGCTGCCGCGACATCCGGAACATGGACGATCAACGGATTGAAGCTTGGCCGCCCCTTGGCGGCATAGATGCGTGCAACGGCCTCGCCATCGGTGGCGTCGGCAGCGAGGCCGTAGACGGTCTCGGTCGGCATGGCGACGGGCTGCCCAGCCGCAATCAGCCGTGCCGCTTCGCCAATGGCTTCGTCGCTGAAGGGTAGAACGCGTGTCACCGGAACCGGCTAACTCCGGTGCCGCCCGACCGCAACTCAGGCGGGGCTTTTCTCGAACAAGGCGGTAGGGTCGATCCCGAGCCGCTCCATGCGCGCCCGGATTTCCGGCCATTCCTCCTGAAGAAAGCGCTTGCGTTCCCCATCGCGGAGCCGGGCTCGCGCACCGACGGCAACGAACATGCCGACACCTCGCTTGACGACGATCAGTCCCTCATCCTGGAAACCCTGGTAGGCCTTGGCCACGGTGAGCGGGTTGGCCGACTGCTCGGCAGCGAAGGCTCGAACGGAGGGCAGGGGCTCGCCATCTCGGTAAAGACCGGAAAGGATCGCGTCGGCGATCGTCTCCCTCAAGCGGACATAAACAGGCTTCTCGTGCTGAGTACGAAGCGTCATGCTGTCATAATACAGCGGCGCACAGAAAGTTCAATGATTAAACATGTTATAGTTGCGGTGGTGTCCAGGGCCGCCAGACGGTGGTCAACGGTGCCCGGGGCCGTTCCTCCAGCTCTCGCGCCGGGTGGCCGATGAAGATGAAGCCGGCGATCCGTTCCCCGGGGCCGCAAAAGGCTTGCCGCACCCGTTCCGAATAGGACTGCCATCCGGTGATCCAGCCGGCGACGAAGCCCAAGGCGTGGGCCGCGGTCAGCAGGTTCATGGCGGCCGCACCGCAGGACAATTCCTGCTCCCACACCGGAATCTTGTGCCCCTGTACGGGTGCGGAGACGAGGACCACCAGCGAACCGCCGAAGCGTGCATATTGGTCCGCGGCCTCGTGGTGCGCGGGCGTGGCGCACGGGTCTTCCTCGGACAATGCCTGCCGGAACAGCAGGGCAAGCGCGTCGCGTTGATCGTCGGCAACGGTGACGAAGCGCCACGGGAAGAGCTTGCCGTGGTCCGGGACGCGGGCTGCGGCGGTCAGGATTTGCGCCATCTCCTCTTCGTCGGGGCCCGGCCCCACCATTTCGCGCGGCTTTCCCGAGCGGCGGGTCTGGAGCAGGGTGAGGATCGATGAACGGTCGTTGAGCATCGACCGGCGCCATAGCGGCGCGTCACCTCGGCAACAATCGGCTTCCTTTGCAGCGTCAATGCGTTACGCTCGTCGACATAGATACGGCGCCGGTCCGACCGGCAGTCAATGGAGCAATTCGTGGCAACCACTCACCCCGTTGTGCCAGCGGAGAGGAAGACCTTCCTTGGTCATCCCCGCGGCCTTTTCATGCTGTTCTTCGCCGAAATGTGGGAGCGATTTTCCTATTACGGCATGCGCGCCATCCTGGTCTTCTACCTGACCAAACACTTCCTGTTCGATGAGAAGCCTGCCTACGCCGTCTACGGCGCCTACACGTCGCTGGTATATATCACCCCGGTGATCGGCGGGTATCTCGCGGACCGCTTTCTCGGCGCTCGAAAGGCGGTGCTGGCCGGGGGTGTCTTCATCTCGATCGGGCATTTGGCGATCGCCTTGATGGAAGGTCCGACCGGCGCCCAGGGAGGCTATCTCAACGGCTTCTACCTTGGCCTTGCCTTCATCATCATCGGCACCGGCTTCCTTAAGGCGAACATCTCGGTTCTCGTCGGCCACCTCTACCCGCGCGACGACACCCGGCGAGATGGCGGCTTCTCCATCTTCTACATGGGCATCAATCTCGGCGCCTTCCTCGGACCGATCCTGGTCGGTTATCTTGGGGAGCGGGTCGGATGGTCCTACGGCTTCGGCGCCGCCGGTATCGGCATGCTGCTCGGCCTCGTCGTCTTTGTCCTGTTTCAGCCGGAACTGCACGACGCCGGCCGCCCGGTGGACCCCGTCCGGCTGAAAGCACGAACCGCCCTTGGCCTGTCGCAAGAGTGGATCATCTACGTCAGCGCGGTGATCGGCGTCGGTGTGGCATGGCTGCTCGTTCGGGACGACACCATTGTCGGCTTCGGTCTCGGCGGCTTCGCGCTTTTAACCGTCGGCTACATTCTGTGGCGGTCGGTGTTTGTGCTGCCAAGAATCGAACGGCATCGCATCTTCGCCGCTCTTTACCTGATCGGGCTGTCGCCATTGTTCTGGGCGCTGTTCGAGCAGGCGGGCTCATCGTTGAACGTCTTCACGGACGAACGCGTGGACCGTCATCTGTTCGGATGGGAGATGCCGGCCTCCTGGTTCCAGTCGGTGAACAGTTTCTGGATCATCACGCTGGCACCGGTGTTCGGCGCCCTTTGGACCCTGCTCGGCAAGCGCGGCCTTGAGCCAAGCGCCGCGATGAAGTTCGCATTCGGACTGATTCAGATCGGACTCGGCTTCCTGATCCTCGTCGCGGGTGCGGGCGAGAATGGGCAGATGACATCCATGATCTTCGTCATCCTGCTTTATCTCTTCCACTCGATGGCCGAACTCTGCTTCTCGCCCGTCGGACTGTCGAGCATGACCCGGCTGTCTACAGGTGCAATGGTTGGCCTGATGATGGGAACCTGGTTCCTCGCCACCGCCGGTGGTAATTTCCTTGCGGCCAAGATCGCTCAGGCGACCGGGGCGAGGGGGTCGGTGTCGACCGGGTTCTGGAAGTCTATTCGACGATCGGCTGGGCGGTGATCGTGGTGGGCATCATCGCTTTGCCGGTCAGTTGGGGCATCACGAAGCTGATGCATCTCGATCAGCTCAAGAGTGAGGATCTCGCGGGGCAGGCTCAGCTGGCAGAGCCTGCCGCACCCGGCATGGGCCCCAAGAGCGAGACGCGACCCGACGGAAATCCGCCGCGGATCTGATCGCCTCTCGTGCGGCGGCTTGCTCTGGGTTAAGGCAGGCCGCCGAACCGGGGGGTGATCTATGCTGTTGCTGATTCTGTTTGCCGCGGCGTTCGTCGGCTCTCACTTCGCCATGTCGCATCCCTTGCGCTCGGCAATGGTGGAGCGGCTTGGGGAGCGCGGATTCCAGGGCGTCTACAGCCTCATTTCGCTCATCTTCTTCGCCGGCATGATCTGGGCCTACCGTGGTCTCGGCCGGCAGGAGCCGGTCTGGTCGGCGGGAGAATGGGCCTGGGTGTCCGCCGAGATCCTGATGTGGTTCGCAAGCGTGCTGCTGGCGGGCAGCTTCGTAAGGAACCCGGCGCTTCCCGGCGCACCCATGGCCGACCGGCCCGCCGGCGTCCTTCGGCTGACGCGTCACCCCATGATGTGGTCCTTTGCAATTTGGGCCGTGGTTCACGCGGTGGTGATCGCCACGCCCAAGGCGCTGGTGCTCGATGCCTCGATGCTACTGCTCGCGCTCGGCGGATCGGTTGGGCAAGACGCCAAGAAGCGGCGCCTGATCGGCGAACGCTGGCACGACTGGTCGGCCCAGACCGCCTTCGTCCCCTTTGCGCGCGGCATTGCCTATCCGGGAACGGTCGCTCTCGTGGGCGGGACGTTGCTCTACTTGCTTGCGACCTGGCTGCATCCGCTGCCGGTCAGCATCTGGCGCTTGGTCGCTTAAACGCTAAGAACGTCCGATGAAGCGCAAATTCTTCGGCACCGACGGCATCCGCGGCCTTACCAACAGTGAACCGATGACCGCCGCCACCGCCCTCAAGGTCGGCCAGGCGGCCGGTGCCCACTTCCTCCGCGGCGACCACCGCCACCGGGTGGTGATCGGCAAGGATACACGGCTTTCGGGCTACATGATGGAATCGGCCCTGGTCGCCGGTTTTACAAGCGTTGGCATGGACGTGGTGCTCCTGGGGCCGATGCCGACACCGGCCGTGGCGATGCTTACTCAGTCGATGCGCGCCGATCTCGGCGTGATGATCTCCGCCTCGCACAATCCGTTCGCCGACAATGGCATCAAGCTGTTCGGTCCGGACGGCTACAAGCTCAGCGACGAGGATGAACTCGCCATCGAGAAGCGCCTGTCGGAGGAGCCGGAGCTTGTGCCCGCCGACAAGATCGGCCGCGCCAAGCGCATCGACGATGCCCGGGGCCGCTACATCCACTTCGCCAAGTCGACCTTCCCGGATGACCAGCGGCTCGATGGCCTGAAAGTGGTGGTCGATTGCGCCAATGGTGCAGCCTATCAGGTCGCGCCCTCAGCACTGTGGGAGCTTGGGGCCGACGTCGTTGCGCTCGGCGTGACGCCCAACGGCACGAACATCAACGATCGCTGCGGCTCTACGCACCCCCAGACCCTACAAGAGACGGTAGTCGCGAGCGGCGCTCACATCGGCCTGGCACTCGATGGCGATGCCGACCGCCTGATCGTCGTCGACGAGAAAGGCCAACTGGTGGACGGCGACCAGCTAATGGCGCTGATCGCGATCGACTATCGCCGTCGCGGCGTGTTGCGCGGCGATCTCGTCGCCACCGTTATGTCCAACCTGGGTCTCGAACGGAGGCTGAAGGCGGAAGGCATCGGAATGAAGCGCGCGCAGGTCGGCGACCGCTATGTCCTCGAGGAAATGCGCAAGTCCGGCGCCAACGTGGGCGGCGAGCAATCGGGCCACATCATCCTCACCGATTATGCGACCACCGGCGACGGCCTTGTTGCCGGGCTTCAGGTCCTCGCTGCGCTGGTGGAAGGGGGCAGGCCGGCAAGCGAGACACTCCGCCAGTTCGAACCCGTGCCGCAATTGCTGAAGAATGTCCGCTTCACCGGCGGGGCGCCCTTGGACACCGACGCCGTCAAGCGCCGTATTGCGAATGCCGAAGCCGAACTCGACGGCCGCGGCCGCCTCGTCATTCGAAAATCGGGCACCGAGCCGCTGATCCGCGTCATGGCCGAAGGCGACGACCCGCAGCTGGTCGAGCGCCTGGTGGACGACATCTGCGATGCGGTGGCGGCCGCTTAACGATTGTCTGATAAGCGGACCTTCATGCCGGACCTCAGCCCTCGAATCCTCATCATCGCCGGGTCGGATTCCGGTGGCGGCGCGGGCATCCAGGCCGACATCAAGACTGTCACTATGCTCGGCGGACACGCAATGACGGCGATCACCGCCATCACGGCCCAGAACACGCAGGGCGTGACGGCAATCCACCCGGTACCGGCCGAGACCATCCTCGCTCAGATCGACGCGGTGGCATCGGACATCGGCGTCGACGCCGTGAAGATCGGCATGATCGGCAGCCCGTTCGCCGCCGAACAAATCGCGCTCCGGCTCGCTGCCTTGCGGGAGCAGCAGCCCGACCTCCCGATCATCTTCGATCCCGTAATGGTGGCGACCAGCGGGTCCGAGCTGGCCGACGACGCAACGGTGAACGCATTCGGCAAGCTGATGGACGTCGCCACCCTCGTCACCCCCAACATGCCCGAGCTTCATCGCCTCGCCCGCGACGAGGATCCGGTCGCCGCCGCGCTCCACCTCGTCTCCGACCATCGCTGCGCGGTGCTGATCAAGGGCGGCCATGACGAGGGCGACGCGCTGGCCGACGCCCTCATCGAAGAAGACAATATGACCAGCTGGCAGGGGCAGCGGATCGAGACCAGGAGCACGCATGGCACCGGCTGCACGCTGGCGAGCGCCATCGCCTTGTTCCTCGGCCAGGGCAATTCGCTGTCCGAAGCGGTCGGCCGCGCCCGCGATTTCGTGCGGATCGCGCTTCGCGAAGCACCGGGGTTGGGAGAAGGGGCTGGACCTGTCGGGCAGGGCAGGGTGCGCCTCGACGTCGGCGATGGCCCACGGCTGAACCAGGTTACCGTCACCGGAACGAATTACGACAAGTCGGTGGAGTTCTACCGCCGGCTAGGGCTGAAGCAGATCGTCGCCAACGCGCCCGACTATGCCCGCTTCGAGACGGCCGGCGGAGTCACCTTGTCGGTGCAGATCGACCCTGAAGAAACGATCGCCGCGACAACCGCCATCTACCTCGAGTGCGACGATCTCGACACGCGGGTGGAGCAAATGGCGCGCGGCGGGCTCGCGTTCGAGCATGGGCCTCGCAACCAGCCGTGGATGTGGCGCGAAGCGCGTCTTCGCGATCCCGACGGCAATATCGTCTTCCTCTACAAGGCCGGCGAGTCCCGCCGCTTCCCGCCCTGGAGGATCGACGAAGAATCCACAGGAAATTCGTAAAGCTTCTAGCGGCTTGGCGCGGCCCGGCATAAGCTTGGGCGCACCATGAAGCGGCCATGTTTCAAACTCGAGCTTCCGTTCCCGCAGCCGCTTGCCGGCGTCGACGAGGCTGGATGCGCGCCGCTTGCCGGGCCGGTGGTCGCCGCCGCGGTCATTCTTGACCGGGACCGCTTTCCCTACGGCATCGACGACAGCAAGAACCTCGATCTCAAGGAACGCGAAAGCCTCTTCAAGCGCCTCCACGCCTATGGTGCTGTGATCGGGGTTGGTATCGCGTCCGTCGAGGAGATCGACAGCATCAACATCTATTGGGCGCGGATGCTGGCGATGAGCCGCGCGGTCGAAGCGCTCGGGCTTGAGCCGGCCTGGGTGCTGGTCGACGGCAACGCCACTCCGCGCTGGCAGCGGCCGTCCAAGGCGATCGTCGGCGGGGATGCCAAGTGCCGCTCGATCGCCGCCGCGTCGATCATTGCCAAGGTTACTCGCGACCGGATCATGGCCGAGCATGCCCGGACCTATCCGGGCTACGGCTGGGAAACCAACCGCGGTTACGGCACGCCGGAGCACTATCGTGGCCTCGAAACTCAGGGGGTCACACCGCTCCATCGCCGCAGCTTCGCACCGGTTCGTGAGCTGATCGCCCGCCAATCCCAGGGCGATCTGGAGTTCACTGCCGTCGCCGCCGAATAGAAAAGCGGCACGCGAGTCCTTTGAGTCACACCACCACGGATTGAGTCCGACTACCCCCGCAAGACTCAACATCTTGCGTTCGGACGGACATGGACTCCTTACGTTCGCACCCGCTCTTCGCAGCCGCAGCAGCGCGCCTGCTTGACCCGGAGTCCGGCTGGACTCACCCTGCGCGTCCAACTGGGGGACGACGCAATCACATGAACCTTCTCGCCCGTATCGCGGAAGACCAGACGGTTGCGCGCCGTCCCCGACAGCCGGTCAAGCGCGAGCTGCCGCTCGATACCATTCTCCAGGGCGACTGCATCGCCGAAATGGCGCGGCTGCCGGACAAGTCGGTCGACATGATCTTCGCCGACCCGCCCTATAATCTCCAGTTGGGCGGGGAGCTGTTCCGGCCCGAAGGCGGCCGTGTCGATGCCTGCGACGACGATTGGGACAAGTTCGACAGCCTTGCCGCTTATGACGATTTTACCCGCGAATGGCTGGAACAGGCCCGCCGCATCCTCAAGGACGACGGCACCATCTGGGTGATCGGCAGCTACCACAACATCTATCGCGTCGGCTCGCTGCTCCAGGATGCGGAGTTCTGGATCCTGAACGACATCGTCTGGCGCAAGTCGAACCCGATGCCCAACTTCCGTGGCACCCGCTTTACCAATGCGCATGAGACCTTGCTGTGGTGCGCCAAGGACGAAAAGGCGCGCTACACCTTCAACTATCGCGCCATGAAGGCGCTGAACGACGATCTGCAGATGCGCAGCGACTGGGTGCTGCCGATCTGCAGCGGGTCCGAACGGGTCAAGGACGATGCTGGCGCCAAGGCGCACCCGACGCAAAAGCCGGAGGCCTTGCTCTACCGTATCCTGCTCGCCTGCACGAAGCCGGGCGACGTCGTGCTCGATCCTTTCTTCGGCACCGGAACCACCGGCGCGGTGGCGCGCCGCCTCGGCCGCCGCTGGATCGGGATCGAGCGGGAGACGTCCTACGTAAAGGTCGCCAGCGAGCGGATCGCTTCGACCCTGCCGCTTGACGAAAGCGCGATGCAGGTCGTCGCCGACAAGCGCAGCCAGCCCCGCGTGGCATTCGGCCTGCTGGTCGAAAGCGGCTATGTCGCCCCCGGGAGCCTGCTCACCGACAGCAAGCGCCGCTGGTCGGCCAAGGTTTGCGCCGACGGATCGCTCGATTGCGATGGACAGATTGGCTCCATTCACAAGGTCGGTGCCGCGCTCCAGGGAGCGCCGTCCTGCAATGGCTGGACCTTCTGGCACGTCGAGGAAGATGGCGCGCTGCTTCCCATCGACACGCTCCGCCAGCGGCATCTTCAGAAACTCTAGGCGACGTTCGTCCCGAGCGAAGCGAAGGGCGCCTCGCACCAACGCCTTGCCAGCGCCCTTCGACTGCGCTCAGGATGATCGAAAGTTTGCGAATGACCACACGGACCTTCCTTCGACCGACCGCTTTCGTCGATGCGCCCTTCGGCCATGACGGCAAGGTCGCGCGGCTCGCGGGTGGGCTGACCTTCTTTTCCGCCGTTGAGGTAATCACTTGGGACGGAAGCCGCCGCACCGGCACCGAACTGATCGGCGTCGAACGGCTTTACGACACACTCGACTCCATGCCAGAAGACGCAGCCCTCGCCTGGCAGCGGCTCACCTCGCCGCGAGATGCGCTGCAATTGGGCGAGCGGACGATCCGCCTCGACCAGCCACAGGTCATGGGCATCGTCAACGCCACGCCCGACAGTTTCTCGGACGGCGGCAGCTACGCCGATGCGGGTGCGGCCGCGCTGGCGGGGGCCGACATGAGCGCGCAAGGCGCCGCAATCATCGACGTCGGGGGGAATCCACCCGGCCCGGTGCCAAGCCCGTGTGGGAAGGCGATGAGCTTGAGCGCGTGATCCCGATCGTGCGTCAGCTCGCCTCTGGTGGAACCGCCGTGTCGGTCGATACCCGCAAGGCGGCCGTCATGCGCGACAGCGTCGCGGCAGGCGCGCGGATCATCAACGACGTGTCGGCCCTGACCTACGATCCCGATGCGGCGGCGACGTTGTCCGCCGTCGACGTGCCGGTGATCCTGATGCACCATCAGGGGCAGCCGGAGACGATGCAGCAGGACCCGCGCTACGCGGACGTGCTGGTTGAGGTCTATCTCTGGCTGGAAGAGCGGATTGCCGCGGCGGAGGAGGCGGGGATCGACCGCTCCCGCATCCTGATCGACCCGGGCTTCGGCTTCGGCAAGAATGTCGCCCACAATCTCGAATTGATGAACGGCCTCGCCATCTTCCACGGCCTTGGCTGTCCGATCGTTCTCGGCGCCAGCCGGAAACGAACTATCGGCGCACTGTCGGGCGAAGCGCCGGCGACCGAACGGCTTGGCGGCAGCATCGCATTTGCGCTGAAGGCTGTCGAACAAGGTGCGCAGATCGTCCGGGTGCACGACGTGCCGGAGACTGTTCAGGCTCTCAAGGTCTGGCGCGGGCTCCGCGATCAGGCGCTGACGCCGCGCTTCTGAAGGCGACGACCATCGGCCCAAGTTCGGTGAAGCTGTCCATGCGGCCGTTCGCCGGGTCCCACAGCGAGCTTACCGACCCGTCGAAGTAAAGCGCGTTGGGCGTTTTCAGCGCATCGCGGAAGAAGCGTGCGAACTTGCCGAACGACACGACCTGCTCGCTTATGACGAACAGGGCAACGCCGTCACCACGCACGCCAACACCGTTGCGAACGTAGCGCGAGGTGCCGTCGGCATCGAATCGCGGGTGCAGCTTGCCGCCGATCACCAGCATCGGTCCCGACTGGGTTGCGAAGCGTACGGCCTTCGAAGGAACGTAGTCCCTGCTCGTCACCACGGCCATGGAGCCGTCGTCGCGGACCAGGAAGACTCCATTGGGCATGAGGTGGAAGTTGCCACCGCCTTCCTTCAGGTTGATGGCGTGAACCTGCCGGCCATTCTCCACCAGCAGGCCGATTGGCCGCCCGGCATCGTCGAACATGCCCGCGTTCATGGCGAAGGAAACCCGGTCGGCACTTGCGCCAAGGCCGGATTGCAGCGCAGCAAACGACCGAAGGCCGTGTCGAACCTCGACTCCTCCACGACCGGCTGCGCAAACGGTGAAGCTATCGCCCTCGAAGCTTTGTGACTCGCAGGCCGATACAGGCTGCTGCACCGGCCGACTCCGCGAGCAGCCGGGAAGCAGGAGCACGGCCAGGAGCAACGTCCATCGCATGGCGCGCGAGGCTAAAGCGTCAGGCGGCGGTGTCGATCCCGATTTCGCCAAGCTTGCGGTACAGGGTCGACCGGCCGATCCCCAAGCGGCGCGCGACCTCTGTCATGCGCCCGCGGTAATGGCCGATGGCGAGGCGGATGATGTCCGCTTCGATATCTTCCATCTGCCGGATGTGCCCGTCGCTTTGGAACAAGGTGACTGCCGGATTGCCGGTCAACGCCGCTTCGCTTCGGTTCTCGCTGAGGCTTGGAGCTATATCGGTCGCACGATTATTGAACCGCGACTGCATCTCGATGTGCGGGAAGTGCTGGGCGGCAAGCGAGGTTCCCTCGCATTGCAGTGCCGCCCGGAACAGCACGCCGGCAAGCTGACGGACGTTGCCCGGCCAACCGTAGCGCATCAGCAAGGCAAGCGCGTCATTGCCGATCAACACCGGCTGGAGACCCAGTTGCTCCGAGAAGCGGCTGAGCAGGTGGCGCGACAGAGAGGGAATGTCCTCGCTCCGCTCACGCAGCGGCGGAATGACGACCGTCGTTGCGGTGATCCGTTCGGCGAGCCCCTCGTCGAATTGTTCGGGCAAGCGGCGGCCTGCGGTGGCGATCACGCGGACGTCGATGGAGTAGCTACCGTTGCAGCCCACCGGCCTCACTTCACCGGTCGCAAGGACGCGGTCGAGCCGCTGCTGCGTTTCCGGCGGCATGGCGGTGATATCATCGAGCAATAGGGTTCCACCATCGGCCCGAACCAGCTTGCCGACCTTGGAGTCGAACGCGCCGGGAAAGGCGCCTTTTTCGTGCCCGAACAACTCGCTGTCGATGATGTTGGCAGGGATCGCCTTGCAGTCCACGACGACGAGCGGCCCGCGCGATCGCAGGCTCGCGGCGTGAATGGCCCGAGCGAACGTTTCCTTGCCGGTCCCCGCCTCGCCGACGATCAGGATGGGAAGGCGGCTGCGCGCAGCCTTTGCGGCTTGCGCCAGTGCCGCGCGGAACTCCGGCCCGGAACCGATCAGTTGTTCGAGCGACAGGGACGGCGCAATCTTCTCCGCCATCGGCGCCAGTTCGCCCGCACCCCGACGACGATCGGCATTGGCGGCAAGCGCTTCGAGCAGCCGTTCGGGCGCAACCGGCCGAGTCAGGAAGTCGGAGGCGCCGGCGCGCATCGCTTCAACAGCGATGCTGACCGAATCGCCCGACGACAGGATGATCGTCGGCAGATTGGGCCTTTTGTCGCGAAGCGTGTCGATCAGCCCCGGTCCGGTCTCCGGCTGCCAATTGCCGATCAGCACCGCCTGAATGTCACGACCGTAGGGTCCCTGAAGAAGAGTCACCGCCACGTCCGCATCGGCTGCGTTGACGACGCTCCATCCCGCCCGCGTCGCGATGGCAGCAACCAGCCGGCGTTCGTCCGCGTCGGAATCGACCAGCAGCAGTGACCGGATCTTTTGCTCAGCCATGATGACGTTCAGCTCCCTTGACGCTCACGCATAGGCCGGCAGTCGTAAAAGCCCGCTTAAGGGCTTGGGCAGCGCCGCCAGCCTTGGTATGGGCTTGGGAAATCGTTCAACGAAGGGGATCAAATGGCGGTCGACCATTCCACGGCACAAGGTCACGGCAACGACATGGAAGCGCATGTCCGTGACTATTCGAAGTTCACGGCCATGCTGAAGTGGGGGGCGATCATTTCGGCGGTGATCGGGTTCATCGTCGTCTTTCTCGTCATCTCCTGATCTCGGCGGCAATGAAGATCGCGGTCCTCAAGGAAATGGCGCCGGGCGAGTCTCGCTGCGCCGCCATCCCGGAGACCGTGAAGAAGTTCGTCGGCCTTGGCGCCGACGTTGCGGTGGAAAGCGGGGCAGGCGCCTCGGCTTCCATTTCCGATGACGAATTCGCCGCCGCCGGCGCTTCGCTCGGCAGCCGTGCCGACATCCTCAATGGCGCGGGCATCATCTTGTGCGTTGCGGGTCCCGACCCGTCGGGTCTTGCGGGTGGGGCACCAGGCGCGCTGCTGATCGGCGCGCTGGATCCCGCGGGCAGATCGGAGGCCGTTCAGGGCTATGCGGGCGCGGGCCTCGACGCATTCGCGATGGAATGGATGCCGCGCATCACCCGCGCGCAGTCGATGGACATTTTGTCGTCGCAGTCCAACCTGGCCGGCTACAAGGCAGTGGTCGACGCCGCCGCGGCCTACGGCCGCGCCTTTCCGATGATGATGACCGCCGCCGGCACCGTCAGCCCCGCCAAGGTCTTCGTCATGGGCGTCGGCGTTGCCGGACTTCAGGCGATCGCAACCGCCCGCCGCATGGGGGCGCAGGTCAGCGCCACCGACGTCCGTTCCGCCACGAAGGAGCAGATCCAATCGCTCGGCGCCAAGGCGATCTTCGTCGAGAATGTCGCCGGTATCGAGGGCGAAGGGCAGGGCGGTTATGCCGGCGAAATGTCCGACGAGTATAAGAAGGCGCAGGCCGAGCTCGTCTCCAGCCACATCGCCAAGCAGGACATCGTCATCACCACCGCCTTGATCCCCGGCCGTCCCGCGCCGCGGCTGGTCAGCGATGCGCAGCTTGCCACCATGCGGCCCGGCAGCGTCATCATCGATCTGGCGGCCGGCGCGGGCGGCAATGTCGAAGGTTGCCGTGCCGATCAGCTGACGGAAATCCACGGCGTCAAGGTCATCGGTGCGTCCAACCTGGCACGCAGCCTTCCGGCGGACTCCTCGGCCCTGTTCGCCCGCAACCTGTTCAACTTCCTCAGCGCCTTTTGGGACAAGGATGCCGGCGCGCCCGTGCTTCCCGACGAGGATGAGATCGTGCGTGGCATCTGCCTGACGCACGGCGGCAAGATCGTTCACGAGAGACTGGCCAGCTAGGATGGGCTTTTTCGCGGCGACCGAAGTCGACGTCTCCGACATCGACAAGAAATATGGCGCGTTGCTCCTTGATGACGAGCGCATCCTCGCGGCATTCAAGACCATTCGCGACGTCGTTTTCCTCACCGGCGACCGGCTGTGCCTGATCAACATCCAGGGACTGACCGGCAAAAAGGTGGAGGTCACCAGCATCCCCTACCGGTCGATCGTCCGCTACAGTATCGAGACCGCCGGCACCTTCGATCTCGACGCCGACCTCAAGATCTGGATCAGCAGCACTCATGAGCCGCTGGAGATCAAGATCGGCCGCGGCTCCGACCTGCCGGGCATTCAGAAGCTGCTCGCGAAAGGCGTGCTTCGTCGCTGAGCGGCTAATCGCCGATGAGGTGAAGCATCAGGGTCCGGCGCTGCGGCCGACGCCGATGCTCGAAAAGGTAGATGCCCTGCCAGGTGCCCAGGGTCATCCGGCCATGCCGGACCGGGACTGAAAGGCTTGTCTGGGTCAGTGCCGTGCGCAGATGGGCCGGCATGTCGTCCAGACCTTCGTCGTTATGGCTGTAGTCGGTGGCGCTTTCGGGCGCGATCCGCGCGAAATAATCTTCCACGTCCCGCTTGGCCGCCGGCGCCGCATTCTCCTGGATCAGCAAGGATGCGGACGTATGCTTGCAGAAGATGGTAAGCAGGCCGGTCGCTATCCCCGACGTGTCGAGCCATGCCTCGATCTCGTCGCTGATCTCGTGGAGACCCTGTTCACGGGCGGTGATGGTGATGGTGTTGAGATGCTGCCGGATCATGTCGGGCAACCAACGTTGCGGCGCCAAAACCGCTGCAATGAAAAAAGCCGCCCGCGGCTGCGGACGGCTTCGTTTCTTAACCGGCTGGTTGGGCCGGGTTGGTCTGGCTCAGCCACCGACTCCGGTATTGCCGGTGCCCGAACCGCCCCACCAATTCCAAAATGCCCAGCGGGTATGGATCTTCTTCGACATCTGTCCGTCCCCTTTTCAACTGCGATTCGGCAGTCGAGGGACGTTAACCTTAATAAGAATGGTTAGCAAGACGTTAAGTATTTCTACGCAACCGATCGCCTTTGATCGATGATTAGGCGGCGTCTTAAACTATCGAAGCTCATTGGCCTGCCGATGATAAAGCCTTGAGCGACATCGCATTTCATCTGGACGAGAGCGTCGAGCACTTCCTGGGTCTCAACCCCTTCCGCCACGACGGTTCGATTGAGCGAATGGGCAAGCGCGATGGTGGACTGAACCATCACCTTGTCGCTTCGGCTCTCCGTTATTCCACGAATGAAGCTCTGATCGATCTTGATTTCGCTTGCGGGAATCTTCTTCAGATAGTCGAGCGTGGACATGCCGGTGCCATAGTCGTCGATTGAAATGTTGACGCCGATGTCTCGAAGTTCGCTCAGGACCTTAAGCGAGTCGCGGCTACCGATGGCCGATGTTTCGGTGAGTTCTAGAGTAAGCAGCTCGGGATCGAGCAGATGTTTAAGCAGGATCGCGGAAAGGCGGGACTTCAGGTCCTTGTCGTCCAACAGGCGGGCGGACAGGTTCACCGCCATATGAAAGGGACGCCCCGCTCCATTCACCCGAGCCGCGGCCGCAACCGCCTGATCCAAGACGAAATCCGTCAGCTTGCCGATGCGATTGTTCTGTTCAGCCGCCGGGATGAACTCGGTAGCTGCGATCGGGCCTTTTTCCGGATGGTTCCATCGTGCCAGCGCCTCCGCGCCGATGATGTGGCGCGTCCGGAGGTCCAGCTTGGGCTGATAGGCCACCCAGACTTCGCCATTATCGATGGCTTGATCGAGCTTGCTTAGGATCGACAGGCGCCATTTTGCATCCTGCATATTTTCCGGATCGTGAACCTTCCAGCGGTGACCGTGATGCGACGCGTCCTCCGCTGCCGCGAGCGCGCTGGCGAGGCGATTCGGAACCGAACGGTCGCTGCCAAGCTCGATCCCGAAACAGACTTGAAGGTCGATCTGGACGTCGCCCACGCGCACGGGATTCCGAAACATCGAATATAACGCGTCGATATGGTCGCCGAACGACAATTGTGCGGGCTCGAACCAGGCGAAGATGCCGCCGTCGCCATGGTAGATGATTTTGTTTCCCGACCCGACCGTCAATCGCGATACGATCTGTTCGACCAGGTTGCGTTCAGAGCTTGCAGGTAAGGTCGAGACGACGTCCGCGTAGTTGAGGAATCGGGCGACGACCAGTGCTTGCTCGCGCGAAACGGCTGATGAACGGATTGCGTTCAGGTTTGGGAGGTCCGACACGTGATTCTTAAGACCGTCACTCTTGAAGTGACGCCATGTCAGCGTGCCCCAGATTGTCGCAAGCAAGAAGAGGCTTGGAGCGATATCGACGAAGATGAGCCTCGCTTCCAGAGCCGCGGGAACGAAAATTACGGCCACTGTCGCGCTGCCGAGAATGATGATTTGCTGTTTCCGCGAACGAGTGAGTACTGCGGTCGCACAAATCAAGAAGCAGGCAGCAAAGCACCCGAGCCATCCGACTGAGATGGGCGTTCCTGACTTCAGCGTTTCCCCACCCAGGATCTGGATATAGGCTCCGGCCATCTGCCCCATGCCGGGGATGAAGAAGCGATCTCCCAACGAAGACGCATCGGCACCAATTACCACGTCCTTTCCGCGTAGCGCACCCTGGGGCAGGCGGCCGTTCAGCACATCGACGGCAGCAAGGGTTGGGACACTCTTCGGGTCGATCGAGTAGTCGATCGGGAAGTCAGCACCGGTTTCTGCTGACGGCACGCGCGCAAGTCGTGAGGCAAGGGACGGGATATTTTGCCCCTTGAACGGGACATTTGTCGGCAAATGCCAGACGGCGTTCTGATAATTATATTCAACGCCAATGAAGTGAAGCCCCGTTCCTACCATGAGCAGAGGGGTCGGCCCGGTCAGTTCTCCCTTCTTGCCAATGGCATCCCACAGTCCGCGAACTGGCAGGAAGACTTTGCCGGATCGCCGAACTGCGGACGCGAGCGCTTGATCTTCGGCAACGTCGCTTTCCGCGTCGAAAGTAACATCGAACAGAATGCGATTGGCGCCAGCCGCGGTCAGCTTGTCCACCAACTGCCCGTGAACACTCCGCTTCCACGGCCAGCGGCCGACCTGAGCAAGCGAGCTGTCGTCGATGCGGACGAAGACGATGTCGCCCGATGCGGGATGGCTGTGGAGCTTGTTGCGGCCGATCCTAAGCTGGTCGTCCACGATCTGGCCGATGCCGACGACACCGATCAGAAAGCCGAACAGTGCCGCCCAGGCGAGCAGCCTGACCGGGGATTGCCGAACCTTGTCCTTCTTTCGCCAGGGCAACTGGACGCTCCGTGCTGTCGCTTCCGATCCGCCATGCCGATGAAAGGTTATTAAATTGGAAACCGTGATGGGGTTGACGTCGGTTTCTCGCTCGATTGTGAGGACCTCACGCTTTCCTCTGTCCTACCGCATCGCTTTTGTGCATTGTCGCGGCGTGCGCTGGACGGTTCCACATGGCGGTGCGACGGAGGATGGCGGACGTGCTTAACGTCGCGCATGGTGCGCCAAAGCCCGAGACAATTGAGAACCTAAGCCCTGCCCATTGCCAAAGGATGGCGAACTGATGGATTTCATCTCGATCCTGTCGATCTTCGTTCTGGCCTGCTTCGTCGGCTATTTCGTGGTCTGGTCGGTGACCCCGGCGCTGCACACGCCCTTGATGGCGGTGACCAACGCCATCTCCTCGGTGATCATCGTCGGTGCGCTGATCGCGGCGGCGGCGGCGGGAAGCGCCAGTTCGAAGTGGCTGGGGCTGCTGGCAGTGGCCTTGGCAAGCGTCAACATCTTCGGCGGCTTCGCGGTGACGCAGCGCATGCTCGCAATGTATAAGAAGAAGGAGGGGCGGAAGTGAGCCCCGCCTTGCCCGAAGCCGCGCACGCGCAGCCCTCCTGGGTCCTGCTCGCCTATCTCATCGCAGGCGTCTGCTTCATCCTCGCCCTGCGCGGGCTCTCCAGTCCGGAAAGCAGCCGGCGGGGCAACAATTTCGGCATGGCCGGAATGGCGATTGCGGTCGCGACCACGTTGGCAATCCATGACATTGCCTCGCTGCCGGAGATCGTCGGCGCCATTCTTATCGGAGGCGGCATCGGCCTCGTCATGGCGCGCAAGATCCAGATGACGGCCATGCCGCAGCTGGTCGCCGCCTTCCACAGCCTCGTCGGCCTCGCCGCCGTCCTCGTCGGCGCCGCCGCCTTCCTCAACCCCGAGGCATTCGGCATTGCGGTGCGCATCACCCCCATCGCCACCCCCAGCTTCGTCAGCATCTTTCCGGTCAGCCGCATCGAGATGGGCCTTGGCGTCGCGATCGGCGCCATCACCTTTTCCGGCTCCGTCATCGCCTTCCTGAAGCTCAACGGCAACATGTCGGGCTCGCCGATCCTGTTGCCGCTCAGGCACGTCATCAACCTCGGCACGCTCGTCGCCATCCTCGCGCTGATCGCCTACTTCACGCAGGACCAGAGCGCCTGGGTGTTCTGGACCATCATGGCGCTGAGCTTCGCCATCGGTTTCCTGCTGATCATCCCGATCGGCGGTGCCGACATGCCGGTCGTGGTCAGCATGCTGAACAGCTATTCGGGCTGGGCCGCGGCGGCGATGGGCTTCACGCTTCACAATAGCGCCATGATCATCACCGGCGCGCTGGTCGGCGCCTCGGGTGCGATCCTGTCCTACATCATGTGCCGGGCGATGAACCGCAGCTTCATCTCCGTCATCGCCGGCGGCTTCGGTGCCGAGGCAAGCAGCGGCGGCGCGGCGGCGGCTATCGATCGCCCCTACAAACGCGGCTCGGCCGAGGACGCCGCCTTCCTGATGAAGCAGGCCGACAAGGTCATCATCGTCCCTGGCTACGGCATGGCCGTCGCCCAGGCGCAGCACGCGCTCCGGGAGATGGCGGACCTGCTGAAGAAGGAAGGGGTGGAGGTCAAATATGCCATCCACCCGGTCGCCGGCCGCATGCCCGGTCACATGAACGTGCTGCTCGCCGAGGCCAACGTGCCCTATGACGAGGTGTTCGAGCTGGAGGACATCAACAGCGAGTTCGCGCAGGCCGACGTGGCCTTCGTGATCGGCGCCAACGACGTCACCAATCCCGCGGCCAAGACCGACAAGAGCTCGCCCATCTACGGCATGCCGGTCCTTGACGTTGAAAAGGCCCGCACCGTGCTGTTCATCAAGCGCTCGATGGGCGGCGCCGGCTACGCAGGTGTGGATAACGAGCTATTCTACCGCGACAACACGATGATGCTTCTTGCGGACGCCAAGAAAATGGTCGAGGAAATCGTCAAGAGCTTGGGATAGCTGGATAATTTCCGTTATCCCAGCGCCGGTAAAGAGCGCGGGAAGGGGAAGCGTTTTGCGCAAATTGGGCATCATCGGCGGCGCGAGCTGGTCGTCGACCGCCATGTATTATGACCAGATCAACAGGGCCGTCGCACAGCGGCTGGGCGGGCTGCACAGCGCCCGGTTGGTGATCGAAAGCCTCGACTTCGAAGCCGACTATGCGAGCTTTCACCGCAGCGGGGATTGGGCCGGCGCCGACCGGGTGATCGCCGGCGCCGCGGCGCGGCTCAAGGCGGCGGGCGCCGAAGGCCTGCTGCTCGCCTCCAACACGATGCACAAGAATGTCGAGGCGGTGCGCGCCGCTGTCGACCTGCCGATCGTCGACATTCGCGAGATCACTGCTGAGCGGTTGAAGGCGGACGGCCGCAGCCGCATCGCCCTGCTCGGCACCCGTTTCACCATGACCGAAGCCTGGGCGCGCGGCCCCTACGAAGAGCGTGGAATCGTCATCCAGGAGCTGAACGCCGAATGGCGCGCCGAGGTCGACCGGATCATCTACGAGGAGCTCGCCGGCGGCCGCGTGGTCCGCGACAGTCAGCGCAAGCTGAAGACGCTGATCACCGAACTTCAGAAGCAGAAGGTCCAGGCGGTGGTGCTCGCCTGCACCGAGCTGGTCATGGCCGTCGACGTCCGCGCCAACGTCCTCCCCGTCTACGACACCACCGCGATCCACGCCCGTGCGGCAATGGAATGGATGCTCGCCGACGAGGAGCAGGCGAGGGCGGCCGCCTAGCTTTCCTTGCTCCGACAAGGGTGGCTTCGCCCGTGCGGCTGGAATGGAGTCTGAGCAACCAACGTCCGCTTCCCACCCATTGCGGACACGCGCGGTGCCAGTATTCATTGAGCATGAGCGATGGGCGAACATTGCCTGGCGGCGTGGTTCACGAACTTCCTGACGACTTGCGAGCCGTCCTGATAGTGGACGAAGCTGCTTCTGCTACCTGGAATGACATCACACCCCTTGCCCGCAACGAGTGGATTTGCTGGGTGATCTCAGCGAAGAAAGCCGAGACGCGGGACAAGCGCGTCCGATGGGGTTGCGAGAGTCTTGGCGAGGGAAGGCGCCGACCTTGCTGCTGGCCTGGATGCCCGCATCGCTAAGAAAGGCTGTGCCACGTCCGCTTTCCACCCGTTCTGGACGTTCAGCCGAGAGTCCGCTTTCGACCCATTGCGGACATTCGATCCTGAGGGCAAACTCTCCGGTATGCAGCCCTCCAAGCGCCTAACGCTGTGCGTTTTAGCTGCTGCTCTTGGTGGCTGCTCCTACAGCTACAGTCTGCGTGCCGTTGTCATAAACGGCCGCTTGGCGTTCGTTGTTGATCCCTCGTCTGGGCGATCACCGGATTGCGTAAGGGGCATCACTGTATCCTTGGACGACAGCGGCCCAAATGCTGTGGCTGAGCAGGGCGACGACGAAGGCTTAGTTAAGAATGGCGGTGCCTATTGGTGGGAGAACAAGGAGACCGGTTCATGCCTGAACGACTTTCCGGTCTTTTATGGCGCACCGCTTGAAGGCAAGCCTTTCGACTACGGCGATGAACACTCTGGATATGTGAGGCCGAAAAAGCTGCGCGTTGGAGTGATTTACGAAGTCAACGCCCAAAGTAGCGGCTCAGGTTATGGCAGCGGGTGGTTTCGCATTACGCCTCAACTGACAGTGGAGAGCTGGCCCGAAGATCCCACGCCGGTGAGCCCCAGCAGCTAATTTCCGCTTCTCACCTTTTCCAGACGCTCGCCTACTTTGGTGGCAGGGTCTCTTCCGATGGCTCTTCATGAGGACCGGTGATGCGAAACTGTTCTATCGCCGCCCAAGCTCTTTCAGCAATGGCGACCTTGAAGGGGTGGCTCAGTAGCCAACGGAATCGAGCTGACTTTCGAGCCTCTGCTACGATGCGTTCAAGCAGCTCGGGCGACGGGTCTTCAAGGACATCTTCGAGCGGACCGCAGCCAAGCTGACCGAGGAACACGGGTTCATCTGTTCGAGAGGCTCCGATTATCACGTAGGCGAAAGCCTTCTCGGGATCATCGAAATGACAGGTGATTATCTCGCCGAAATCGTCCGCAAACTCATCGGGCCAATCACCTTGGCCGGACGCGAAATATTCAGCATAGGCGTCCAGCTGCTGGATCATCTTGTCTGCATCCGGCCGAGCTAAAGCCCGTTCGAGTTCGTCCGAGTAGCGAGCGCCTGTCATGCTCACTGTTTACTTAAGCAACCGGTTTGATATGTCTACATGTCAACGTCCGCTTCCCACCCATTGCGAACTCTTACGGCTTGGGAAGAACGAACCTCTTAAGCGCCACCATAACGACGAGCATAATGGCTCCTAACCCTGCAAGGGCGGCGGTTAGGTCGGCATCCTGCGCACGCCCATACCAACCGGATTGCAAGGCCACTGTGAGGAGGGCACATCCAACGGTGAACGCTCCCGCAAACCAAGTGGCATTGCGGATTGCCCGCTTGGACCGAAGCTCTGATGGTGAGGGTTCCATCCCGGTGCCCTACCGGTGCCAATGTCCGCTTTCCACCCATTCGAGACGTTCAGCGAACGCCTGCATACGACCCATTGCAGTCAACGGAAGCCTGGTACCGGTGTGCAGACACGTTTGTTCACCTGAACGCGACTGGGCCTCAGCAGCAAGGGCTTTCAGGCGATTGATCGAACAGCTGTTCCATAGCGTTGCGACCGCGCTTCGACAGACGTACCAACGGCTGCCCACCGACCCTGTCGAACTCCACATCTCCCCTTTCGGACAACGATGTAAGCCATCGCACCGCTACGGAGTTCGGCACGTCAATACTCCCGAGCAGCCGATCCTCACTCAGTTCGGAATGTGACAGGTCGGCCAAGAAGATCTGAAGCAGAAGATCCCAAGCAGGGTCGGCGAACAGTCCGCCGCCGAACGCTGCGTGCCTGCTTCTGTTGAAGGTGATCATGCACTGCACTCGCTCTATGATCGAGTGGCCAGGCAGGGGTGAGGAAACTGAGCGGTGATATGTCACTGAAGAAAATCCGAAATTCGGGACATTATTGCGATGCAGCATAACATCGTTGAAGCAATCGAGACCTGTTAAGATGCACATAATGTGCACCAAGGCACTGTGTGGAGGAACTTTCGATGAGGCAGCTTCTGTCGGATAAGCAGATGGAAGCGAAGAGCCGTCCAACGGTCATCGCGCTCTGCGTTCTTACGCTTCGCCTCATGGAAAATTGGCGGTCGGTCATTCGGGAAGTTGACCTAGATCCGAGTGACTCTGACACAACGATGATTGTCATGGCTGTGGTGGCAATTGGCGCTGAGAAGTTCATCAGGGGCGAGCTGGAACCGGAGTTGCACAATCTTAAAGCGGTCATGCCGGCGGGACGGCTGAACGCGCCCAATGTTAGCTCGATAGCCGCCGCGACGGGCATCAATCGAGAAACAGTCCGGAGAAAGGTGTCGCACCTCATCAAGGCAGGGCTGCTGGAGCGGGAAGAGGGCGGCGGTCTTCGCGTGCCAGCCTCATTCGCAGTGCGGGAAGAGCTGCGAAGTGTGATCCGCGCCCAAGTGGACGCTTTGGAGAGAACCGTAAATCAACTTCGAGTGATAGGTGGCCTGAGGGGAGCCTAACAATCGGGCTTGAAGAGCAATGAGCCAAAGGTTCACGTTGCTAATCAAACTATTCGGGGTAGAGGCGGCGCTTCTCTGCTCGGGAACCACATGCAATGATCAATGACGTTCTACCGTCACAGCTGTGCACGGATGCCCTTCAACAGCTTCAGCAGGCTCTCAGCTTGCTGGATCAGGCTGAAGCTCCGGGCGACATAGGAGCGCACGTGGACATGGCGATTGCCCGACTCCAGTCTCATCTCGAGAACTCCTTGGCGGCCTAAGGCGGCTTCTGGGCGCAGCAAGTAGACCTGCGAAGCAAAGAGCAGGGTAGCGGAAGGGGCTTGCCGTCATTCGCGGCGAATGTTGCTCCGAGACCGTCGCCGCTGTTGCCACGAGCAATCCAATGCCCTCCTTCTAATCAATCGCGACCATCTGCGTTGCAAGCGCCGCTAGGGTCGCTCCAAAGCTTAGGAGAACGCGGAACGTCGAACGGACCGCATCATCGTTGATGAGCAAGGGAGAAAACAGCGCACTAGGACCGTAGATTACTAGTAGGCTGCGCCGGATTTGCACATGTCTGCTTTCCACCCGTTGCGGACGTTAGCTTACGTCTGCTTGCGGCCCGAAGTGGATGTTCATACCCCCGATCCTGAAAAACTGCCGGCAGATTCCGGCTCCCAGCCAATTGCCGAACGTGCCAGTATCGCCTGGTGAAAGAGAAGGACTTCTACTCCGTTCTCCAGGTTTCGAGCAGCGCAGAACAGGCGGCCATCCAGAGGGCGTATCGCGCCTTGATGCGCCGCTATCACCCGGATGCGGGGTGGGAACAGGACGCCGCTCGAACCAAACAGATCAACGCGGCTTATGATGTTCTGAGCGACCCCGAGAAGCGTCGCCTGTATGATGCGCAGCGGCTCAAACAGGAAAAGGGGAAAGAAAAGAAGAGACCGCCTTCTCGACCGAAGCGACCCACTGTTGCGCCCGAACCTTTCGAGGCTGAACCCTTTGAGCAAAGGCGCGGTATTTCGGAAAGAGCATTGTTCTTGTGGTCGCTGGCGTTCATCTTAACTCTTGTCGCCTTGCTCCTCACGGGCCCCTGACGAACTGCGAGCACGGGTTTTCCAGCTTCGAGTTCCAAAGGCCTCGGCTTTCCACCCCGAGCAGACACATCGTCACCCCACTGCAGAATGGATTTTCCTACAGGCCCTGTTTTGTGCCTTAACATGGCAGATGACCGGCAAATCCGAAGCCTGCCCGCCTCACGCCCATCCTGAGCGATGTCGAAGGGACGGCTGGACGCCCCATCGGCAGGCCATCTTCCTGGCTACGCTTGAACGAACCGGAAATGTGCGCGCTGCGGCCGGTGCTGCGGGGATGAACCGTGCCAGCGCCTATCGGCTGCGCGAGCGGTCGGACGGGCGGGCCTTCAGCAATGCTTGGGACCTGGCCCTTAGCCGGCGTCGCGCGCGGCTGCTTGAGGAACAGCTGACGAAAGCGACACTTTTGCTCGCAAGGGCCAGGCCTTCGACCAAAGGCGACACCGGGGCGCGTGCCTCTTTCCCTCGGAAAAGTGGCGAAAGCGACAGGTTCGGCGCGGCCGCGAATCCACGTCAACCGAGTCACACGCGTCGCCTTCGCCCCGATGCCATTCCGGAGGCCGTGCGACTGGCAGCGCGAGGGGCAATCGCCTACATCCACGATCGTGACCAAGGCTGATCGCCCCGACCATCCCCGAGCCGCCGAGCGCTTCAACGAAGAGAATGCGACCTACACCGTCCAGGGCGGTGGCGAGGCGCCCGACCTCGAGCGTGGCGTCAAGGCGATCCGCGAGGTGGTGAAGACGCTGCCGGTCCGCCCCGGCGTCTACCGGATGCAGGATGCGCGCGGCGACGTGCTCTACGTCGGCAAGGCGCGGGCGCTGAAGAACCGGGTGACCAACTACACTCAGGTCAACAAGCTGCCCAAGCGGCTGCAGAGGATGGTGAGCCAGACCCGGTCGATGACCATCGTCACGACCAATACCGAAGCCGAAGCGCTGCTGCTTGAGGCGCAGCTGATCAAGCGCTTCCGCCCGCCCTACAATGTCCTGCTGCGCGACGACAAAAGCTTCCCCTTCATCCTGCTTCGTGAGGACCATGCCTTCCCCGCGTGCAGAAGCATCGCGGCGCGCGGCGGATCAAGGGGCAATATTACGGGCCGTTCGCCAGCGCCGGGTCGGTGACCCAGACGCTCAATTCGCTCCAGAAGCTCTTCCTGCTGCGCAGCTGCTCCGACAGCTATTTTGAGAATCGGGCGCGGCCCTGCCTGCTCTACCAGATCAAGCGCTGCTCGGCGCCATGCGTCGGGCGGATCGACGCGGACGCCTATGGCGAGCTGGTCGAGGATGCGAAGGGCTTTCTGACGGGCAAGTCGACGGGTGTTCAGGCGCGGCTCGGCAAGCTGATGGCCGAGGCGGCCGAGGCGCGGGACTATGAGCTTGCCGCCGTCTACCGTGACCGGCTTCGGGCGCTGACCTACATTCAGGGCAGCCAGACGGTTCACTCCGAAGGGCTCGGCGACGGCGATGTCTTCGCGCTGGCCTGCAAGGGCGGGCAGATGTGCATCCAGGCCTTCTTCATCCGCGGTGGGCAGAACTGGGGACACCGCAGCTTCTTCCCGGCTCACACCACCGACGTGCCGGAAGCCGAGGTGCTGTCGAGCTTCCTGGTCCAATTCTACGAAGACATGCCGCCGCCCAAGCGAATCCTGCTCGACCGCGATCTTCCCGATCGCGAATTGCTTGAGGAGGCGCTGGGCGAGCGGGCGGAGAAGAAGGTCGCATTGGAGCAGCCGCAGCGCGGGCCGCGCCGCAAGCTGGTCGAGCAGGCCAAGCGCAACGCCGAGGAAGCGCTGGACCGGCGGATGGCGGAGGCGACCACGCAGGGCAAGTTGCTCCGCGAGCTGGCCGACACGTTCGAGCTGCCTGACGTCCCCAAGCGGATCGAGGTCTACGACAACAGCCACATCATGGGCACCAATGCGACCGGGGCGATGATCGTCGCCGGGCCCGAAGGCTTCCGCAAGAACAGCTATCGCAAGTTCAACATCAAGTCGGCGCAGACCGACGACGATTTCGGCATGATGAAGGAAGTGCTGGAGCGGCGCTTCGCCCGGCTGGAAAAGGACGATCCCGACC